>NZ_JAEIGB010000015.1:0-67619 GCF_022341265.1 Geobacillus sp. YHL
CTTACGATATTAATTCCTGAAAATGGTTCGCTAACTAGTGATTGACAACGCCCGTAGTGAACCGAAAAAATGTTCTCCACAAAGTCTTGACTGACTCTCCCTATGCGCATCCCCTGCTTTTTTTGGCAGGGGATGTTATAATATGCGTGAAGGAAGCAAAAGGGGGAACGATGGAGGAACTGCTGCGTCGAATATGGTCCAAGTTGGACAACATGGAAAAAGGATTTTTGGCGTTCCAAGAAGAAACTCGCCAACGGTTTGCGCAGATTGACGAACGGTTTGCGCGAATTGATGAGCGGTTTGCCCAGATTGATGAACAGTTTGCTCGGATTGACGAATGCTTTGCTCAAATGAATGAGCGTTTTGTGCAGATCGACGGCCGTTTAGCAGAAATGAGCGGGCAAATGGGTTCGCTGACGGCTCGCGTTGAAGCGCTTGAAGGCCGCGTCGATGAAATGAACGGGCGCATCAGCCGTCTTGAACAAGATTAGACCGTGTGGAAGCGGAGTTGGCGAAAGTGAAAGAAACGCTTTATCGCGTCGAAACGCAGCTTGTGGATGATGTGCAACTATGGCTTCGCAAAATTCGTGAAAAAGTGGAGGAGAAAAGTTTTGAAATTGATGCGCTGAATCGGCGCCTTCACCATGCGGAAGCGGTGATTGAGCAGCTTCCGTCCAAGGCGTGATCCCCTCTCTTGGACATGCCCCTCTCCCAGCCTGTACAACAGTTGTCACTGATCCCTGTATAATGATATGATGAATAAGTGAGTCCATGAAAAATAAGGAGCGTTTCCTATGCTTGGAGTCTTAAAAAAAGTATTTGACCCGAACAAGCGTCAGTTGGCAAGACTGGAGAAAATTGCGGATCAAGTGGATGCGCTCGGTCCGGAGATGGCCCGACTGTCCGATGAACAGCTGCGGCAAAAAACCGAGGAGTTTAAAGCCCGCTATCAGCAAGGCGAATCGCTCGATGACTTGCTTGTTGAGGCGTTTGCTGTTGTGCGCGAAGGAGCGAAGCGCGTCCTCGGTTTGTACCCATATAAAGTGCAAATTATGGGCGGCGTCGTCTTGCATGAAGGCGACATCGCCGAGATGAAAACCGGGGAAGGGAAAACGTTGACGGCGACGATGCCTGTCTATTTGAACGCCTTGACCGGGCGCGGCGTGCATGTCGTGACGGTCAACGAATACTTGGCGACGCGCGATGCGACGGAAATGGGCAAGCTGTATGAGTTTTTAGGCATGACCGTCGGCTTGAACTTAAGCGGCATGTCGCGCGAGGAGAAGCAAGCGGCGTACAATGCCGACATTACGTACGGAACGAACAACGAGTTTGGTTTCGACTATTTGCGCGACAACATGGTCCTCTATAAGGAGCATATTGTGCAGCGGCCGCTCTATTACGCGATCATCGACGAGGTCGACTCGATTTTGATCGATGAGGCGCGGACGCCGCTCATTATTTCCGGCACGGCGCAAAAGTCGACAAAGCTGTACGTGCAGGCGAATGCGTTTGTGCGCACGTTGCGCAAAGATGTCGATTACACATACGATGAAAAAACGAAAAGCGTCCAGCTGACGGAAGAAGGGATCAACAAAGCCGAGCGGGCGTTTGGCATCGACAACTTGTTTGATTTGAAACACGTCACGCTCAACCACCACATTCAGCTGGCGCTGCGGGCGCACGTAACGATGCAGCGCGACGTCGATTACGTCGTGCAAGACGGAAAAGTGATCATCGTCGACCCGTTCACCGGGCGTTTGATGCACGGCCGCCGCTACAGCGACGGGCTCCATCAAGCCATCGAGGCGAAGGAAGGGCTCGAGATTCAAAATGAGTCGATGACCTTAGCCACGATTACGTTCCAAAACTACTTCCGCATGTATGAAAAGTTGGCGGGGATGACGGGGACGGCGAAGACGGAAGAGGAAGAGTTCCGCAACATTTACAATATGCGCGTCGTCGTCATTCCGACGAATCGGCCGGTCATTCGTGAAGACCGTCCGGATTTGATTTATCGGACGATGGAAGGGAAGTTCCGCGCCGTGGTTGAGGACATCGCCGCCCGCCATGCGAAAGGGCAGCCGGTGTTGGTCGGCACGGTGGCGATCGAAACGTCCGAGATGTTGTCAGAGATGCTCAAAAAGCGCGGCATCCCGCACAATGTCTTAAACGCGAAAAACCATGCGAAAGAGGCGGAGATCATCGCCCAAGCCGGGCAAAAAGGCGCGGTGACGATCGCGACGAACATGGCTGGGCGCGGGACGGACATTAAGCTTGGCGAAGGAGTTAAGGAGCTTGGCGGGCTCGCGGTCATCGGCACGGAGCGTCACGAAAGCCGGCGGATCGACAACCAGCTGCGCGGCCGTTCCGGGCGTCAAGGCGATCCTGGGGTGTCGCAGTTTTACTTGTCGCTTGAAGATGAATTGATGCGCCGTTTCGGCTCGGAAAGCTTAATGGCGATGATGGACCGCCTTGGAATGGACGATTCGCAGCCGATCCAAAGCAAAATGGTGACGAAAGCGGTCGAGTCGGCGCAAAAACGGGTCGAAGGCAACAACTTCGACGCCCGCAAACAGTTGCTTCAATATGACGATGTCCTGCGCGAGCAGCGGGAAATCATTTACCGCCAGCGCTATGAGGTGCTCGATTCCGACAACTTGCGCGGCATTATCGAAAAGATGATCCAATCGGTGATCGAGCGCGTCGTCAACGCTCATACGCCGAAAGAAGAGGTTCCGGAAGAATGGAATTTGAAAGGGCTCGTTGAGTATCTCAATGCCCATCTGCTTCCGGAAGGGGATGTGACGGAAGCGGACTTGCGCGGCAAAGAGCCCGAAGAGATGATCGAGCTCATTTGGGCGAAAGTGAAGGCGCGCTATGATGAGAAAGAAGCGCAAATTCCGCCGGAACAAATGCGCGAGTTTGAACGCGTCGTCGTCTTGCGCGCTGTCGATATGAAATGGATGAACCATATCGACGCGATGGAGCAGCTTCGCCAAGGCATTCATTTGCGTGCGTACGGGCAAGTTGACCCGCTGCGCGAATATCAGATGGAAGGCTACGCCATGTTTGAGGAGATGATTGCGGCGATTGAAGAGGAAGTCGCCACCTATATTATGAAGGCGGAAATTCACCATAACCTTGAGCGCCAAGAGGTGGCCAAAGGCGAAGCGGTTCACCCGAAAGAAGACGGCGAAGAACCGAAGAGAAAACCGGTCCGCAAGGCGGTGCGCGTCGGCCGAAACGACCCGTGCCCGTGCGGGAGCGGGAAAAAATATAAACATTGTTGCGGAAGAGTGGTATAACCGTTTATAAATAATAAAGGGAGGCTCCGCCTCCCTTTTGAATGGCAGATATGAATCATTGGCATACTATATTCATGATGAGGTGAGGACAACATGATCGATTTGGTGGAAATTAAGCAAGAGCTCGAGAAAATGGCTAAGCGATTAGCGGAAATCAGGGGGTCTCTTTGACCTCGACACGAAGCAGGCGCGTATTCGTGAATTAGAAGAACAGATGGCGGCGCCCAACTTTTGGGATGACCAGAAGGCGGCGCAGGCAGTCATTTCCGAAGCGAATGCGCTCAAAGACCTCGTCGAGGAATTTTCCTCGCTTGAAGAACGGTTTGACAACTTGGAAGTGACGTACGAACTGCTTAAGGAAGAGCCGGATGACGAGCTGCAAGCCGAGCTTGTGGAGGAAGCGAAAAAGCTGATGAAAGACTTCAGCGAGTTCGAGCTGCAGCTGCTGCTCAACGAGCCGTACGACCAAAACAATGCGATTTTGGAACTCCATCCCGGCGCAGGCGGCACCGAGTCGCAAGACTGGGCGTCGATGCTGTTGCGCATGTATACGCGCTGGGCGGAGAAAAAAGGGTTTAAAGTGGAAACGCTCGACTACCTGCCGGGCGAGGAAGCCGGGATCAAGAGCGTCACGCTGCTCATTAAAGGCCGAAATGCCTACGGCTATTTAAAAGCGGAAAAAGGGGTGCACCGGCTTGTCCGCATCTCGCCGTTTGACGCCTCAGGCCGCCGCCATACGTCGTTCGTGTCGTGCGAGGTTGTGCCGGAATTGGATGATAACATTGAAATTGAGATCCGGCCGGAAGAGCTGAAAATCGACACGTACCGCTCAAGCGGCGCGGGCGGGCAGCACGTCAACACGACCGACTCGGCCGTGCGCATCACCCACTTGCCGACCGGGATTGTCGTCACGTGCCAATCGGAGCGGTCGCAAATCAAAAACCGCGAAAAAGCGATGAATATGTTGAAGGCGAAATTGTACCAAAAGAAACTCGAGGAGCAGCAAGCTGAACTGGCCGAGCTGCGCGGCGAGCAAAAAGAAATCGGCTGGGGGAACCAGATCCGTTCGTACGTCTTCCATCCGTATTCGCTTGTCAAAGACCATCGGACGAACGTCGAGGTCGGCAATGTGCAAGCGGTGATGGATGGGGAAATTGATGTGTTTATTGACGCGTATTTGCGTGCGAAGTTGAAGTAAAGGGACGATCATCGGATCGTCCTTTTTTTCGCTTCAAAATCGTGTTTTGGCCTTTTGACGCATCTATGCTTTCGTGATACGCTGAAGGTAATGATAAGGAAAAAGGAGGGCGATGGCTTTGGCTGTGCGCAAACAATTGCTTTACGAACTGATTGACCGGTTGGATGAAACGGATCATCAAACAGCGTACGATTTTTTGATGTACTTGCTTGATCGGTCCAGAAAGGAACGAATGGTATGGGAGCGGATTGACGAAACAGATGAAGAAGAAGCGTTGACGGAAGAAGAGCGCCAGCAGCTGCAAAGCGATGAAGGATATATCACCGGGGGAGAAGCCAAGCGTGAATTCGGGCTACAAGTTGATTTACCGTAGGGCCGCAGTCAAATTCATCGCTCGTCAAGACAAAGATGTTCAAGAACGATTAGCTTTCGGGCTGCAAGGGTTGCTTGCGATCCCGCCGCAGGGGGATATAAAAAAGTTGAAGGGGCAGGATGGATTATATCGGCTGCGGGTCGGAACATATCGTGTTTTGTTTCGCATCGATCATGAAGAACGAATCATCTATATTGAGGCGATCGGCAACCGCGGGGATGTGTATTGAGGCTTGTATTTTTTGGCTAGGGCGATCATCGGATCGTCCTTTTTTCCTTTAGCATAGCAGACCATTATCGCGTTAATCGGCTGTCATTTACTTGCCAAAACGGGCATGCTATACTCACAGAGGAAGGTGGGGAAGCATGCGGAAGCGAAGAGAGAAGACCATGCCTCCGGCGGTGGAGGCGGCTTTGGAGTATGCGTATGTTCTGATCGGCGCGGCGATCGTCGCTGTGGCGTTTAACGTGTTTTTGCTGCCGAATCGGATCGCCTCGGGCGGAGTGAGCGGCATCAGCACGATCATGCATGCGCTGTTCGGCATTGAACCGGCGTATGTCCAATGGGCGCTCAACATTCCGCTCTTTATCGCTGGTGTTGTGCTTTTGGGCCGGCAGTTTGGCGTGAAAACGTTTGTCGGGACGGTGTTTTTGCCGCTTGTTGTCTATTTGACGAAAGAGATGGAGCCGGCGACGACAAATCCGCTTCTTGGCGCGATTTTTGGCGGCATCGGCGTTGGGCTCGGCCTTGGCATGGTGTTTCGCGGCCGGGCGTCGACCGGCGGCACTGATTTGGCGGCGCAAATCATCCATAAATATACCGGGCTGTCGCTTGGGATGTGCGTGATTTTCATCGATGGCTTGATCGTGTTGACCGCGGCGTTTGTGTTTGATATCGAACGGGCGCTCTATGCCTTGATCGCGTTGTATGTGACAAGCAAAACGATCGATCTCGTCCAAGTCGGGCTTGGGTATTCGAAAATCGCTCTGATTATTACAAAAGAAGAGGAAAAAGTGCGCCGCGCCATTTTACACGAAATCGACCGCGGAGTGACGCGCTTGCCGGCGTATGGCGGCTACACGCAACATGAGCGCCCGGTGTTGATGTGCGTCGTCGCCCAATCGGAGTTCACGAAATTGAAACAAATCGTCCGAACCATTGATCCGACAGCGTTTGTCATCGTTGCGAACGCTGCTGAGGTGCTCGGCGAGGGATTTCAACGTACGTAACAGGGGAAGAAATCGGTTATAATAAATGGGGAACGGAATTTTTCGTTTGAGGGGGAGTTCGCCATGAAATGGAAGTTGGCTGCGATGTTCCTTGGCGTTTCGCTCGCGCTCGCGGCATGCGGAGGTGGCGGGGATAACGCTGGGAACAACAACGGCAACAATGGTGGAGGGGATACCGCCGCGTCCGCCGAGCAAATTTTTAAACAAAACTGTGCGTCCTGTCATGGACAAGACCTGTCGGGCGGGGTCGGCCCGAACTTGCAAAAGGTTGGAAGCAAGTATTCCAAAGATGAAATTAAAAACATTATCGCCAACGGCCGCGGCACGATGCCGGCAGGAATCATTAAAGGGGAAGACGCCGACAAAGTGGCCGAGTGGCTGGCCGCGAAAAAATAATGGATGGATGTTTCTGACTCTTTGAAAGAAAAGATCGTTTCACTCAAGGAAAGTGCACCGCCTTGTTCGCTCAAGAACTGGGCGGTGTTTTCTGTTTTTGCGTCTTTTGTCCTAGTTTCTCCATTGTTCCCGATTTGAAATATAAATGTAAAATTCGACAATAGAAAATCGTGTTATAATAATCCTTGCGGAATTTTGCAAGATTCACGCGAAACAGCTCGAGAAATGGCAGCAAGTGAAATATGCTTGACGGAAAAGATGTTTATCCATTTTCGACTGTCGAGGGCAAGCCTGTGGCTTGCCTCCGTCACGCTAAGGCGTGGCGGGGGCGGACAACCACTCGCTTCACAGACCCATGCATGGGTCTGAAAGGGGCGTTGTTCGGCCGCTCGACAGTCGATCAAATGATCCAAGCCGTAAATATGAAGGCCTCAAATTGCATCTATATAGTCGAAAATTAGGTGATTATGATGATTGAAATGCAAGATGTATACAAAACTTATCCAAACGGCGTTGTGGCGTTAAACGGCATCAACGTTCGCATCAAGCAAGGAGAATTCGTCTACGTCGTTGGGCCCAGCGGAGCTGGGAAGTCGACGTTTATTAAAATGATGTACCGCGAGGAAAAGCCGACGAGCGGGACCATTATGGTCAACGGCGTCAACCTTGCCAAGCTGAAAGACAGCAAAGTTCCTCTTTTGCGCCGCCATATCGGCGTTGTGTTCCAAGATTTCAAGTTGCTTCCGAAGCTCAACGTATACGAAAACGTGGCCTTTGCCTTGGAAGTCATTGAAGAATCGCCGAAAGTGATCCGCAAAAAAGTGATGGAAGTACTCGACCTAGTCGGCCTCAAACATAAAATCCGCTCTTATCCGAACGAATTGTCCGGTGGCGAACAACAGCGCGTCTCGATCGCCCGCTCAATCGTCAACTCCCCGAAAATCGTGATTGCCGACGAACCGACAGGAAACTTGGACCCGGAAACCTCATGGGGCATTGTGGAGCTGTTTGAAAAAATCAATGACCGGGGAACGACGATTGTGATGGCGACTCACAATAAAGAGATCGTCAACGCGACCCGGCGGCGCGTCATCGCCATCGAAAACGGGAAAATCGTCCGCGACGAGGCGAGGGGGGAATACGGCTATGACGCTTCATACGTTTAAGCGCCACGTCCGGGAAAGCATCAAAAGCCTTGGCCGCAACGGTTGGATGACGTTTGCGTCCGCGAGCGCCGTTACGGTGACGCTGTTGCTTGTCGGCGTCTTTTTTGTCGTCATGTTCAACATCAACCATTTTGCCCAGAAAGTCGAAAACGATGTCGAAATTCGCGTCCATATCGAGCTGACGGCCGACAACCAGCAAAAAAACGCTTTGCGCCGGCAAATTGAAGCCATTCCAAACGTCAAGGAAGTGCGCTATTCATCAAAGGACGAAGAGCTGAAGCGGCTGATCAAAAGCATGGGGGACGAAGGCTCGTCGTTCCGATTATTTGAACAGGACAACCCGTTGAGCGATGTATACGTCGTGAAAGCGGCCCGCCCGCAAGATACGGTGAAAATCGCCAAACAAATCGAAACATTGCCGTTCGTCCATAAAGTCAATTATGGCCAAGGGACGGTCGAGAGGCTGTTTGACGCACTGAAAGTGGCGCGCAACGTGGGGCTCGTGCTCATTCTCGGATTGTTGTTTACGGCAATGTTTCTCATCTCCAACACGATCAAAATTACGATTTTCGCCCGCCGTCGCGAAATCGAAATTATGCGGCTCGTGGGTGCGACGAACGGATTTATCCGCTGGCCGTTCTTTTTGGAAGGGTTATGGCTTGGAATGCTCGGCGCTCTCTTCCCGATCGCGGCGCTTTCGATCGTGTACTACAACGTGTATCAAGTGTATGAACAGCGGGTTTCCTTGCCGTTTTTTGAACTTCTTCCGTTTTCGCCGTTTATGTGGCAGTTGAGCGCACTGCTGCTGGCGATTGGCGCGGGCATCGGCATTTGGGGAAGCGTCATGTCCGTGCGCAAGTTTTTGAAAGTGTAAAAAAGAATCATACATAGGGAGAGGGGAAAGCGATGAAGAAGAAAAATATGATGGCGCTCGCCGTCGCCGCGGCGCTCGGTCTTGGCGTTCTGCCGCCGGCGGCGGATGCCGTCAGCACTCGTGATATCGAACAAAAGCGAGGGGAGATCGACGCGCTTCGTTCGAAGCGGTCAGAGGTGCAGGAACAAATCAGCGAGGCGCAAAAAAACATCGAAGCCCTTCAATCGCAGCAAAAACAAGTCGCCAACGATATTGAAAAGCTGAACATGGCCATTGAGGAAACGAGCGGCAAAATCCGCAACGTCAGCGTCGACATTGACCAAACGGAGCAAGCCATTGACGAATTAAAACAAGAAATTGCCGAAATTCAAGAACGCATTGAAAAGCGAAATGAAATTTTGAAAGAGCGGCTCCGTTCCTTGCAGGAAAGCGGCGGGACGATCAGCTACTTGCAAGTATTGCTTGGCGCGCAAAGCTTCAGCGACTTCATTGACCGGATGAGCGCCGTGACGACGATCATGGAAGCGGACCAACAAATCATCCGCGAGCAGGAAGCCGATAAAGCGTTAAAAGAGAAAAAGGAAGCCGAATTGACGGAGAAGCGGAACAAGTTGCAAGCGGATTTGCAAGAATTGAAGCAGCTGCAATCGAAACTCGCGGGCCAGCTGGAGCAAAAAAATCGCCTGATGGCCGATTTGAAGCAAAGAGAGGAAGAAGAGCATGATCATAAGATGGCGCTCGAAGAGGAAAAAGAGCTGATCGCCAAACAAGAAGCGGCAGTGAAACAACAGCTTGCCGAACTTGAGCGGCAAAAACGGGCGGAAGAAGCAGCGAAACAACGGGCGCGTACGTACACTTGGTCTGACAGTGGTGAAGCATCGTCAGGGGAAACGCCATCCGGCGGCAGCACGCCGCCTGTATCGAGCGGAGCGTTTACCCGGCCGGCCAACGGGCCGATCACCTCGGGCTTTGGCTACCGGTTTGGCGGCACGGACTTCCATCCGGGAGTCGACATCGGCAAGCGGGCTGCTGTCGTTCCCGTTGTGGCGGCCGCAGATGGCATCGTGTTCCGGTCCTATTATTCTAGCAGCTATGGCAACGTCATTTTCATCAGTCATGTGATTAATGGGCAAACCTATACGACCGTGTACGCCCATTTGGAAGCGCGTCTTGTTGGCGAAGGGCAGCACGTCCGCAAAGGGCAAGTGATTGGCTACATGGGCAATACCGGTCATTCGACCGGTCCGCATCTTCATTTTGAACTGCACCGCGGCGGCTGGAACGAGGCGAAAACGAATGCGGTCAATCCGCTTGACTATATTCCTTTCTAATTTCGAACGGTAGGTGGCATTGCGCAACTTGTCTGTCTTTTGGCAGGACAAGTTGCGTATTTTTTTGATTGATTTGACATCATCGGCAGGCAAATTCCCTGCCATTCCGCTTTGATGCTATTTTGGTTTTGGCGGTGATGAATGTGGGACATCCTCCTCAACCCGCTGGGAATGAAAAAAGATTGTGGCCATCGCTTGCCTGTGATACGATTAATGTAAACTTTTATTTATTATTGGTTTACAAATAGCAGTGAAAGGGGGACAGATGCGATTTACGGGATGAGAAGATCAAGGTGAAGGACCGAAGCTTGGGGGAAACCAACTAGCGCCCCAAGTGGATTTTGTACATGACGGCGCAAAGTGAGGGGGGATCCGATGAATATCGTCTGCATTCCGGGATGGGGAATGAAAGCGGGGATTTTTGCCCCGCTGCTCGATTCGTTATCACTAAGCGGAAACGTGACAGCCGTCGAATGGAAGGGAATTGAAACGATCCATTGCTTTCGAAAACGAGCGGAACAGGCGCTTCAGGAACGCGCAGCAGTCATCGGCTGGTCGCTCGGTTCGCTTGTGGCGCTGGAGTTGGCCCATGCTTACCCCGAGCGGGTCTCCCGCCTTATTTTGATCGGCGGCACGAGCCGTTTTGTTGCCGAAGACGGTTATGAAGCCGGATGGCATCCGCGGATCGTCAAGAGGATGAAAACACAGCTGCAAGCACGGCCGGCTGACACGATCGCGGCGTTTCTTGCTTCATTATGGTCCAAAAGCGAAGAGGGCGATATTTCCGCATTTTTTTACTGCGATCGGGTTGATGAACTGCTGATCGGGCTTGATTATTTGGTCGAGGCCGATGCACGTCCGTTTTTGCCGGATATCTCCGCCCCAATGCTGGTCGTCCACGGCGAGCAAGATGTGATTTGTCCACCCGCTGCAGCGCGCTATATCGCTGAGCGCGCTCCCAACGCCACCATGGCGTTGTTGCCCGATACAGGGCACGTTCCATTTTGGACCCAAACCGAGACATGTGTTCATCTTATTCAAACATGGGTTGGTGAGACCGATGATTGACAAGCAGCTCATGCGAAAGCGGTTTAGCGAGCGTGCGAAAACGTATGACCAGTTTGCTAATGTCCAAAAAACAATGGCCGATCTCTTGGCTGACTGCATTGGCATACGCCCCCACAACATTTTAGAAGTTGGCTGCGGCACAGGCTATCTCACTGAAAAACTGTGCCGTATGTTCCCGCACGCGCGCATGACCGCAGTCGACATTGCGCCAGGCATGATCACCGTTGCGCAGGAACGGGTTTGCGGCGAAGATGTGACATGGATATGCGCGGATATCGAGGATATGACATGGAATGAGCCGTATGATTTAATCATTTCCAATGCAACGTTTCAATGGCTGAATGACCCCGTCAACACGATCGCCCGCCTCTACCGAGCGTTAAGTGAGGGAGGGTGTCTTGTGTTTTCCACTTTCGGCGCCCGTACGTTCCACGAATTGCATACTTCCTTTTCGTTGGCGCTGAAAGCGGAGAACATCCATGAACCGTTTCGCATCGGCCCGGCTTTTCCAACCCTGGCGGAATGGATCGACCGCTGCCAGCAAGCTGCCCCTGCTGCCCACATTGATGGGTTTGAATGGATGGAAACGGAGCGATTTCCATCTGTCCGTGACTTTTTTCTATCGCTGCGCCATATCGGTGCCACAAATAGCATGGTTGGCCGCTATTGCCAACGTCCGTCTGTCTTCAAAGCCATGATGCGCGAATACGAACAGCGCTTTTTGGTGCACGGGGAGATCACGGCTACTTACCATTGCCTATTGATTCGCATGACCCGCTGTTAGACATTTGTTGATAAGGAGTGTTTTTTACCATGAAAACATATCGAATGACCGTCCAAGGCATGACATGCACCGGTTGTGAACAACATGTCGCCAGAGCGCTGAGCGCGGTTGGGGCTAAGCTGATGGATGTCAGCTTCCGGCGCGGTGAAGCAGTATTCGCGCTGCCCGAGGACGCCGACGTTGACATGGCGAGACAAGCGGTCAAAAACGCTCATTACGAGCCGGGGGATATCGAGGAGGTCGCCGCACCAGCCAGCCCTGCCACTGCTGGCGAAAGAGAGTATGACTACATCATCATTGGTTCCGGCGCGGCCGCGTTTTCTTCAGCGATTGAAGCCGTGAAATATGGAGCGAAAGTCGCCATGGTCGAACGCGGCACAGTCGGGGGGACATGCGTCAATATCGGCTGCGTACCATCCAAGACATTGCTTCGGGCCGGTGAAATCTATGCGTTGGCGCGAAATCATCCGTTTCTCGGCCTGCATACATCCGCTGGTCCGGTTGATTTGGCGCTGTTAGTGAAGCAAAAAAATGAACTGGTCGAGCAGCTTCGCCAAGCGAAATATGCAGACTTGATCAGAGAGTACGGGTTCGATTTCATCCGAGGGGAAGCACGATTTGTCGATGGTCAAACGATTGAAGTCAACGGCCAAACGCTGTCGGCGAAACGGTTTTTGATTGCGACAGGCGCTTCCCCGGCCGTGCCGGATATTCCGGGACTTCATGATGTCGACTACTTGACCAGCACGACCTTGCTTGAACTGAAAAAAGTGCCGAAGCGGCTCGCCGTCATCGGCGCCGGCTACATCGGGATGGAGTTGGGACAGCTGTTCCACCATCTCGGCTCGGAGGTGACGTTGATGCAGCGAAGCTCGCGCCTGCTGAAAGAGTATGACCCGGAAATTTCCGAAGCGATGACGCGGGCGCTCACAGAACAAGGCATCCGCGTCATCACCGGTGCTTCATTTGAACGGGTCGAACAAGACGGGAATACGAAAAACGTGTATGTGAACGTGGACGGACGCATCCGGGTCGTTGAAGCGGATGAACTGCTTGTGGCGGCGGGGCGGACGCCGAACACGGCGGCGTTGAATTTGCCGGCGGCCGGTGTGGAAGTTGGGGCGCGCGGAGAAATTTTGATTGATGAATATGCGCGGACGACGAACCCGTATATTTATGCGGCAGGCGATGTCACGCTCGGCCCGCAGTTCGTCTATGTCGCGGCCTATCAGGGAGCCGTTGCCGCGGCCAATGCCGTCGGCGGGCTGAACAAGCGCTGGGATACGGCCGTCGTTCCGGCGGTGACGTTCACCCATCCGGCCATCGCCACTGTCGGTTTGACCGAACAGCGGGCGAAAGAAAACGGGTATGACGTGAAAACGTCCGTCCTGCCGCTTGAGGCGGTGCCGCGCGCCATCGTCAACCGGGAAACGACGGGGGTGTTTAAACTTGTCGCTGAGGCCCGTACGGGCAAGCTGCTGGGCGCCCACATCGTCGCTGACCATGCCGGCGAGGTCATTTACGCCGCAGCGTTGGCGATTCAATTCGGATTAACGATCGACGACCTTCGCCGAACGTTGGCCCCGTATTTAACGATGGCGGAAGGGCTGAAGCTGGCGGCGCTGACGTTTGACCAAGATGTCTCGAAACTGTCGTGCTGTGCGGGGTAAAGCCTTCGAACGGGGGCTGTCGTTTCGATGATTGACCTGTTGCTGAAAGGGACAGATGACCGATGAAAAGCATTCGACGATGGGGAAGGATCGAGGCCTGTTTGTTCCAGTCATTGACAGGTCTCTTCTTCTTTTTGTATAATTATCTCGAATTCGAGATTTTTAAAAAAACGACCATCTATTTAAGGAGTGAAGAAGGAATGATTCGCATCGACCGGGCTTCATCCCGTTATTACGCCGATTACGGCTGGCTGAAAACATACCATAGCTTTTCGTTTGGCGAGTATTATGATCCGAACAACGTTCAATTTGGCCCGCTGCGGGTGTTAAACGACGATTTCGTTGCGCCGCTTGCTGGTTTTGGCGCTCACCCACACCGGGAGATGGAAATTGTGTCAATCGTGTTAAAGGGGTACTTGCAACATGAAGACAGCACGGGGCATAAAGCGGTGACGACGTTTGGCGGCGTGCAGCGGATGTCGGCCGGCACCGGCATCGTCCATTCGGAAGTGAATCCGTCGGCGACAGAAGAAGTGAATTTTTTGCAACTTTGGTTTTTGCCGGAGCAATACGGATTGCCGCCGTCATACGAGCGAACCGAGTTTCCGGTCGACAAGATGAAAAACGCCTTGTTGCCGATTGTCACGAAACACCCGTCTTCCCCGGGGATTGCTCACATTCATCAAGATTTGACGATTTATCTTTCCGATTTGGAAGCCGGGCATGAGCTGACGTTTACTCAGCCAGAAGGGCGGAACATCTTTGTCTTTGTCATTGAGGGAGATTTGACGTTAAACGGCGAGGCCCATCTCGAACGGCGCGATGCGGCCCGCATCACGGAAACGCCGGTTCTTGGCCTCGCAACGAACAAAGGATCGCGGTTGATGCTCATCGACTTGCCAAAAGAGGGGTGAAAGCGTTTCGTTTTTGTGCGGTTCATTGGTTTGGCTTCCATTCTAGGAGGCTGGTGATTTAATCGTGAATACGGCTTTACCATGTCATTTCTCAATTAGAAAAACCTTGTTGCATCGATCCTGCTTTTCGCCCATTCCCCCCATTGAGTAAGGGAATCAGCCGTTTTTCACCGCCCTCCTAGATCGTGCCAAGAAGACGAATCAAAAAGAGGCATCGTTCGCCGCCAAGGGCGAGGGGTGCCTCTTTTTCCGCTCTGTATGAGTTGAGAAATCAACAAGGAGCGTGTAAACTAGTAAAGGATGGGCAACGCACTAGCATACTCGGTACAAGCCCAACATATGATGAAGATAAAGGCATGGCACGGCGTGAGGCGGTGCTTTTCCTTTTCGTGTTTTGCAAAAGCCGTCAGCGTTGGGGCGGAAGGGATGTTCATTTGCTTCACTGACGGAGGAGCGAGGAGAAAGCCCCCTTCTCGCACCGCAGCAAGCGGTGGGGAAGGTCAAGCATAGGGTGAGGAGGAAGCAACGTGAAAAAATCGACGACGGCCGCATTGATGGCCATATCGATGCTCATTGGGGCGGGAGGGACGTACGCTGGCCTTCAGTTGGCGGACCGCCCGATGGAAGGCTCGCTTTCGACGATTGTTTCGAATGAGCCGTCCAAGTCGACGAACGACAGCGAAGAGATGAAAAAAATCCGGCAAGCGTATGAGCTCATTAAGAATCGGTACGTGGAGAAAGTGGATGAAGAAAAACTGACGGAAGGCGCCATTCAAGGTATGATCAACACGCTCCATGACCCGTATTCCGTCTACATGGATGCGGAAACGACGGAGCAGTTCAACGAGTCGCTCGACTCATCGTTTGAGGGGATCGGCGCCGAAGTGAGCATGATCGACGGCAAGGTGACGATCGTGGCTCCGATCAAAAACTCGCCGGCGGAAAAAGCGGGTCTGAAGCCGAACGATCAAATTTTGCGCGTCAACGGAGAAAGCCTGGAAGGGCTTGATTTATATGAAGCGGTATTGAAAATCCGCGGCAAGAAAGGAACAACGGTGGAGCTTGACATTTTGCGCCCCGGCGTCAAAAACGTGATGAAAGTCAAAGTCGTCCGCGACGAAATTCCGATTCAGACGGTGTATGACTCGATCAAAACATACAACGGCAAAAAGGCGGGCTATTTGCAAATTACGTCGTTTTCGGAAAACACGGCCGCCGATTTTAAAAAGAAATTGGCGAAGCTTGAGGCCGAACATATTGATGGCTTGATCATCGATGTGCGCGGCAATCCGGGCGGCTATTTGCAAAGCGTTGAGGAAATTTTGAAACAGCTCATCCCGAAAGGCAAACCATATGTACAAATTGAAGAACGCGATGGCGATCGGCAAAAGTTTTATTCCGATTTAACGGCGAAAAAGCCATACCCGATCGTTGTGCTCATCGACAAAGGAAGCGCATCCGCGTCGGAAATTTTGGCGGGAGCGATGAAGGAAGCGGGCGGCTACAAGCTGGTCGGCGAGGCAACGTTCGGCAAAGGGACGGTGCAGCAGGCGATCCCGATGGGCGACGGCAGCAACATCAAATTGACGCTGTACAAATGGCTGACGCCGGACGGGCATTGGATCCATAAAAAAGGGATCAAGCCGGATGTCGCGGTGGCGCAGCCGGATTATTTCCACGTCGCTCCGCTTCATGTGGAAAAACCGCTTCGGTATGACATGAACGACGAGCAAATCGCCAATGCGCAAAAAATGCTCAAAGGGCTTGGCTTCAACCCGGGCCGCACGGACGGCTACTTCAGCAAAGAAACCGAACAAGCCGTTCAAGCGTTCCAAAAAGCGAATCAGCTGCCGGTTACGGGACGAATCGATGAGACGACGGCGGATGTGCTGCAAACGAAAATCATGGAAGCCGTCCGCGATCCGAACCATGATGTGCAGCTGAAAAAAGCGCTTGGCGTGTTGTTTCCGTCGTAAGCGAGCCGAGGGCGATTGATGCTATATATGGTAATCAGAAAGGGTGTCCCGATCCTTCTGGGACACCCTTTCTTTTTATCATCTCTATAGATGCAATTTAAAGCTTTACCATTTTTCGTTTTTACCAGTGATTGCATCCGACTGTCGAGTGACCGAACAACGCCGCTTCCAGACCCATGAATGGGTCTGTGAAGCGAGTCGTTGTTCGGTCTTCCAAGCCACAGGCTTGCCTTCGACAGTCGAAAATGGACAAACCACTTTTCCGTCAAGGATATATTAAACTTCTTCGTTGCATCTATATAGATGCAATTTGAAGCTTTAACATTTGTAGCTTTTACCGAGCATTTGATCGACTGTCGGGCGACCGAACAACGCCGCTTTCAGACCCATGTATGGGTCTGTGAAGCGGGTGGTTGTTCGGGTCTTCCGTCACGCCTTGGCGTGACGGAGGCAAGCCTGTGGCTTGCCTTCGACAGTCGAAAAATGGACAAGCGACTTTTCCATCAAGGATATGTTAAACTTTTTCGTTGCATCTATATCGAATCGAAGGAGGCTGCTGCCAGGCCGCAAGTGAAAGCAGGAGATGTTCAAGCGGATCCGATTGATCCGTCCGACCTTTTCGGTTTTGGATCACCTATGCCTTCCTACAGGCGGGCTGGTGTTTTCTCCCTTTCTGATGGAAGCGGCAGCTGCACGGTTTTTTCGACCGCAAACCGGGGCCGCCGTTTCACCTCTTGATAAATTTTGCCGATGTATTCCCCGATGAGGCCGAGGCTCATGAGCACCAGCCCGCCGATGAACCAAACGGAAATCATGAGCGACGTCCAGCCTGATTCGGCGTGCCCGAGAAGTTTGCTGATGAGGGCGTACAGCCCGGCCGCACCGCTCGCGAGAAAGGCCAAAAAACCGATGAGCGTAATGGCGCGAATCGGTGCGACGCTTAAGGACGTGATGCCGTCAAAGGCGAAGGCGAGCATCTTTTTGAGTGGGTATTTCGACTGTCCAGCCCACCGCTCATGCCGGTCGTAAAAGACGCACGTCGAGCGGAAGCCGACGAGCGGAACCAACCCGCGCAAAAAGAGATTGACTTCCGTGTAACGGCTCAGTTCATCGAGCGCCCGCTTGCTCATCAGACGGAAATCGGCGTGGTTGTAAATCAGCTCGATTCCGATGGCCCTCATGAACCGATAAAAGGCTTGGGCGGTCGTACGCTTGAACCACGTGTCTGTCTTTCGGCTCCGCCGCACGCCATACACGATGTCATACCCTTCGCGGTATTTTTGCACAAATTCGCGGATTGCCTCCACATCATCTTGCAAATCGGCGTCAATGGACACGGCACAATCGGCGTATGCCCGAACGGTTTCGAGCCCAGCGAGCAGCGCCCGCTGATGGCCGACGTTGCGAGCAAGTTTCACACCGGAGACAAACGGGTTGCGCTCGCTTTCTTCTTCAATGAGCGCCCATGTCCGGTCGCGGCTGCCGTCGTCGACAAAAACGATATGGCTGCCGATGGCGACCGCTCCTTCTTCGAGCAGCTGCTCAAGCAAAGCGGTCAGCCGCCGGATCGTTTCCGGCAACACGTCTTCTTCGTTGTAGCATGGGACGACGATGGCCAACAATGGTTTGTCCACCATGTGTTTCTTGCCTCCCTTCACTCCACTTCGTATACATAAATTTTCCATACTGACTGTCGATCGGTGAACGCCCGCAAGAAGCGGAGATGGATGTCGCGGGCGTTCATGATCGGGACGGAGGAAAAAATGTACTTGCCGCCAAGCTGTTTGAATGCCTTTGTGTTGATCTCGAAATGATGGATGACTTTATGCGATCGTTTCGTGAACATATAATGTTTTCCGAGCTCTGCCGAGAACAAATAGACGCGGTTGCCCCAATGGTCGAAATAGTCTTTCAGCACCGGGTTTTTGTCCAATTCCTTGGCGATGATGCGGCGAAACTTCCGCTTATACGATAACGGGTAAAAATTGTTGTACGTATCGAGCGTATAAAACCCGTTGTATTGAGCGATGGCCGGGTGAAGCCCAACGCTGGCGACGCGGTAGGACGATACCGGCTTGCCGATGTATTGCTTGATTTTGGTAAATAAATGTTCGGAATAAAACTGCTCGAACGACGGCGTGCCAGCGAGGCGATAGCGGATTTCCTCGTTAAACCCGCCAAGCAAAAGCAGCTGCAGCGCCAAGGCGATCGGCACGAGGCGCCGCCATGCGGTCCGTTCCTTGGCTAAGATTTGCAAGGCCAAGGCAAAATCGACGTAAATGACCATCGGCCGCAAAAAATGGAAGCGGGCGAAATTGAACGTATTCAAAAGGGAAATCCGTTCTTTCAGCGGCTGCCACCCTTTGTAAAACCAAAACGCATACCAAGCCGATAAGGCGATGTTCAACCAAAACAGCAAAAGGAAGCGCCGCTCCAATGGCCCGCGCTGACGGCGGCGCAAAACGAGAAAAAACGCCGCCCAAAGCACCGGCAAGATGATCGGCCCATGGACGGTCATCACATGCGTATGGCCGAGCACATAGTTTTTCAACGTCAACCGAAGGCAGTGGACGAAGCTGAGCCGCGAGGAGAGGAACTCGTTCCGGCTCGTCGGTTCGCCGCTGAAGACAAGCGAGTACACGAGGCGGTACTCGATGGCCAAAAACAAGCTTGTCATCAGGGCGATCGCGGCGAAAAACCGCTTGTTCCACTGCTTGCGGACAACGCCGTCAAACAGCCACACCGCCGCCATCGCGGCGAGGAAAAAGAAAAATCCGAGCACAAAGCTGGCGTAAAACGGAAGCAAGATGATCGCCAGCCATTCTTTCCATGTCGCTTCTCCGTTGCGGATCGACAGAAACGCCCAAAGCGCCAGCGGCATGCCGAGCGTGCTTAACATGCCGGACGGCCAAAACGGTGTCAGCGCAAAAGCAAGCGCCGCCCCGACGCGAATGAGCCATGATTCCGGTGAAGGCAAAAAGTGGCGCCTGAGCAGCCAATACATACCCAAAAAGGCGAATACCCTCGTGATCGTCTGGCTGAGCGCGTATGCCACCATGGAGGGGAACAAAGCGTGCAGCCACACGATGCCGCTGAATTCGGTGCCGAAGGCGTTGCGCGGTAAGCCGTTGATCACTTGCGGAATGACGGCATCGATTGGGCCGAACAGTTGGCCGCTGCGAACGAGCACGCGATACCAAGCGATGTTCGAATCCATATTGTCGTGCACGCGAATATGGGCGTGTTCGCCTAACATGTACAGCGGAGAAAGGTAGAGAGCCAATACGATGAACGCGATGGCGACCGCTTTTCGTTCTCTTTGTTCCATCTCGCGCGCCCTCCTTTCCCATACGGGAAGATTGCACAACATGATCCATTATAAACCGCTGCGATTAAAAGAGAATAAAAAAATCGTAAAGAAGTAGTGAAGAAGAAAAACAAAAAGGCTTATCACCACAACACGTACTTGACAAGCAAGGCGTTTTTGGATCCGCTATATAGCTCAAACATGGATGGACTGATTTTTCTTTATGCGCGTGAGTAAGACATAATTGGAAACCGTCCAGGACAACTTTAGGGTGAACAGCCATAAAAAAAGAAAGTGTCCCAACGCCCAATGGTGCACCGTTTATGACCACCATCATATACGCGTGAAACACCTTCACAAAATGATCGATCATCTTTTCTTGAAAGGGCGACGATCTTTTCGGTCCAACCTGCATGAAACCCGTCAGGCAAACAGCCCCATCACGCGCCTAAAGCCGCGCCGTTTTCGTTTCGCTTCTTTCGGCGGTTCATGCGGGGATGGGGGCCGGGTGTTCAACTGCTGTTCAAGACGGGCGACCGTTTGCTCCAGCACGGCGAGGCGGGCGGCGATTTCCTCCATTTCTTGACGGTGATGCAACAGTTGAATGGAGACGACATCATCCGCTTTTTGTTCCAATTGTTGCTCGAGTTCATCCAAACGCGAGGAGACGCGGTCCATTTCCGGTTCGATATATTCTTGGAACAGAGCGTGAATGGGAACGTTTGGCGGCGTTGTGGAAGAACGGCTAGAGGCCGGCGGTGCTTCGGGTGTTGCTTCTGGCGGCGCTTCCATGGCGGCGCCTTGTTCAAATTTGACACGTTCGAGCAAGGCGACCGTTTTTTCATCAAACAAGTAGTGGCCGGCCTCGTTTCTCCGCAACGGAATGTCGTATTTGCGCACCCAGCGCTGGATCGTTTTCGGCGATACACCAAGGCGAGCAGCGACGTCGGACGTTTTCAATTCCATCGTTTCACTCCTCCTTGTTTCGTCTTGTTTATCCTTTTTCCTCTGCATCTTTGAAAATCCTTCCCAGCCGACAAAACTAGTGTTGATTCGGCAAAGAAAGTGGAAAACAGCGAAGATTCGCCATTGGCGAAAAAAGATGGCTGTGGGCATGGGAATTGGTCATGCCATTTGGTAGAATAGAAGATAAAGAATGATGAACGACGCAAGGGGTGAAGCGGATGGCAACATGGTGGCTGGAATGGCTTGAGGGCGTCTCGTCGGTTTGGCGGCAGCCGCTTCTTTATTATGGCGCCGCGCTCGCTTTGGCCGTCGGTTGGCGGCGGGTGAAGCGGGAGCGCCGCGATTTTCATGTGCGCGTCTACAGTCTATGGCAAGAGTGGCGCGGGCTTTGGACGAAGGGATGGATGGCTGGAGCGATGTTGTCGGCGGCGGCCGTCGGCATCGGGATCGCGGTGCCGCAGGAAGCGGTTTGGGCGGTGACGGTGCTGACGGTGCTCTTGAGTTTGACGATGGAAGCGCGGTTGTTGTCGCCTGCTTATCCAGTTGGCGGCGCGCTTCTCGTGTTCGGTTTGGCGGAGCGAAGCAGCGCGTTGTCCCGCTGGCTTCCCGATGGCATGGCGGCGGCGCCGGCTTTGGCGGTGTGGCTTGCGTTGCTTTTGCTTTCGGAAGGATGGCTCATCATTCGCACGCGAAACGAGGCGGCCTCGCCGCAGCTTGCGAAAAGCAAGCGGGGGATGACGGTCGGCCTGCAATGGACGCAGCGTCTTTGGTTTGTGCCGGTTGTGTTGCCTGTATCAGGCGGCGCGCTGCCTCCGGCTTCCTGGTGGCCGCTCGTTTCGACGGGAGACGGCTATTCATTTTGGCTCGTGCCGTTTCTTCTCGGCTTTTCCCAGCGCCGCCAGCACATGCTGCCGGCGGAAGCGGCGCATACGGAGGGGCGGCTTGTTGTTCGGCTGGCGTTCGTTGTCGCCCTATTGGCTGCTTCCGGTATATGGTATCCACCGCTGGCGGTGGCGGCGGGGGCTATGGCCATCATCGGCCGCGAATGGATCGCGTTTTCCGGGCATCGCGCCGACCGCGCCCGCCCGCCCCGCTTTGCCCGCCATCCGCACGGCTTGGTGATTGTCGGCGTGCTTCCCGGCTCGAAAGCGGAAAAAATGGGGCTTTCGATCGGGGAAGTCATCATCAAAACAAACGGCGCCCCGGTGCGGAGTGAAACCGAGTTTTACGAGGCGCTCCAACGCAACCGCGCGTTCTGCAAGTTGGATGTCGTCGGACATAACGGCGAAGTCCGTTTCGTCCAAGGGGCGCTCTATGAGGATGAGCATCATGAACTCGGGCTGCTGTTCGTCCGTGATCGGAACGCATCAGCGTCTGAAGCTGTTTCGTAAAGGAGAATGGATCATGTGGTTTTTGGCGGCACTCATCATTCCGTGCCTATTGGTGCTGTTGTTTGCGCGGGTGACGTACAATCGGTACATCGCTGTGCTGTTGACGACGGCGCTGCTTGTCGCTTCCTACTTGAAAGGCTATACGGACGAGCTGCATGAAATCGTTGCTGACATTGCATCGACGATCGCCGGCTTTCTTTGGGCCGGCCGCATGCTCGACCATCTGAAGCAAAAATGAAGCGGCGTTGTCGGTTCAACCGTCTGTTTTTGGAAAAAGGCATCGTCGGCTGAACCTCGGATTGTCGAAACGGAACAGAGCGAAAACGCGGACCTTGGGCATGAATGGGTCCGCTTTTTCGCGTTTTTCGGTGCGAAGCGATGGAAAACACTGAGTGGGTTGGTACGAATATGAGTTCGCATTTTTGATGCATGGATCATCACGATGTGATACAATGGGGAAAGATGGTACGAAGGAGGAGGCGAAACGGTGGAGGGCCGTTTTCAATTAGTGTCGCCATACGAACCGCAAGGCGATCAGCCGCAGGCGATCGCCAAGCTCGTTGACGGCCTGCGCCGCGGGGTGAAGCATCAAACGCTGCTTGGGGCGACGGGGACGGGCAAAACGTTTACGATCTCGAACGTGATCGCCCAAGTCAACAAACCGACGCTTGTCATCGCCCACAACAAAACGCTCGCTGGCCAATTGTACAGCGAGCTGAAAGAGTTTTTCCCGCACAACGCCGTCGAATATTTTGTCAGCTATTACGATTACTATCAGCCGGAAGCGTATGTGCCGCAGACGGATACGTACATTGAAAAAGACGCGAAAATCAACGATGAAATCGACAAATTGCGGCACTCGGCGACATCAGCCTTGTTTGAGCGCCGGGACGTGATTATCGTTGCGAGCGTGTCGTGCATTTACGGTTTAGGGTCGCCGGAAGAATACCGGGAGCTCGTCGTTTCATTGCGCGTCGGGATGGAAATCGAGCGCAACGCGTTGCTGCGGAGGCTCGTTGACATCCAATACGACCGCAATGACATCGATTTTCGCCGCGGCACGTTCCGCGTCCGCGGCGATGTCGTCGAAATTTTCCCCGCGTCGCGCGATGAACATTGCATTCGCGTCGAATTTTTCGGCGATGAAATCGACCGCATCCGCGAGGTGGACGCCTTGACCGGCGAGGTGCTCGGCGAGCGTGAGCATGTCGCTATTTTCCCGGCATCGCACTTTGTCACGCGCGAGGAGAAAATGCGGCTCGCCATTCAAAACATCGAACAAGAGCTCGAGGAGCGGCTCGCCGAACTGCGTGCGCAAGGGAAGCTCTTGGAGGCGCAGCGGCTCGAGCAGCGGACGCGCTATGATCTTGAAATGATGCGCGAGATGGGCTTTTGTTCCGGCATCGAAAACTACTCGCGCCATTTGGCGCTGCGGCCGCCGGGCTCGACGCCGTACACCTTGCTTGACTATTTTCCGGACGATTTTTTGATCATCGTTGATGAGTCGCACGTCACCTTGCCGCAGTTGCGCGGCATGTACAACGGCGACCGGGCGCGCAAGCAAGTGCTCGTCGACCACGGCTTCCGTCTGCCGTCGGCGCTTGACAACCGGCCGCTCACGTTTGAAGAGTTCGAGCAAAAAATCAATCAAATTATTTACGTCTCGGCGACGCCAGGGCCGTACGAGCTTGAACACAGCCCGGGCGTTGTCGAACAAATCATCCGCCCGACCGGGCTTCTCGACCCAACGATCGACGTCCGCCCGACGAAAGGGCAAATCGACGATTTGATCGGCGAAATTCATGAGCGCGTCGAGCGGAACGAGCGGACGTTGGTGACGACGCTGACGAAAAAGATGGCGGAGGATTTGACCGATTATTTGAAAGAAGCGGGGATCAAGGTGGCGTATTTGCATTCGGAAATTAAGACGCTCGAGCGCATTGAAATCATCCGCGATTTGCGGCTCGGCAAATACGATGTACTGGTCGGCATCAACTTGCTTCGCGAAGGGCTCGACATCCCAGAAGTGTCGCTTGTCGCCATTTTGGACGCCGACAAAGAAGGGTTTTTGCGCTCGGAGCGCTCGCTCATCCAGACGATCGGCCGGGCGGCGCGCAACGCGAACGGCCATGTGATCATGTACGCCGATACAGTGACGAAATCGATGGAAATCGCCATTCAAGAGACGAAGCGGCGCCGCGCGATTCAAGAAGAGTACAACCGAAAGCACGGCATCGTGCCGCGCACGGTGAAAAAGGAGATTCGCGACGTCATCCGCGCGACGTATGCGGCGGAAGAGACGGAGACGTACGAGGCGAAGCCAGCGGCGACGATGACGAAACAAGAGCGGGAAGAGCTGATTCGAACGCTCGAAGCGGAAATGAAAGAGGCGGCCAAAGCGCTCGACTTCGAGCGGGCCGCCCAACTGCGCGATATTATTTTCGAATTGAAAGCGGAAGGGTGATGGCCGGGTGAACGGAATGGATAAAATCATTGTCAAAGGGGCGCGCGCCCACAACTTGAAAAACATTGACGTCGAAATTCCGCGCGGCAAGCTCGTCGTCTTGACCGGGCTGTCCGGGTCGGGGAAGTCGTCGCTGGCGTTTGATACGATTTACGCGGAAGGCCAGCGCCGCTACGTCGAATCGCTGTCGGCGTATGCCCGCCAGTTTTTAGGGCAGATGGAAAAACCGGACGTCGATGCGATTGAAGGGTTGTCGCCGGCCATTTCGATCGATCAAAAAACGACGAGCCGCAACCCGCGCTCAACCGTCGGCACGGTGACGGAAATTTACGATTATTTACGGCTGCTGTTCGCCCGCATCGGCCGCCCCATTTGCCCGACGCACGGCATTGAAATCCAATCGCAGACGATCGAGCAAATGGTCGACCGGCTGCTCGCTTACCCGGAGCGGACGAAAATGCAAATTTTGGCGCCGATCGTCTCGGGAAAAAAAGGGACGCACGCCAAGACATTGGAGGATATTCGCAAACAAGGGTATGTGCGCGTCCGCATTGACGGCGAGATGCGCGAGTTGACGGAGGACATTGAGCTGGAAAAAAACAAAAAACATTCGATTGATGTCGTCGTCGACCGCATCATCATCAAAGACGGCATCGCCGCCAGGCTTGCCGATTCGCTTGAGACGGCGCTGAAGCTCGCCGACGGCAAAGTGGTCGTTGACGTGATCGGCAAGGGGGAGCTCTTGTTCAGCGAAAAGCACGCTTGTCCGTACTGCGGCTTTTCGATCGGGGAGCTTGAACCGCGTCTGTTTTCGTTCAACAGTCCATTCGGCGCCTGCCCGGACTGCGACGGGCTCGGGGCGAAGCTCGAAGTGGATCTCGATTTGGTCATCCCGAACGATGAGCTGACGTTAAAAGAACACGCCATCGCTCCGTGGGAGCCGCAAAGCTCGCAATATTACCCGCAGCTGCTCGAAGCCGTGTGCCGCCATTACGGCATCCCGATGGACGTGCCGGTCAGAGATTTGCCGAAAGAGCAGCTCGATAAAATTTTGTACGGCAGCGGCGGAGAGCCGATTTATTTCCGCTATACGAATGATTTCGGACAAGTGCGCGAACAATACATCGCATTTGAAGGCGTCATTCCGAACGTCGAACGCCGCTATCGCGAGACGAGCTCGGACTACATCCGCGAGCAGATGGAAAAGTATATGGCGGAACAACCATGTCCGACATGCCAAGGCTACCGGCTGAAAAAAGAAAGCCTGGCCGTCCTTGTCGGCGGCAAGCATATCGGCGAGGTCACCGCCATGTCGGTGACCGAGGCGCTCGCCTTTTTTGACGGGCTCGAGCTGACCGAAAAAGAAGCGCAAATCGCCCGCCTTATTTTGCGTGAAATTCGCGACCGGCTCGGCTTTTTGCAAAACGTCGGCCTCGACTATTTGACGCTCAGCCGCTCGGCAGGAACGCTCTCCGGCGGCGAGGCGCAGCGCATCCGCTTGGCGACGCAAATCGGCTCGCGGCTGACGGGGGTGCTGTACGTGCTCGACGAGCCGTCGATCGGGCTTCATCAGCGCGACAACGACCGGCTGATCGCGACGTTGAAAAGCATGCGCGACCTCGGCAATACGCTCATTGTGGTGGAGCACGACGAGGATACCATGCTGGCCGCGGACTATTTGATTGACATTGGTCCGGGGGCGGGCATCCACGGCGGCGAGGTCGTCGCCGCCGGCACGCCGGAAGAAGTGATGAACGACCCGAACTCGCTCACCGGCCAGTATTTATCGGGGAAAAAATTCATCCCGATTCCGGCCGAGCGTCGCCGTCCGGACGGACGTTGGCTTGAGGTCGTCGGCGCGCGCGAGCATAACTTGAAAAACGTATCGGTGAAAATCCCGCTCGGCACGTTTGTCGCTGTCACCGGGGTGTCGGGCTCGGGCAAAAGCACGCTCGTGAACGAAGTGTTGTATAAGGCGCTGGCGCAAAAGCTGCACCGGGCGAAGGCGAAACCGGGCGAACATCGCGACATCCGCGGGCTGGAGCATCTCGATAAAGTCATTGACATCGACCAGTCGCCGATCGGCCGCACGCCACGCTCGAACCCGGCGACGTACACCGGGGTGTTTGACGACATCCGCGACGTGTTTGCCTCGACGAACGAAGCGAAAGTGCGCGGCTACAAAAAAGGGCGGTTCAGCTTCAATGTCAAAGGCGGGCGCTGCGAGGCGTGCCATGGCGATGGCATCATCAAAATTGAGATGCACTTTTTGCCGGACGTGTACGTCCCGTGCGAAGTGTGCCACGGCAAACGGTACAACCGCGAGACGCTCGAGGTGACGTATAAAGGAAAAAACATCGCCGAGGTGCTCGACATGACGGTCGAAGATGCGCTCGACTTTTTCGCCTCGATCCCGAAAATCAAACGCAAGCTCGAGACGCTCTATGACGTCGGGCTCGGTTATATGAAGCTCGGCCAGCCGGCGACGACGCTCTCGGGCGGCGAGGCGCAGCGTGTCAAGCTCGCCGCTGAGCTTCACCGCCGCTCCAACGGCCGGACGCTCTACATTTTGGACGAGCCGACGACCGGGCTTCATGTCGATGACATCGCCCGGCTGCTTGATGTGCTCCACCGGCTCGTCGACAACGGCGATACCGTGCTTGTCATTGAACATAACTTGGACGTCATCAAAACCGCGGACTATATCATTGACTTAGGTCCGGAAGGCGGCGACCGAGGCGGACAAATCGTCGCTGTCGGCACGCCGGAAGAGGTGGCCGAGGTGGAGGAGTCGCACACCGGCCGCTACTTAAAACCGATTCTCGAGCGCGACCGGGCGCGCATGCAGGCGCAATATGAAGCGGTGAAGGCGTAAAGGCCTTTGCGGCTTTGTCCGCCGCTTGGGACACCGGCGGCCGCCGCCTTTTTTTGCCGTCGGCAGGAAACTTTTCCTAGCGGCCGTCGTATATACAGGTAAAGGAAACTTGGAAAGGGGATTGCCGATTGTCGACGAACAAAGTGTTATCCGCGCTTTGTTATTTCAGCGTCTTTTTTGCGCCGTTCATTTTGCCGATTGTCGTCTATTTTGTTGTCGAAGATCTTGAAGTCAAACGCCATGCGAAGCGGTCGCTCGTGTCGCATTTGATTCCGGCCGTTACGATCCTCTTGTTCATTGCGTTGGCCGCGTCGCCGGTGCTGTTCGGCCATTGGGGCGAGGAATCGCTTCTTTTTGGCGGCGGGCTCGTCTGGCTTGGGTTCCTCGTTGCTGGGGCGGTGAATCTCGTTGTCATCGTTTGGAATGTCATAAAAGGGATTCAAGTGTTAAAATAAGAGAAAGCGTCCGTTTGCCGGCGATGTCGCCCGAACAGCGAAACAGAGGCGCACAGCGCCGCATGGAGCCTGTAAGAAGGCATTGGCCGGCGGGCGCGAGACTCGAATAAAGATGGTGATGGGATGCTCAATTGGCTGATCGGTGTGTTGATCAATACGGTGCTGCTCATGGCGATTGACGGCTATTTTGACGATATTCACTTCAGCGGCATTGGCGCGGCGTTTTTGGCGAGCGTGATTTTGGCGGTGCTCAACGCCGTCGTTCGCCCTGTGCTCATCTTGTTGACGCTGCCGGTGACAGTGTTGACGCTCGGTTTGTTTTTGTTTGTCATTAACGCCATCACGCTCATGATGACTGCAGGGCTGATGGGCGATGCGTTTCAAATCGGCGGCTTTGGCACGGCGCTGCTCGCCTCGATCGTCTTGTCGTTTTTCCACCTGCTCGTGCAAAAAGCGATTATCGAGCCGCTGCGCAACCGGTCGTAACGGGGGCGTGATCCATTGGAAGGCCGGTGGCGCCATGGTTTTCCGTGATCGTGTGAAAAGATGGCGAATGCGGCAAGGGGTTGCAATGGGAGAAACGATGCGGTGAAGATCGTTTCGGTTTGATGTGTTTGGCTTGATCGGGACGGGGGGAGCCGTCCCTGTTTTGTTTTCCCCGATGTTTTCCATTCAATGGCGGAACGAAACGTGTTACAATGGAAAAAGATGAAGAAAGGGGAGAAAGGCGACGTATGCCAAAAGTGCGGACGAAAGACATCATTGAACAGTTCCAGCTCGAGCTCGTCAGCGGCGCGGAGGGCATTTACCGCCCGATTACGACAAGCGATTTGTCGCGGCCGGGGATTGAAATGGCCGGCTATTTCGCCTATTACCCGGCGGAGCGTCTGCAGTTGCTCGGACGGACGGAGCTGTCGTTTTATGAAACGTTGACGCCGGAAGAAAAAAAGTCGCGGATGGAACGGCTTTGCACCGACATTACGCCAGGGATCATCGTCTCGCGTGGATTGGAAGTGCCGCCGGAGCTGATCGAAGCGTCTGAGCGCCAGTCGGTGCCGGTCATGCGCTCGACGATGAAAACGACCCGCCTGTCAAGCCGATTGACAAACTATTTGGAAAGCAAGCTCGCCCCCACCACCGCGGTGCACGGGGTGCTTGTCGATGTGTACGGCGTCGGGGTGTTGATCACGGGCAAAAGCGGCGTCGGCAAAAGCGAAACGGCGCTGGAGCTCGTCAAACGCGGCCATCGGTTGGTCGCCGACGACTGTGTGGAAATCCGCCAAGAAGATGAAGATACGCTCGTCGGCAGCGCGCCGGAGCTGATCGAGCATCTGCTTGAAATTCGCGGCCTCGGCATTATTAATATGATGACGCTGTTCGGCGCCGGGGCGGTGCGGACGCATAAGCGCATTTCGCTCGTCGTCGACTTGGAGCTTTGGGATCCGGAGAAGCAGTACGATCGGCTCGGGTTGGAAGAAGAGAAAGTGAAAATTTTGGATACCGAATTGCCGAAATTAACGATTCCGGTCCGCCCAGGGCGCAACTTGGCGGTCATCGTCGAAGTGGCGGCGATGAACTTCCGGCTGAAGCGGCTCGGGGTCAACGCGGCTGAGGAGTTTTCGGCGCGATTGAGCGACGCCATCGAAGACGGCGCGCACGATTACGACTGATGTTTCTTGCGTCAAAGGAATGGATCTCGTTTGGGCATGGAGCATAGGAGGTGGAAACGATGGAATCGACGATTCAGCCGCTCGACCGCGTGTTTTTGCACCTTGGCCCCATTACGATTTATTGGTATGGGGTCATTATCGGCACCGGTGTGTTGATTGGGCTATGGCTCGCGACGCGCGAAGCGGTGCGGCGCGGCTTGCCGAAAGAGACGTTTGTCGATTTGGTGTTATTTGCCGTGCCGATCGCCATTGTCTGCGCGCGGGCGTACTACGTGCTGTTTGAATGGCACTATTATTCAAAGCATTTGTCCGAGATTCCAAAAGTTTGGCAAGGCGGCCTCGCCATTCACGGCGGTTTGATCGGGGCGGTGGCGACGGGCGCGGTGTTCGCCCGCGCGCGCGGGCTGTCGTTTTGGAAGCTCGCCGATATTGCCGCACCAAGCATCATTTTAGGCCAGGCGATCGGGCGCTGGGGCAATTTTATGAACCAAGAGGCGCACGGCGGCCCTGTGTCACGCCAGTTTCTTGAAAATTTGCATTTGCCGGATTGGATCATCAACCAAATGTACATTGGCGGCCGCTATTGGCATCCGACGTTTTTGTATGAATCGCTTTGGAATTTGGCCGGTTTTTGTCTTTTGCTTTGGCTTCGGCGCGTCAATTTGCGGCGCGGCGAGCTGTTTTTGTCGTATTTGATTTGGTATTCCGTCGGCCGCTTTTGGATTGAAGGGATGCGCACCGACAGCTTGATGCTGGCCGGCAGCCTGCGTGCGGCGCAAGTAATGTCTGTGACGCTCATTGTTTTGTCCGTAGCGCTTTGGATCGCGCGCCGGGCGAAAGGCTGGGCGGACGCGCGCTATCGGGATGAATAGCCGTTAGAAGCGGCGAAACGCTGCGGACTTGTTCGGTTTGCGGGAAACCACGATGAATGAAGCTGCTTCGCCGCCGCGCTTCTTAATGGGAACAACCGTGTTGGGAGCCGCATTCCCTCTTTTTTAGGTTGGCCTGGGGCGAATTAAAAAGATACTTGTGCGCGGCATCCAGAGAATTGAGGTTTCATCGCACCGCGGCATGAAGGCAAGCAAAGGAGAGAGGAGAACATGACAGGAATGTTGCAGCGCGGCGTGCTCGCCGGGCTGAAGACCGCGTGGGCGCTTGGGAAAATTATTTTTCCAGTGACGCTCATTTTAGCGCTGTTGCAGCCGACGCCGCTGTTTTCGTGGCTCATTGACTTTGTCACGCCGTTCATGAAATGGTTTGGCTTATCCGGCGATGCGGCTGTGCCGCTTGTGCTCGGCAACTTGCTCGGGCTGTATGCGGCGATCGGGGCGATGCTGACGATCGAGTTGACGGTGAAAGAAGTGTTCATTCTCGCGGTCATGCTTTCCTTTTCCCATAACTTGATCGTCGAGTCATCGGTCGCCTCGCGCACCGGCATGAGCGTCTGGCTCATGATCGTCGTGCGCGTCGGGCTCGCTGTCGTGTCAGGTTTGTTGATCGCCCATTTCTGGGACGGGGGGCAGGAGATCGCCCGATACGGGTTTGTCGCGCATGAAGCCGCCCCGCCGTCCGGTTGGGGAGAGATCATCTTGGCGGCGCTGAAAAAAGCGGTTACCGGCATTGTGCAGCTCGTCGCGATCGTCATCCCGCTCATGACGGTCATTCAAATTTTAAAAGAACGCCACTGGATCGAGACGGTTTCGCGCTGGATGGCGCCGGCGACCAAGATGCTGGGCATGAGCCCGAACACATCGCTCACGCTCGCGGCCGGCTTTGTGTTCGGTCTGGCGTACGGAGCGGGCGTCATGATTCAGGCGGCGAAAGAAGACGGCGTCTCGAAGCGCGATTTAACGCTGGCGTTCATTTTTCTCGTGTCATGCCATGCAGTCGTCGAAGATACGCTCATTTTCGTTCCGCTTGGCATCTCTGTTTGGCCGCTGCTTTTCATCCGCTTGGTGACGGCGGTGCTGTTGACCATGGCGGTGGCATTCGTTTGGCGCCGTTTTGAACATCCCATGAGAAAGGAAGCCGCTTCATGACGATTCGCACGATTTTGTTTGACCTTGACGGCACATTGATTGATACGAATGAGCTCATCATCCAGTCGTTTTTGCATACGCTGGAGAAGTACTACCCGGGCCGCTACGGGCGCGAGGACGTCCTGCCGTTCATCGGCCCGTCGCTGTATGAGACGTTCAGCTCCCTCGATCCGGAACGGGTCGAGGAGATGGTGAAGACGTATCGCACGTTCAACCACGCCCACCATGACGAACTGATCCGCGAGTTTGACACCGTGTATGAAACAATCGAAACGCTCCACCGCCATGGCTTTCGCCTCGGCGTTGTGACGACGAAAATGCACGACACCGCCCTGATGGGGTTAAGAAAAACGCGGCTGGCGCCGTTTTTCTCGTGCGTCATCGGCCTCGATGACGTCACGCGGCCAAAGCCCGATCCCGAGCCGATTCACAAAGCGCTTGGCATGTTGCAGTCAACGCCGGACGAAGCGCTCATGGTCGGGGACAACTACCACGACATTTTGGCCGGCCAAAACGCCGGAGTGAAAACAGCCGGCGTCGCCTGGGCGATTAAAGGGCGCGAGTATTTGGAACAATATGAACCGGACTATATGCTGGAAAAAATGAGAGACTTGTTGGCCATTGTCGGCATCAACGAATGAAAGGAGGAGCCGTCCTCCCGGTGAGACGAACGACGAAACACCCTGTCCAAGGGGCGAACTCGCTCTGGCAGTTGTATCGCACCGTATCGTTTTGGAAAGTGCTGAAAAACGTCATCATCATTCAAATCGGGCGCTACACGCCGTTTTTGCCGCTGAAAAACTGGCTGTACCGCACGTTTCTCGGCATGAAGATCGGCGAGCAAACCGCGCTCGCCTTTATGGTCATGCCGGACATTCTCTTCCCAGAAAAAATTCACATCGGCCGCAACTGCGTCATCGGCTACAACACGACGATTCTCGCCCACGAATATTTGGTTGACGAATACCGCCTCGGCGATGTCGTGATCGGCGATGAGGTGATGATCGGCGCGAACTCGACCATTTTGCCCGGCGTGGTGATCGGCGACCGCGCCGTCGTCGCCGCGGGCACCGTCGTCCATCAAGACGTCCCGCCCGGGGCGATGGTCGCCGGCTGCCCGATGCGCATTGTCCGCCGGAATGAACCGCCTTCCGATTGAACGGGGGCGGTTTTCCATTTTGGAATAGGAAAAAATGAAAGAAACGAAAAAACAGAGAGTCTGTTTTTTTGCCCCCTATAAGTTAAACTTCCAGTTGGATTTATATAGGATCAATGATGAAAATATGAAACTTTAGGTGGCAGAACTAAAAATTGTTGGCTCTTCACCACAAAGTGTACTTGACAAAGAAAGACGATTATGATAGAGAAAATCAAAACATCATTTTTCCTTTTTTATACCACACATCTCTTTTTAACAGGCATTCGTGAAAAAACAGAACGTGTATGGATCCATGACCGATATGAAACCGTATCGTGGGCTTTCTATCAGTTCCGTCAAATGTTAGAGTATAAGGCGCGTTTGCATGGGTCAAAAGTGATGGTGGTTGCTCCGCATTACACCTCTTTGACATGTCCAAAGTGCGGGCATACGGAAAAAGCCAATCGAAACAAGCGTACACACACCTTTTGTTGCCGAACATGCGGATACACCTCAAACGATGACCGCATTGGTGCCATGAACCTTCAACGAAAAGGAATAGAGTACATCGTTGAAGGAACGACACAGGCATGACCTGCGTCGTTGGGCAGCTGTCAACCTGCCCCTGATGCAACCCCAAGTCAAGGAAGGAGGACGAAGTCCGCTCGCACTTCTGGGGAGTTGCAAGCCCCCACTTCAAGCGTTAGCGAAGTGGGGGTAGTTGACGTCTAACCTGTTTAGGTGAGAATGGGAATAACAACTTTCGGTGAAGGTGTATAAGAGAGAGTTCACAAGATGCAAAGTCAGCGAAACACGTAAAAAGCCGCCCCGTAAATGGGGCGGCTTTTCCTTTTGGACCGCGCATGCGGCGGTCAGTTGAAAAATATTTTTGGCCGCACTTGAGTTCAAGGAACTCAAAGGGCATTATTTATCGTATGCTTGTTTTCCGAATCTCATGCAAAGAAAATAATAAAGCATTTTGACAGAAGTGTCAAGAACGGTTTTCTGGATCTTTTCTAAGTTTAGTGTACATCCTACGGATTTTTTCGTCAATCAAGTCCATTTGTTCGCTTGTTAATTTGAAAACGCCGTCTTTTGCTTTTTTGGGTTTGAAAATGCGAATTTTGCTTATAGGGCGCATTTGGTTTGGAATGGCCACTGCCTTTTTTTCGTTCAGTCCCTCAATCGTACCTAAAAAGACCGAGTCTTTATGTACATCCTGTTCTGTTTCGTTTTCGTCTAATGAAGATAAAGGAACGACGTTGACGACGGGATTGTTTTTTGAACTATCGCGAATGACAACAGCATAGTGCATGCCGCCGAATTCAGCGCCAACATTAAAGCCAAAATGCGCTAAAACGATTTCTGACCGCTTATAAGCTCTTAGGTAAGATGGGGCAAATGTTTCTTCCCAGACGAGATATTTGTTTTGTGTTTCAAGCCACTCAATAAATATTCTTCCCCGCTTTTCGTCCATATTCTCAATGATTTTTTGCAGTTCCATTAGCTGTCTATTCATTTCTCTTACCAAATCTTTATTCTCATGCAACTTTTTTAACAAGGCTTCTCCTCCCTTTCCATTATAATAGATGAACGAAATGTTGTCTCTTTAATGTTCAAATGCTTGGCGATCGCAGTCATGCTGTCTATGTCGGATTCGGCCATCATGATTTTTAAAGTGTGCTTAAGTCCTATGCCATCTAGAAATTTTTTCTAATATTTTCACTTACCAACAATTATAACACTAAAACATCGAATATTTTATAATATTCATCATTGAGCACCGTCTGATGTGAGATCGACACGCCCGCCGTGGATGTCCTTCATGGCTGCCTCCGTCATGCGGGAGAACATCACGAAGTTGACGTGGTACGTCAATACGAGCCCCCAGAATGTGCGGTGAAACGGCCATCCGGGACAAATCGACCTTCAGTTTGATGAGTGATGATGGAACCAAAGGGAGAAAGTCAAACAGGAACTCCCGGAATCGACACTGCAACTCGAAGGCTTGAGAATCTTGCTTGAAACGTCAGCGCTCCTTCTTGGTCATCCGGCGAAGATTGGCTTAGTAAAACGGGCAATCGTTGTTCTTGCACTTGTAGATGTGGTATTTTTTTGTGCTCTTTGATTTTCTCAAGCCGATTCTCGCCGACGAATATTTAGTGGACGAATACCGCCTCGGCGATGTCGTGATCGGCGATGAGGTGATGATCGGCGCGAACTCGACCATTTTGCCCGGCGTGGTGATCGGCGACCGCGCCGTCGTCACCGCGGGCACCGTCGTCCATCAAGACGTCCCGTCCGGGGCGATGGTCGCCGGCTGCCCGATGCGCATCGTCCGCCGGAATGAACCGCCTTCCGATTGAACGGGGGCGGTTTTCCATTTTGGAATAGGAAAAAAGGAAAGAAACAAAAAAGGAGAATTGGGGATTTTGGCAAGATGGATCGCCGCTATTTTCATTAGAGTGCAGATCACTGCCTATGCCGTGTGGAACGAAGCGCTTCTTGTTTTTGAAGCGATCTTGTCCGTTTTGTTATTTGTAAAGCATTCCCCCCTTGACGCTGTGGCCGCAAAGGAGTAAACTACTAATAACTTCACTTCTCTACCATATTAGCAAACTAAAGCATTTTGATAAAGGGCGTGGGGACATGGCAAAAAAGCTGTTTATGTTTGAAAAACCGTTAGGCATGCGCGATACGCTGCCGTTTTTATATGAGTTGAAAAAACAAGTGCGCTCGGTGATGGCGGAGGAAATTGAGCGCTGGGGGTACGAGTTTATTGAAACGCCGACGCTTGAGTATTATGAAACGGTCGGGGCGGCGTCGGCGATTGCCGATCATCGGCTGTTTAAGCTTCTCGACCAGCAAGGGCATACGCTCGTGCTTCGGCCGGATATGACGGCGCCGATCGCCCGGGTGGCGGCGTCAAGGCTTTATGAAGACGGCAATCCGCTCCGGTTGGCGTACAACGCCAATGTGTTCCGCGCCCAGCAGCGCGAAGGCGGGCGGCCGGCGGAGTTTGAGCAGATCGGTGTGGAGTTGATTGGCGACGGCACGGTGACGGCCGACGCCGAGGTCATCAGCTTAATGGTCGCGTTGTTGAAGCGCGTGGGGTTGGGCCGCTTTTCGGTGGCGGTCGGCCATATTGGGTATGTGAACGCACTGTTTTTGGAGATTTTAGGGAATGAGGAGCGGGCGAGTGTATTGCGCCGTTTTTTATATGAGAAAAATTACGTCGGCTACCGTGAACATGTGAAGTCGTGGCCGCTTTCGTCGATCGATCAAAAGCGGCTGTTGGATCTTCTTTCCTTGCGTGGCGGAACGGACGTGATCGAACAGGCGAAAACGCTCGTCACAAGCGAGGAGGGGCGGCGGTCGGCCGATGAGCTGGCGGCGCTCATGGCGGCGCTTCGGACGTACGGAGTGGCCGAGGCGGTGAAGCTCGATATGGCGCTTGTCAGCCATATGAGCTATTACACTGGCATTTTGTTTGAAGTGTACGCCGAGCAGGTTGGATTCCCGATCGGCAACGGCGGGCGGTATGATGATTTATTGGCGAAGTTCTCGCGCCCGGCGCCGGCGACGGGGTTTGGGTTGCGCGTCGATCGGTTGATTGAGGCGATTGGGGAAACGGATGTGCGCGATGACATCGAGTGCATCGTGTTCAGCCAAGAGCGGCTGGCGGAAGCGGTGGAATTGGCCGAAGCGAAACGGGCGGAAGGCAAGCGCGTCGTCTTGCAGCACATTGCCGGCATTCGTGATATTGACGCCTACAGCCAGCGCTACCGGTCGATCGTGTATTTGCTTGGCCGCAGCGGGCGCGATGGGCAGTGAACATAACAGAGAAGGCGCCGCCGGTTGGTCATCGACGCTGTTGAAAACGGCAGCGATTGGCGGGACAGAGCGGATGCGAAGAACGGACGGGAGAGGCTGCCCATGGCGGTGGAGAGCATGCGGTGTACTCGAGGACCAGCGCCGCATTTGACATGATGAGGAGCAAGGAGGAAGAATGATGCTGACGATTGCCATGCCAAAAGGGCGCATTTTTGAAGAGGCGGTCGAGTTGCTGCGGCGAGCGGATTATGCGCTGCCGCCGGAATTTACCGAGTCGCGCAAGCTCGTCATTGATGTGCCAGAGGAAAACATGCGCTTTATTTTGGCGAAACCGATGGATGTCGTCACCTATGTCGAGCATGGGGTCGCGGATTTGGGCATTGCCGGCAAGGACGTGCTGATGGAAGAAGAACGGGATGTGTACGAACTGCTCGATTTGCACATCAGCCGCTGCCATTTGGCGGTCGCCGGGCTGCCCGGCGCCAAGATGAACGAAATCGCACCAAGGGTGGCGACGAAATACCCGAACATCGCGTCAACGTATTTTCGCGAGCAAGGCGAGCAAGTCGAAATCATCCGCCTGAACGGATCCATTGAACTCGCCCCGCTGATCGGCCTTGCCGACCGGATCGTGGACATCGTTTCCACGGGGCGGACGCTCAGAGAAAACGGGCTTGTCGAGCTTGAACGGATCGCCGAGGTGACGTCGCGCCTGATTGTCAACCCGGCGAGCTACCGGCTAAACGGCGGGGACATTGAACGGTTGGTCGACCGATTGGCGGCGGTCATTCCCCAGCCGTAGGAAAAAAGGTGTGACAGAGCGGAAATGGGCGGTTTCCGAAGAATGGGTTGGTGGAGATTCGGGAATGGCGGAGCGGCGTTGACAACGCCGTTGGAAAATAGCATATAGATGCAACGAAGAAGTTTAACATATCCTTGACGGAAAAGCGGTTTGTCCATTTTCGACTGTCGGAGGCAAGCCACAGGCTTGCCTCCGTCACGCCAAGGCGTGACGGAGGATCGAACAACCGCCTGCTTCACAGACCCATATATGGGTCTTTAAGCGGTGTTGTTCGGTCGTCCGACAGTCGATCAAATACTCGGTAAAAGCTGCAAATGGTAAAGCTTCAAATTGCATCGATACAGATTGCCAATGGACGAAAACCGATGGACGTCACAGAAAGGGGAGCGAACGATGAAAATCGAACGGATCCGAGGCGGCGTCTCGCTGCGGCGCACGATTGAAAGCGGAACGGAGGAGCAGCGGCGCGCGGTGCTTGATATCATCGCCAATGTGCGCGACCGCGGCGATGCGGCGCTGAAAGAATATACGGAACGGTTTGACGGCGTCAAGCTGGATTCGCTCAAGGTGACGGAAGCGGAACTGGAGCGGGCGCATGCGGCGATGGACGCGGAGATGCTGGAGATCATTCGCCAAGCGGCGGCCAACATTCGCGCCTATCATGAGCGGCAAAAGCGCGAATCATGGTGGATGACGAAAGAAGACGGCACCATTCTCGGACAAAAGGTGACGCCGCTCGATGCGGTCGGGTTGTACGTGCCAGGCGGGACGGCCGCTTACCCGTCGTCTGTGCTCATGAACGTCATTCCCGCACAAGTGGCGGGAGTGAATCGGATTGTCATCACCTCGCCGCCAAACCAAGACGGCACGCTCCCGGCTGGGGTGCTGGCCGCCGCCTATGAACTCGGCGTGACGGAAATTTACAAAGTCGGCGGCGCGCAGGCGATCGCCGCGCTTGCTTACGGGACGGAAACGATCCGGCCGGTTGACAAAATTTTCGGGCCGGGCAATATTTATGTGGCATTGGCGAAGCGGGAAGTGTTCGGGCATGTGGCGATCGACATGATCGCAGGGCCGAGCGAAATTGTTGTGCTGGCGGATGAAACGGCCCGACCGGATGAGATTGCGGCCGATTTGTTGTCGCAAGCCGAGCATGACGTGCGGGCGTCGGCCATTTTGGTGACGCCGTCGATGAAATTGGCGCTGGCGGTGGCGAGTGAAGTCGAACGGCAGCTTGAAACGCTGCCGCGCCGCGGCATCGCCCAAGCGGCGCTTGAGCACTATGGCGCCATTTACGTCACCGAGACGCTTGAGGAAGCGGTCGATGTTGTGAACGAACTGGCGCCGGAGCATTTGGAAGTGATGACGGCCGAACCACTCGCGCTATTAGGGAAGCTCCGCCATGCAGGGGCGATGTTTTTCGGCCGCTTCAGCTCCGAGCCGGTCGGCGACTATTTCGCCGGGCCGAACCACGTGCTGCCGACGAACGGTACGGCAAGGTTTTCAAGCGGCTTGAGCGTTGATGAGTTTGTGAAAAAATCAAGCGTGATCGTTTACAGCGATGCGGCATTGGCACAACACGGCGGCAAAATCGCCGCGTTTGCCCGCCTCGAGGGGCTCGAGGCGCACGCGCGCGCCGTTGAGATGCGGCTGAAGAAGGGGGAATGAACGATGGCAAGGGAAGCGACGGTCACGAGAACGACGAACGAGACGAGCATTGAGCTGCGTTTGGCGATTGATGGCGAAGGAAAAGCTGAACTGGAAACGGGCGTGCCGTTTTTGACCCATATGCTCGATTTGTTCGCCAAGCACGGCCAGTTCGATTTGCACATTGAGGCCAAAGGCGACACGCATATTGACGACCACCATACGACGGAAGACATCGGCATTTGCCTCGGGCAGGCGATCAAGGAAGCGCTTGGCGACAAAAAAGGAATCAAGCGGTACGGCAACGCGTTTGTGCCGATGGATGACGCCTTGGCGCAAGTTGTGATCGACTTGAGCAATCGCCCGCATTTTGAGTTTCGCGGCGAGTTTCCGGCAGCGAAAGTCGGCGCGTTTGATGTCGAACTCGTGCATGAGTTTTTATGGAAACTGGCGCTTGAAGCGCGGATGAACTTGCATGTCATCGTCCATTACGGGCGCAATACGCACCATATGGTCGAAGCGGTGTTTAAGGCGCTCGGGCGGGCGCTCGATGAAGCAACGATGATCGACCCGCGCGTCAAAGGCGTTCCGTCGACAAAAGGGATGCTGTAGCCGATGGAGTGGGGCGCCCCGTGGGGAAAGAGTTCCGCGGGCGCAGGAAAGGCGGTCGGATCGAGGCAGCGCTTCCTGCGGGAAAAGCTCCATGGATGCAGGAAAGGCGACCGGATGCCAAGGAGAGTCTGCACATGGAAGGAGCGCCGTAAAAAAGCATGCCGCCATACCGTTGTTCATTGAACAAGGGGATGGGCATGGATCAGGGAAGAAAGGAATGGGATGACGATGATCGGGATCATCGACTATGGCATGGGCAACTTATACAGCGTCAGCAAAGCGCTCGAGCGGCTCGGCTGTCCGTATGTCCTAAGCGGCGACAAAGAGGAGCTCGAGCAGGCGCGCGGGCTGATTTTGCCCGGTGTCGGCTCGTTTCGCGATGCGATGCACATTTTAAATGAGACAGGCCTAGCTGCTTTCATCCGTTCGGCGGTTGAAAACGGCACGCCGCTGCTCGGCATTTGTTTAGGGATGCAGCTGTTGTTTGACGAAAGCGAAGAAAACGGGCCGACAAAAGGGCTTGGCTTGCTTCGCGGCCGCGTCGTCCGTTTTCCGGGCGTCACGAAAACCGGCGAGCCATACAAAGTGCCGCACATGGGCTGGAACCGGCTCCGCTTTCATCGTCCGTCGCCGCTCCTTCGTGGCGTCGAGGAAGGGCATGTCTATTTTGTCCATTCGTATTATGTCATTCCAGGGGATGAGGACGTCGTGCTCGCGAGCAGTGAATATGACGTTGATGTTCCGGCGATCGTCGGGCGCGGCTGTGTGTTTGGCACACAGTTTCATCCGGAAAAAAGCGGTGCGGTCGGCATGAGCATCTTGAACAATTATGTCGGCATCGCCACGGGAAGGGGGAACGGCTGATGGCGGCGTTTACGATTTATCCGGCGGTCGATATGCGCGGCGGCAAGTGCGTCCGCCTGCTGCAAGGCGATTACAACAAAGAAACGGTGTACGGCGATTCGCCGGTCGCGATGGCCGAGCAATTCGCCGCTCAAGGGGCGGAGTGGATTCATATGGTCGATTTGGACGGAGCGAAAGAAGGGCGCCGCGTCAACGACCGGTTTGTCATTGAAGCGGCCCGTCGTCTTTCCGTCCATGTGCAAGTGGGCGGCGGCATCCGGACGGAAGAGGATATCGTGCATTATTTAGAAAATGGGGTCGCCCGCGTCATTTTAGGAAGTGCGGCCATTTCCGACCCGCCGTTTGTGAAAAAGATGCTCCAAAAATACGGCCGCCGCATCGTGATTGGCATTGACGCCCGCGACGGCTTCGTGGCGACGGAAGGGTGGCTTGCGACGTCGAACGTCAAGGCGGAAGAGCTCGGGCGGATGCTCGCTGAGGCGGGGGCGGAGACGTTTATTTTCACCGATATTGCGACCGATGGCACGCTGTCGGGCCCGAACATCGCCGCCGCGGTCCGGTTGGCCGAGGCGACGGGAAAAGAAGTGATCGCTTCTGGCGGCGTCAGCTCGCTTGACGATTTGCGCGCGCTCTGCCAATATGCTGGACAAGGCATCGGCGGCGCGATCGTCGGCAAGGCGCTTTATACGAATCAGTTTACGCTCGCGGAAGCGCTCAAGGCGGTGAACGAGCGATGATCACGAAGCGCATCATCCCGTGCCTCGATGTGAAAGACGGGCGCGTCGTCAAAGGAGTGCAATTTGTCCAGCTGCGCGATGCCGGCGATCCGGTGGAGCTCGCGAAGGCGTACGATGAGCAAGGGGCGGACGAGCTCGTGTTTTTGGACATTTCCGCTTCCCATGAAGGGCGGAAAACGATGGTCGATGTCGTCGAGCGCGTCGCCGCCCAGCTAGCGATTCCGTTTACGGTCGGCGGCGGCATCCACTCGCTTGAGGATATGAAGCGGATGCTTCGCGCCGGGGCCGACAAAGTGTCGCTCAACACCGCCGCGGTGCTCCATCCGACCTTGATCACCGAAGGGGCGGACTTTTTCGGCTCGCAATGCATCGTCGTCGCCATTGACGCGAAATACGATGAAACGCTTGGTTCATGGCGCGTCTATACGCACGGCGGCCGCAACGCCACGAACTGGGAAGTCGTCGCTTGGGCGCAGGAAGCGGTCCGTCTTGGCGCCGGGGAGATTTTGCTGACGAGCATGGACGCGGACGGCGGCAAAAACGGTTTTGATATTGAGTTGACGCGCAAAGTGAGCGAAGCGGTCTCGGTTCCGGTCATCGCCTCGGGCGGCGCCGGCAAGGCGGAGCATTTCCTCGAAGCTTTCGAAAAAGGGAAAGCAGACGCGGCGCTCGCGGCATCGATTTTCCATTACAAAGAAACGTCAGTCGGACAAGTGAAAGCGTACTTGAAAGAAAAAGGGGTGAACGTGCGATGACGGCGGACATTCGCTTTGATGAAAAAGGGCTTGTACCTGCCATCGTCCAAGATGCGCAAAGCAAGGAAGTGCTCACGCTTGCCTATATGAACAAAGAGTCGCTTAAAAAAACGCTGGAGACCGGAGAAACATGGTTTTACAGCCGCTCGCGCCAAGAACTATGGCATAAAGGGGCGACATCTGGAAACGTGCAGCGCGTTGTCGACATCCGCTACGACTGCGACGCCGACGCCCTGCTCGTTCTCGTCGAGCCGGCCGGCCCGGCTTGCCATACCGGGTCGTATTCCTGTTTTTCCCGCTCGCTGGACGGCGCGGCGCGCACGCCGGCGGCCGACCGGTTCGCGATTTTGCATGAGCTTGAACAAATCATCGCCCAGCGCGACGCCGAACGGCCGGAAGGGTCGTACACGACGTACTTGTTTGAAAAAGGCGTCGATAAAATTTTGAAGAAAGTCGGCGAAGAAGCGGCGGAAGTCATCATCGCGGCGAAAAACCGGAGCCATGACGAATTGAAATGGGAAGCGGCCGACTTGTTGTACCATTTGCTTGTACTGTTGCGCGAACAAAAGCTGCCGCTTGACGCGGTGCTTGCGACGCTTGCCGAGCGGCACGCGCAAAAGGTGGAAGCGAGCGACAAAAAATAACAAGATGGTTAGGTGAGAAAAAGGAACGTCTGCCATCGCGCCGGCGTTCCTTTTTTGCACGGAAAAACCGCATTCCTAAAGTTTCTTGCTTGTTTTCGCCGCCGATATGGTATACTGTTGTTCGACGAATTTTACGGACGACGGAGGACAGAATGGGAAAACAACTGAAGCGATCATCACGAAAAGCGACGATTGTACCGTTCATTCAAAGCGGAGATTACTTTTTTAAAAAAGGAATGAAAGCATACGACCGAGGCGATTTGGAAAAGGCGAGGAAATATTTTGAGCGCGCCGTCCGTTTGGATGAGCGCGACGCCTCATTCGCCTTGCAGCTTGCCCTTGTGCTGTCGGAGCTTGGTGAATATCAATTTTCCAATCAATGGCTGTTCAAAATTATCCATGATTTGGACGAAACGATGTACGACTGTTTGTATTTTTTGGCGAACAATTTCGCCTGCCTCGGCTTGTTTCGTGAAGCAAGGCAATACGCGGAGCGTTATTTGGCGCATGAGCCGGCCGGAGAGTTTGCCGACGATGCCGCTGACTTGCTTGAGCTGCTTCGGCTCGATGGCTCGGAATGGACGGAAGAAGAGGAGCAGCTGATGGTGCTGGAGGATCGGGCCCGCCGTTTGCTTGAGGAGGAGCGGTTTGCGGAAGCGATTGAAGCGCTTGAAGCGCTCGTCGTGCGCTATCCGGACGTTTGGTCGGCGCATAACAATTTGGCGCTTGCTTATTTTTACAGCGGCGATGTCGACAAAGCGAAACAGAAAGTGCGTGAAGTGCTCAAACGCGATCCCGGCAATTTGCATGCGCTTTGCAACGCGCTTGTCTTCGCCTATTACTTGCGTGAGGAAGAACAGGCGGCCGCGCTTTGCGAGACGCTGGCCGGTTTGTATCCGTTTTTTCGCGAGCATCAATACAAGCTCGGGGCGACATTCGCGCTTGTTGGGCGGTTCGATTTGGCGTTCCGTTGGCTGCACCGTTTGTATAAACAAGGCTTTGGCGGTGATGGGCCATTTTATTATTGGCTCGCTTGCGCTGCCTACTATACTGGCCATGAGCCGCTCGCTCGGCAAATGTGGGAGGTGCTTGCCACCCTCCATCCCGAAAAACGGGGTGAGGAGCCGTGGGCCGTTTCAGCGCCGGTGGATGAGGCGCTTATCCGCTTGATGGCTTGGCTGGAGGGCGACGAGCTGGCCGACCGTCTGTACGGATTGTACTTGTTCAGCCGCTCGCCGCAGGCGAAAGAGCCATCGATGTCGCTTGCGGTATGCCGCCTCTTGCCGTCTGATCCCCGTCTGCGCCCGTTTATCGACTGCTTTTTGTTCGGCTTAACCGACGGCCCGTCCGCTTGGGCGGCGAACATCGGCCGCATGGTCGATGCGCTTTCGGCGCATAATGAGGAAAAGGAAGCGCTCTGCCGCTTCGCCTTCGCGATGGCCGTCCATCCGTCGGCTGATCGCGAGCCATTTGCGAACGGAGCCGCGTGGGCGGCGGCGATCGAATACATGTGGCGCCGACAGCAAGGAGAGCGTGTGACGCAAAGAGAGATGGCGGCCAAATACGGCGTTTCGGCGTCGACGGTGCAAAAATACGTGCAAAAAGCGCGCCGGCTCTATACATGAGCAAATCAATAGACAGGGCGAATCGACTTCTATACGATGAAAATGGAATGATTCTCAAGCGAGGGAGTGGACGGTGTGGCAGACGAAAAAATTTACGATGTCATTATTGCCGGAGCCGGGCCGGCTGGGCTGACGGCGGCTGTCTATACATCGCGCGCCAATTTGTCGACGCTGATGATCGAGCGCGGCGTTCCGGGCGGGCAGATGGTCAACACTGAGGAAGTCGAGAACTATCCTGGCTTTGAAACGATTTTAGGCCCGGAATTGGCGGCGAAAATGTTTGAGCATGCGAAAAAATTCGGCGCGGAGTACGCATACGGCGATGTGAAAGAAATCATCGACGGCGAGGCGTACAAAACGGTCATCGTCGGCGATAAAGAGTACAAGGCCCGCGCGGTCATCATCGCCACCGGAGCGGAATATAAAAAACTCGGTGTACCGGGTGAAGCGGAGCTCGGCGGCCGCGGCGTTTCGTACTGTGCGGTGTGCGACGGGGCGTTTTTCAAAGGAAAAGATTTGGTCGTCGTGGGTGGGGGCGACTCGGCGGTCGAAGAGGGCGTTTATTTGACGCGGTTTGCCAATAAAGTGACGATCGTTCACCGCCGCGACAAGCTGCGGGCGCAAAAAATTTTGCAAGACCGGGCGTTCGCCAATGAAAAAATTGATTTCATCTGGAACCATACGGTGAAACAAATCAACGAAAAGGACGGAAAAGTCGGCAGCGTGACGCTTGTGCATACGCAAACAGGCGAGGAACGCGAATTTCCGTGCGACGGCGTTTTCATTTACATCGGGATGGTGCCGCTCTCGAAGCCGTTTGCCAATCTTGGCATCACGAATGAAAACGGCTATATCGTCACGAACGAAAAGATGGAGACGAAAGTGCCGGGCATTTTCGCCGCCGGTGATGTGCGGGAAAAAACGCTCCGGCAAATCGTGACGGCTACCGGCGACGGCAGCATCGCCGCGCAAAGCGCCCAGCATTACGTTGAGGAACTGAAAGAAAAGCTCAATAAGCAAGGGGTCAGCTGATCCGGTAACCAAATCGCAATCAAATCGTAATGGTTATTTAACCCAGATGTAACACGGGCGCAACACATTTGTCGTATGCTATAAGTAAGTAATTGACCCCCTTTTATATAGATCCTTTTTGGCGCGGGCGTTTGTCCGCGTCTCTTTTTTCTTTGCCTGCGCGCTTGCATCCTGCCGCCCCGCTCGAAACGGCGGGGGATGGCGTCTTTCGGCTGGAAGCGGAATGTTGGGCCCCGAGGTTTTTGCAGACGGGAAGCGGACGGTTTCCAGCGGTTTGAAGGTGGAGCGGCCTAACTATTTATGGTAAAATAAAAATGATTATGTGCGTGTTTGCGGATGGTTGGGGTGAACGAATTGCAACGGGTGACAAACTGCGTATTATATAAAGACGGCCAAGTGCTGCTGTTGCAAAAGCCGAGGCGCGGCTGGTGGGTCGCTCCGGGCGGGAAAATGGAGCCCGGCGAGACGGTGCGTGAAGCATGCATTCGTGAATACCGGGAAGAGACGGGCATTTATTTGAAAAATCCAGAGCTGAAAGGCGTCTTTACGATCGTGATGAAAAATGGGAATGAAACGGTGTCGGAGTGGATGATGTTTACGTTTTTCGCCGACGACTTCATTGGTGAAAACGTGCCGTCTTCCGAAGAAGGGACGCTTGCTTGGCATCAGGTGGAGACGCTTTCGACGCTGCCGATGGCCCCTGGAGACTATCATATTTTGGATTACGCCTTGAAAGGCAAAGGGGTCATGTACGGGGTGTTTGTCTATACAGAGGAATTCGAGCTGCTTTCATATCGGCTCGATCCGAGCTGATGGAGAGGAGGGGCGGAGATGGGACAAAACGGGGCGCTGCAGCCGATTCAGCTCGTCATCATCACCGGTATGTCCGGCGCGGGAAAGACGGTGGCGATTCAAAGCTTCGAAGACCTCGGCTTTTTTTGTATTGACAACTTGCCGCCGACGCTGCTGCCGAAATTTTTGGAGCTCGTCAAAGAATCCGGGAATAAAATGAACAAAGTCGCCCTTGTCATGGATTTGCGCAGCCGCGACTTTTTCGATCATTTGTTCGCCGCGCTCGATGAGCTGGGTGAGCAAGCGTGGGTCGTCCCCCAGGTGTTGTTCTTGGACGCCCAAGATTCGACGTTGGTGGCCCGCTACAAAGAAACGCGGCGGACGCATCCGCTTGCGCCGAACGAGCCCCCGCTTGAAGGAATCCGTTTGGAGCGGAAGCTGCTCGAAGAACTGAAAGGGCGGGCGCAGATCATTTACGATACGACGGGGCTCAAGCCGCGCGAGCTGCGGGAGAAAATCATCCGCCAGTTCTCATCGCACGCTCAATCCGGGTTTACCATCAACGTCATGTCGTTTGGGTTTAAGTACGGCATTCCAATTGATGCAGATTTGGTGTTTGACGTCCGCTTTTTGCCGAACCCGCATTACATTGAACATATGCGTCCGAAAACCGGGTTGGATGACGACGTATCGTCCTACGTGCTCAAGTGGGGGGAAACGCAAAAGTTTTTGGAAAAGCTCATTGATTTGTTGTCGTTTATGTTGCCGTATTACCAGCGAGAAGGAAAAAGCCAGCTGGTGATCGCCATCGGCTGCACGGGCGGCCAGCACCGTTCGGTGGCGCTCGCAGAATATATCGCCCGCCATTTTTCGGCCGACTATAAAACTGTTGTCTCGCACCGGGACATGGAGAGGAGAAAGGACATACACCGATGAGGAACGAACGAGCAACGAAACTGGTCGTCATCGGCGGCGGCACCGGGCTTCCCGTGCTGCTGAGGGGGCTGAAGCAGCATGAATTGGATTTGACCGCCATTGTCACCGTCGCCGATGATGGAGGGAGTTCCGGGCGGCTGCGCGATGAGCTGCACATTCCGCCGCCCGGGGATGTCCGCAACGTATTGGCCGCGCTGTCTGACGTCGAACCGCTCATTGTCGAGCTGTTCCAGCACCGTTTTCAAAACGGCAACGGCTTATCCGGCCATTCGCTCGGCAATTTGATTTTGGCGGCGCTCACATCGATCACCGGCGACTTTGTGAAAGCGATCCGTGAGATGAGCAAAGTGTTGAACGTGCGCGGCCAGGTGCTGCCGGCAGCGAACAAGAGCGTCGTTTTGCACGCGGAGATGGAAGACGGTTCCATCATCTCTGGCGAGTCAAAAATCCCGAGTGCGGGAAAAAAAATTAAGAGGGTGTTTTTAACGCCGGAAGACATTGAGCCGCTGCCGGAGACGGTTGATGCCATCCGCCGCGCCGATTTGATTGTCATCGGGCCGGGCAGCCTATACACAAGCATCTTGCCGAATTTGCTCGTGCCGAAAATCGGGCAGGAAGTATGCAAGGCGAAGGCGAAAAAAGTATATATATGCAACATTATGACTCAGGCCGGCGAGACGCCGCACTATACGGTGAGCGACCATGTGGAGGCGCTTCATGCTCATCTTGGCGGCCCGTTTTTGGACGCGGTGATCATCAACAGCGGAGCGATCCCGGAAGCGATCCGCCGCCGCTACGAGGCGGAGCGGGCCGAGCCGGTGCGTGACGACAGCAGCGGGCTTTCGTTGCAAGTCATCCGCGACGATATTGTCACGTACGAGGATGGGGTCATTCGCCATAATACGGCGAAAGTCGCCGCCCTTCTTCTCGGGCTTCTCCCTCACCGTTAAAGGCGGGACCCGAGTAGGCCGCAAAGCGCCATTATGGGCGGTGATGCTCCCGGTGGCCGCGCCGAAAGTCAGGCACCTCCAACCGGCCGGATGCGGGGAACGAATGGAGGTGGAGCGATCGTGTCTTTTGCATCGGAAACGAAAAAGGAATTGACCCATTTAGAGGTGAAGCCTTGCTGCTTGCGCGCGGAGCTGTCGGCGCTTTTGCGCATGAACGGTTCACTGTCGTTTTCCGGCGGGCGAATGGCCATCGATGTCCAGACGGAAAATGCGGCGATCGCTCGGCGCATTTATACGTTATTGAAAAAGGGCTACGATGTCGCCGTCGAGCTGTTTGTCCGCAAGAAAATGCGCTTGAAAAAAAACAACGTCTACATCGTCCGCGTGACCGACGGTGCGGCCTCTTTGCTTCGTGAACTTCACATTGTCAACGGCGATTTTTCGCTCATCCATGACATTTCCCCGGAGCTCGTCAAGAAAAAATGCTGCAAGCGCTCGTATTTGCGCGGCGCGTTTTTGGCTGGCGGTTCGGTCAACAACCCGGAGACGTCGTCTTACCATTTGGAGATTTTTTCGCTGTATGAGGAGCATAACCGGGCGTTATGCGAATTGATGAACAGCCACTTTTTTTTAAATGCGAAAACGTTGGAACGGAAAAAGGGGTTTATTACGTATTTAAAAGAGGCGGAAAAAATCGCCGAGTTTTTGAACATCATCGGCGCCCATCAAGCGCTGCTCCGCTTTGAGGACATTCGCATCGTCCGCGATATGCGCAACTCGGTCAACCGGCTTGTCAATTGCGAAACCGCCAATTTGAACAAAACGATCGGCGCTGCGCTTCGCCAGGTGGAGAACATCCGCTACATCGACGAGACGATCGGCCTTGATTCACTGCCGGCCAAGCTGCGGGAAATCGCGAAACTTCGCATCGAGCATCAAGACGTGACGCTGAAAGAGCTCGGGGAGATGGTTGCCGGTGGAAAAATCAGCAAATCCGGCATCAACCACCGGCTGCGCAAAATTGATGAGATCGCGGAGCGGCTGCGGGCTGGAAAGCCGGTCGATTTCCATAAATCGCTGTAAAGGGGAGATGGAGAATGGTGGAAAAACAAGTGGAAGTGAAATTAAAAACCGGGCTGCAGGCGCGCCCGGCGGCGTTGTTTGTCCAAGAAGCGAACCGTTTTTCCGCTGATGTGTTTTTGGAAAAAGACGGAAAACGGGTCAACGCGAAAAGCATTATGGGCTTGATGAGCCTCGCCATCGGCCATGGAGCGGTGATCACGCTCATTGCCGACGGTCCGGATGAGCAAGAAGCGATCGAAAAGCTCGCCGCCTATGTGCAAAAGGAAAAGTAAAGCAGCGTGTGGGGCTGGCGGGGAAAGGAATGGAAAAGGCTGCTCCGTTTTTGTCGGAAGCAGCCTTTTTTCGTCAATGTCGGTGCAGGCGCAGCTCTATAGCGGTTCTGCCAACGTGTGCATGCCTTATTTTTCATCAGCGCGCGTCAGCACGCGGTCAATGATGCCGTATTCCATCGCTTTTTGCGCGGTCATAAAGTTGTCGCGGTCCGTATCGCGCTCGATCACTTCGATCGGCTGGCCGGTGTTTTCCGATAAAATGCGGTTCAATTTGTCGCGCAAGAACAAAATGCGCTTCGCTGCGATTTCGATTTCCGTCGCTTGCCCTTGGGCGCCGCCGAGCGGTTGGTGGATCATGATTTCACTGTTTGGCAAGGCGAACCGTTTCCCTTTCGCACCGGCGGCAAGCAAAAACGCCCCCATGGAAGCGGCCATGCCGATGCAAATCGTCGATACGTCCGGTTTGATGAACTGCATCGTGTCGTAAATCGCCAGGCCAGCTGTGATCGAGCCGCCCGGGCTGTTGATGTACAAGGAAATATCTTTGTCCGGGTCTTCCGCCGCCAAAAACAGCAGCTGCGACACGATCGAGTTGGCCACTTGGTCGTCGATCGGGCTGCCAAGGAACACGATTCGGTCTTTCAATAAGCGCGAATAAATGTCGTACGCCCGCTCCCCGCGGTTCGTCTGTTCAATGACAGTCGGAATCAAATACATCAAAAACGCCTCCTTTTCCATCCTAATGGATCAATATGTACGCTTTAATCATACAGGCATGGTCAATGAAGGTCAAACAAAACGACCTTCCCCATCCTTTATAACATATTCGCGGCTGGCGGCAAACATCCCTTTTTTCATCATAACCGCTTTTTCGTTTTTTTAACCTGTTGCCCCGTTGATGGGGGAAGGAACAAAGGTGCAATTTTTCCTGCTTTTGATGGCATTTTTCCTCTTGCATTTTTGCGCGATCCTGCTATAATAGAACATGCGACGGAACGAAATAGAGAAATCATGAACTTCCATGCCCTCGTAGTGTAGTGGATAGCACGAGAGATTCCGGTTCTCTTAGCGTGGGTTCGAATCCTGCCGAGGGCGCTACTTGTATCCGACCTGTTCGGATCGGAATTCCTAAACTCCTTGATACGACCGCGTTTGCGGTCGTTTTTCATTTTTGGGGAATCCCGAAAAAAACGATAGAATCCGAAAAAATTTTGCACGAATTTTGCACGGCTATTTGGTACGATCCAGTTCCGCCATCGCGAGATCGACCTGCCGAGATTCTTTTTGTTCCATTTCATCTAAAACGTGCGAATAAGTCTGCAAAGTGGTTACAATATCTTTATGACCCAGTCGTCGTGAAACGTATTTGATATTCACTCCTTTATACAAGAGCATGGATGCGTGAGTATGCCGGAGCCCGTGACAAGTGATCGTTTTAATCCCGATTTTTTTGCATAATGCTCGCAACGTTTTATTGACCGCGTTATTTGTCACAATTTCCATTTTTGAATTGATAAACACTAAATTTTTCGTGTTTCTCAATCCAGTTTTCATAGCTAATTCGTTTTGATGTTTTCGGAGTTCTTTGAGCATATTCAACGTCTCATCGTCAATTGTAATCGTTCGTTTAGAATCGAACGTCTTCGTATCGCTAAAATCGTTTTTATCCTTGAAGTCCCACGTTTTATTGATAGTGACCGTTTTGTTTTTAAAATCAACGCAATCCCATGTCAGACCCATAATTTCGGAGAATCGTGCGCCGGTGGCAATCGCAAATAAAATGATGTATCGAGAAATATATCTTGGTTTCATGTCTTTCTTGATTTCAGCCACCAATTTCTTAACCTCATCAAAGTTTAGGTATTTTAATTCCTCCGATTTTGTCTCCACTTCCCCTTTGATAATCACTTTATACGTCGGATCCCGAGTAATGATCCCGTCCTCGATCGCGTCCCGGAGACATGACTTGATATAAGTATGCCTTTTCTGAACCGTAGCTGTTGAGTGGTTTTTGCTGATTTCATTAATAAATTTTTGATACATATCGCGCGTTAAGTCTTTCAATTTCACTCCTGCGAAGTGTTCTTCGACCAGCCGGACGGATAATTCAATGTTTCTTTCGTGCGCCAAGCTGTATTTCCCTTTTTTATATCTCACATTTCGCACCCTTCCGACGAAAATCGGGAGGATTTTTTGTTCCGATGTCGAATGAATCCTTGACACACAAGGAATGTAAAGGAGTTTTTCTCTCATGAATGTGAAAGTCAAAGGGGTCTATCGTAATGATTATTTGAATATAATAAGTGTTCTAGTCAAAAAGCTGGACATCCCCCGCTTGATTGACCATCTTGTACCCGTCGATCCACAGTGCCAAACACGAGTCAGCGATGCCGTTCAGGCCATCCTTTACAATCTATTTGACGGCCGGCAAGCCCTGGTTCACTTAGAACGATGGGCTCAGGAGATCGATTTAGAGAAACTCATCCGTCCTGGTCTCCAACCTTCCTGGTTGAACGACGATGCCTTGGCTCGTCATCTCGACCGCTTGTATGAGGCCGATATTCACAACGTCATCAGCACTTGCTTGATTCATATTTATCGCAAAGAAGGCCTTTCCCTCCGAGTCTTTCATGCCGATACGACGGACAAGACGGTTTACGGAGCCTATGAATCGGCCTCGTTGGAGGCTCTGCAGATCACACATGGCTACAACCGCCATCATCGTTGGCAAAAACAGATCGGCTTTGGACTGGTCGGCAACGAGGACGGCATCCCGTTTTACGGCGATGTGCACGACGGCAATCGATCGGATAAGGCGTAGAATCCTGAGGTGCTGTCGCGGATCCACGAACAGTTCAAACAAGCCAAGATCGACGATGAATGGATTTACGTGGCCGATTCCGCCGCGATGACAAAAGACACCTTGGCGCAGACCAAAGCCGCCCGTGCCTTTTTGATCACCAGAGGCCCTTCATCGCTCCGGATCGTGAAACAGGCGCTCGCGGAGGCCGATTCGCCTCACATCCCGTGGAGCAAACCCTTTACCCTAGCGGAGAGAAACGGCGCCACGTATCGGGTATGGGAAACGGCCTCGACCTATGAAGGCCACTCGGTTCGGCTGATCGTCGTCGAATCGAGCGCCCTCGACCAGCGCAAAGGAAAGACGCTCGAAAAAGAGCGGGTCAAAGAAGCGGAGCTTCTTCACGAGGAACAAGTCCGTTGGGAGCGCCACCCCTTCTCCTGCCGCGAAGACGCCGAACAAGCCTTGACGTCCCTCAAGGCGTCCCTTCGCCCTCGGTTTCATCGAGTGGAGGCCGCGGTCGAAGAGATCGTGCGTCCGAAAAAACGGCGCGGACGGCCGAAAAAAGGGGCGGAGCCCGAGACGGAGACGCTGTACACCCTTCGCCTAAACGTCGAATTCGACCAACCGGCATGGGAACAGGCAAGATGGAAAGCGTCCCGGTTTGTCCTCGTCACGACCGTTCCGAAGGAATGGAAGGGCCAACAAATGGATGCCCAAGAGATCTTGAAGCTGTATAAAGGGCAAATCTCGGTGGAAATGAACTTCGCTTTTTTGAAAGACCCTTTTTTCACGGATGAGATTTATGTCAAAAAGCCAGAACGAGTTGCCGTATTGGGCTATCTATTTCTCTTGGCCTTGGCGATTTACCGCGTTTTTCAGCGCCGGGTGCGCCAGTTCATCACACCCGAACGTCCGTTAAAGGGCGCGGGAGGCCGCAAGCTGACCCGGCCAACCGGACAGGCGATTTTTCAGCTGTTTCAATATGTGAACGTCATCCTGCTGGAGCTGCCAGACGGGCGCATCCAACGCGCACTCGATCGCCCCCTCAACCCGGACCAGCGAAGGATTCTGCAGGGATTGGGCATGGATGAGAGCATCTACGTGTAACGTGATACGGAACGACCAGCGATGGTAAAAAAAGGGATTGCCATCGCTCGTTGTGTTGGTCAAAAAGTTATTCTGAAAAATGAAATAAAAAATCCTTCGTTTTGACCTTGTTAGGGTGCGAAATGTGAGTAAAATGAAGGCATTGGGTTTAATTTCAACGAGGGCGTTATACATGGGAAACGGCTGCGATGGCAGCCGTTTTTCGTGCTTGTCTCGAAATACCCGATCATCTCGATCGAAGACGGGCTCGATGAAAACGACTGGGAAGGGCATAAACTGCTGACCGAGCGGCTCGGCAAAAAAAGTGCAGCTCGTAAGCGACGACTTGTTCGTGACGAACACGAAAAAACTGGCCGAAGGCATTGAAAAAGGCGTCGGCAACTCGATTTTGATCAAAGTGAACCAAATCGGCACGCTGACGGAAACGTTCGATGCCATTGAGATGGCGAAGCGCGCCGGCTACACCGTCGTCTCGCACCGCTCCGGCGAAACGGAAGACAGCACGATCGCCGACATCGCCGTCGCCACCAACGCTGGCCAAATCAAAACGGGCGCACCGTCTCGCACCGACCGCGTCGCGAAATACAACCAATTGCTCCGCATTGAGGATGAACTCGGCCATACGGCGATTTACCAAGGTATCCGCTCGTTTTACAATTTGAAAAAATAACGGAGACAGGCGTCCCTAACGGAGGGGACGCCTGTCGTTTTGATAGAGGGACGAAAAAAAGAATTCACTGGCTCGCGGCGATCCAGACGTCTTGATGCATTCACGAAAGCTGCGCCTCTCCATAAAAATGAGATCGTCAAAGATAAAGTCAAGTGTCATCATTTGTAGAAAATGGTCGGATTTTTGCGAATAATTTTTGTTGTTCTTTTTATTTTTTTTTAGAATGGAGTTGCAAAAAAGAATTCGAAAGTTGGTGAAAAACAATAGAGCCATCGGATTTGCACGAAGTTACTAAGGAAAAAAATCGTAGTTTTGCAAAATTTTTTATCTACACATCAGTGGTAGAGGAGGGATTTGCTTGAAAGGTAAATTTCAGAAATTTTTGGTGGCCTCATCGTTTGTAGCACTACTATCTGGATTTAATTTGGTAAACTACGCTTTTGCAGACTCAGAGGTTGTAAACAATGAAAGCAGAGAAGTTAAAGAAGTGTTAGAACAAAAAGAAAAACTTAAACAAAGTGTGAATATTGATAAGTATGATTTAGTAAGAAAATCAGAATTGGGAGTTAAAAAGGGTTATGACAAGGATGACCCTAAACCGGACTGGGCGCCTGGTGATTCTTTCGGTTCACCCAAAGGTACGAATAACATATCTTTCGCGGCGTTTGCACCTGGTGATATTATTGTAGTACATGATGGTTCAGTAGTATGGGGGTACTATCGTCATGCCGCTGTATGGGACGGTACTTATTATACTGGTAGTTTAGATTCATATGCATTCATTGAAGCGAATGTAGAAAACCAACCTGGTGATGGACAAAGTAATGTCCACTATTCCACGGCAAGGAAATTTAGAAACTACGACCAAGCGGTCGGTTTATATGTCTATACTTTAGAACAGCAATTTAGAACCCTTGCCCGTAATTACATTAGAAACCAATTAGGAGAACCATATAAATTTGTAGGTTCTTACAAGTCGGATGATAGCACGTGGTATTGTAGTAAATTAGCTTGGAAAGCGTATTATGAGATGGGGAATCGTGACTTGGATTACGATGGCGGGCTATACGTTTATCCGGACGATATTTATCAAGACGGAGATACTAAAATATTTGCAACTGGTTCATGACTCTGCTGATTAATACGCCATACTTGATGGTAAAATAATCTTTAGAAGGTTAGTGAAAAACTAGTTTTTTGCTCAAATCGGGGGTATTTGATTAGAATTTTGCACTAAATAACCGGGTGACCTTCATAGGCGGAGGAGGGGTCTCGAGCCCGGTGCGTGGCACTGTTTCTCTCCGCCAACGTAAAGGGGACGCTCCACGGGATGTTGACCGAATCGGCCTCAGCTCATGCTCGTACGGCGGTTGTTACCGTGTGTGGACCTTCAGAGCTTCTAGCGAGGCCGATTCATACGCGCTGTAAAGGGCCTTGTTCGTCGCATCGGCGTGAAGACTCGGGGAGAAAGGCCTCTTTTGGGGAAATATGAATCAAGCAAGCGCTAATGATGTGGTGAATGCTGTCCTTATACAGGCGGTCGAGACGATGAGCCAACGCATCGTCATTCAACAGGAAAGGATGGAGCCTTAGGATGGATGAGTTTATCCAAGTCAATCGTGTGATCCCATTGTTCCAAGTGAACGAGGTTTTCTCAATTTTTAAGTAGTCCTATTTTGATGAACACTTATTTACGAGGGGCTGTATAATGAAGAAAATCATGATTTTCATTTATTGCATCTGTTTGTTTTTAATGGTGGGGTGTGAGAAATGGGAAGAAATAGTCTCCCGAAACGATACAAAACTGAAGGTTCCCCCAGCCTTTGTTGCACTTACTGATGGAGATAGCAAATTAATTTTTCTTGATAAAAAGCTGAATATAGTCAAAGAAATTGAAAATAAAAATAAATTTCAAAGCTTTTCTATAGAAGGAAATCGAGTTTATGCAATAGATGATGGTACATATACAGGAACTCAACCATCGATGCTTATCATCAATCTTTCGAGTGGTCATGTGGAAAAGAAATTAAAGTTGCCGCATGTTCCGTCGTCTTATGCGGTACTAAACCAAAAAGTTTACATGGCTTCATCTGAAATATTTAGAGAAGGCATGCCTTTTTTTGTTGTGAATATGTCTAGTGGGAAAGTAGAAAACTTGACATTTACCACTGGAATGGTCAGTACAATGAAACATTACAAAAATGAAATTTTCATTACTATAAATTCTGGTGGTAAATCCAGTGAGCATAGCAACGTATATAGGGTACAAATGCATGATGCATCCCTTTCCTTTCATCCTGTCATTAAAGATAATATTGAATTACCACCAAGTGATTTTGTGATCGAAGATAACAAAATGTACTGTGTTTTTACAGGCTTTTCTTACGGGCCAAGGCCGGGATGGGTGAAAAATCCTGAAAGATATACAAATAAGCTTATGGTTGTAGACTTGAATAATGGCAAAATTATTTCTGAGAAACAATTGTCTAAACCTTTTCCTCAAAAAATAATTAATATTGGTAATAAATTATACATTAATAATTATACGGATTTAGATATGCAAGGGGAGTTTTTTACAATAATTGATAAAAATAACTTGAGTGAATCTTTTTTTGCAATAGAAAATCCAGCGTATTTTGACTACAACAAGCGATTTGACGAATTCATAGTTTCGAATCCTCGAAATGGAACTCTGCGATTAGTTAAAAACGGTAAAGTAATCAAAAAAATTAAAGTTGGAGATAATTGTAGTATAGTTAAAGCGGTTCAAAAAAAATAAACTTTACGTAGATGAGCATGGTTTCTCAGCCAAACGTTGCACTTGGCTATTTTCAAACATGTCTTAGTTTCTTCGTCAAGGAGAAATCCATCTTGGTTTGGAAAGTTCAGGAATCCTTAGAAGGTCGGTGAAAAACCATGATTTTTCGCTCCATCGGTATTTTCTGTTGTAAGAGAAGAACGGATTTTCAAAGGTTTCTCAACTTGAGAAAAGTGCGTTTCGGGCTGATTTTTCATGAAGTCGCCGGTCTTTTAGGTGCTGTTCTCTTTCCTCTTCAAATGAGCGGACATTGTCCTGTTTAGGATAAAGCGATGGGCGGAGGTGGTTTGGTCGCTTATAATATTATTTGAATAATCAGGATATTAAAGGGTAGCGTCAAAAAATCTATGAAAAGTCATCACGAGCTGCCTTTTGCTAATAAATAAATCGGGTTTCCATCGACGACAAGAGAGAGCGCCTCTGGAATCGAAGGCAACTTCTTTAGGACGTCATCCATGGCACGAATCGCAGACAGCGTATCTCGATTGGGCGAAACGCGATAAGACCATACGATTTTTTTACGGCATCCAACATAAAGAACAAGTAATGCCAACGTCCTTTGACGCGAATATACGTCTCGTCTCCACAAAAGGAGCCAGACAGTTCGTAAGGAAAATGATCGATGAAAGGCTTGACGATCAGCGTGACACGGTTGGCATAGTTAATGATGGTCTGATGGGAAATCGACACCCCATGCACGTCCTTCATGACGCCCGCTGTTTTTCGAGAAGACATCCCGTAGTTGACGTGATACGTCAAAATCAGCCCAAGGATGTGAGAAGACACCGATAACGGGACAAATCCACCTTTGGCTTTTTCGGAGAGGACGGTACCAATGGACGAAAGTCAAACAGAAATTCTCGGTAAAGGTACCGAACTTTAAAGGCATGGGGTTTCTGTTTAAATCGTTTCCGTTCGTGGGTGTTCATGCGCCGAAGGCTCGTTTGGTAAAACGAACAATCATCGTTTTTGCACTTGTAGATGTGGTAATCTTTACGCTCTTTGATCTTCTCCAGTGTCTTGAAGCAGTGCGGACAACGCATGATGGCTTGAAGTGGCTGAAAGATGAAGTCATCGCCAATGTCTTGCATAAAGATCAAAACGATATTGACCAGTCAATCACTCGTTTTGAACAATACGTCTTACAGCACCCAGATGAGGTATTACGCCGCATCGGGTGTGCTGCGTGAACCAGAGGTTAAAATTTTAATTTGGATGTATATATACCTTTGATTATAAAGAGCCGTTGTTAAAAATTATTTCTAAGCAAGTTCAGTTGGAAGAAGTATAGCGCTACTCGTCATGGATTTTAACAAAGAGATGAGGAAGATTAACAACGAAAAGGGGATGACTCAAAAGCTCCTTTTTGATGAAATTTCACTGAAGTATGTGAAAGAGGCCACCTCTGAAACCCTTGGTTTTACTGGTGATCTCTTTTGCCATGTTGCCCCAGAAAGGAGCATTACCGCTCTTTTGGGTCGGCACCTTTTTGCATGAATTGACGCACTCGAGATAATTTTGCACAAATTTTACACGATATAAAATAACAAGTCACTCAAGCCTTGAAATATCAATACTTGAGATATATGGTTATAATCCTGCCGAGGAAAAACAGCCGCCTAGGCGGCTGTTTTTCTTTTAGATCAGCAGCGGACGCGCCGCTTTCCTCGAGAGGGTTCCCAAATCAAGGGCTCGGGCGGGGCATTGGGTTTTTTCGTCTGAACAGGCGCCGGTTCGGGCGGTCGCCAAGGCCGCTTTCCGCCGTCAAAAATTTCTCCTACCCCCTCCCGCTCCCGTTGTGTACAATAAAAGAAAGGGAGGCGTGACGATGAGGGCGGAGTTATGGCAAGAGCAGCGGCTGCAGTTGTCGCTGACAAAGGAACTGGTGCAGGCGATTGAACTGTTGCAATATTCCGCAGTGGATTTGGAAGCGTTTTTATATGAACAGTCGCTGGAAAACCCGTTTTTGGAAATTCGCCGCACCCGGGTGCGGCAACGGCCAAGCCGGACAGAAAGAGACCAAAAGCAATGGCTCGAGAACATTGGCGCCCGCGCAGAGACACTTGTTGGCCATTTGCTTTCTCAGCTGCCTGCGTTGAAGCTGGCCGATCGGGAAGAGCGCATCGTCCGTTATCTCATTGCCTCGCTCGATGAGGATGGCTATTTGCGCGTGCCGCTTGCCGAGCTGGCGGCGCGGTTTTCCGCATCGGAACAAGAGATGGAACGGGGGCTGCGCCTTGTGCAGTCGCTCGACCCGCCGGGAGTCGGCGCCCGCGATTTGGCGGAATGCCTCTTGCTGCAACTGGAACGTCTTCCTGAGCGCGACGAGCTGGCGGAGATGATCGTCCGCTACCATTTTGTCCCCTTTGCGGAAAAGTCGTGGAAAACGCTGGCCAAGCAGCTTGGCGTCAGCCTTGGCGAACTGCAACGCGTCTTCGAGCTCATTCGCACACTCGAGCCGCGGCCAGGCATTCACTATTCGAGCGAAACACCGCCTTTGGTGGTGCCGGATGTCATCGTCGTCCGCGGGGCGGAAGGGGACTGGATGGCCGCCTATAATGATGACATCCATCCGGAGCTCGGATGGAATCGGGAGTACGAGCGGCGCATCGCTGCATCCGGCGACCGGCATGCCGAACAGTTTATCAAAGAAAAATATCGGCAGTTTACATGGCTCGCGAAAAGTTTGGAGCAACGGAAACAGACGCTTCTCCATTTGACGGCCGTCATCATCGACCGCCAGCGCCCGTGTTTGGAGTTGGGGCTTTCGGCGCTCAAGCCGATGACGATGCGCGAGGTGGCCGAGGAGCTCGGCGTTCATGAATCGACGGTGAGCCGCGCGGTCCGGCATAAATATGTGCAAACGCCGTTTGGCACCGTGGAGCTGCGCCGTTTCTTTTCGAATGCCGCGACGGCCGCAGGGGATGAAGCGGCATCGTCCGCCCGCGTGAAAGCGATCATTGAGGCCCTTATTTCCGAGGAAGATCGGCGGGCGCCGCTGTCTGACCAACAGCTTGCTGATTTGCTTCGTGATCGGCACGGCATCGCCATTTCGCGCCGCACGGTCGCCAAATACCGCGAGCAGCTGCGCATCCCGTCTTCGGCAAAGCGGAGGCAATATATCGGCCTGCCGTAACGGGCGGCCAATCGAAACGGCAACTGCTGTAGAAAGAGAGGAAGAAATGAATGCATATCCGATTGTATACGAAAACCAATTGCCCGCTCTGCGACAAAGCGAAAGCCGTTTTGACGGAGCTGCGGGCGGACTATTCGTTTACGCTGGAAGAAATTGATATTTACAAAGATGATGAACTGCTGGAAAAATATCAGCTGATGATCCCGGTTGTGGAATTGGATGGCGAAGAAATCGGCTGGGGAGCGATTGAAAAAGAAGCGGTGAGAAAACGGTTGCGGCGGGCGCAAAACAGTTGAACGGCTATCGTCCTCCTGCTATAATGAAAATGGCGCGGGAGGAATTTTTTATGGCACTGCGGGACATAATATGTCATACCGGGACATAATATGTCCCTATATTCAATCGAGGAGAAAGGATCCATGCAGCCGTTATTGGAGGCACAAAAAAAATTATTGCCTGACTTGCTTGACGTTATGCAAAAACGATATCAAATTTTGCACTCCATTTCGCTTATGGCGCCGATCGGGCGGCGGGCGCTGGCGGCGAGCCTCGGCATGAGTGAGCGGGTGCTCCGGTCGGAAACAGAATTTTTGAAAGGACAAAACTTGCTTTCCGCCGATGTGTCGGGCATGCGGTTGACGGAGGAAGGCCAGGCGCTCCTTCATACGCTCAATGATTTGATGCGGGAAGCGCTCGGACTCAAAGAGCTGGAAGCCGCGCTGCAGGAACAGCTCGGCATTCCGCGGGTGATTGTCGTTGCCGGGGATAGCGACCGTTCCCCTTGGGTAAAAAAAGAAATGGGTAGAGCGTGTGTCGCCTGCATGAAGGAGCTGCTTGAGCCCGGGGACATCGTCGCCGTGGCCGGCGGAACGACGATGGCGGCGGTCGCGGAGATGATGACGCCGGATTCGAAGCTTCGCGATGTGTTGTTCGTGCCGGCGCGCGGCGGCCTTGGCGAAGATGTCGAGAATCAGGCGAACACGATTTGTGCGAAAATGGCGGAAAAAGCGATGGGCCGCTATCGGTTGCTGCACGTGCCTGACCAGCTGAGCGATGAAGCGTACGCGTCGCTTGTCGAAGAGCCGGCGGTGAAAGAAGTGCTTGAGCTCATCCAATCATGCCGCATGGTCGTCCATGGCATCGGTGAAGCGGTGACGATGGCCAAGCGGCGGAAGACGCCGCCTGTAGAGATGGAGAACATCATCGCCCGCCATGCGGTCGCCGAGGCGTTCGGCTACTATTTCAACGAGTACGGCGACGTCGTCCATAAAGTGAAAACAGTCGGCATTCAACTTGAACACCTCCCGCATGTCGAGCATGTCATCGCCGTCGCCGGAGGGGCGTCGAAGGCGAAAGCCATTCGCGCGTACATGAAACGGGCGCCGCACTCGCTATTGGTGACGGACGAAGGAGCCGCAAAAGCGTTCGTAGGGGAGTAATCTCCCTTGCTGATACAATCCAATCGCAAGGAGGAAAATAAGATGGCAGTCAAAGTGGGAATCAACGGATTTGGCCGCATCGGACGCAACGTCTTCCGCGCGGCATTGAAAAACCCGGACATTGAAGTGGTGGCGGTGAACGATTTAACCGATGCGAATACGCTTGCTCATTTGTTGAAGTACGACTCCGTCCATGGCCGTCTGGATGCCGAAGTGTCGGTGAACGGCAACAACTTGGTCGTCAACGGCAAAGAAATCATCGTCAAGGCGGAACGCGATCCGGCGAACTTGGCGTGGGGCGAGATCGGCGTTGACATCGTCGTTGAGTCGACCGGCCGCTTCACGAAACGCGAAGACGCCGCCAAACATTTGGAAGCGGGTGCGAAAAAAGTGATCATTTCCGCACCGGCGAAAGACGAGGATATTACGATCGTCATGGGCGTCAACCAAGACAAATACGATCCGAAAGCCCATCATGTCATCTCGAACGCTTCGTGCACGACGAACTGCTTGGCGCCGTTTGCCAAAGTGCTGCATGAAAAATTCGGCATCGTCCGCGGCATGATGACGACCGTTCACTCGTACACAAACGACCAACAAATTTTGGACTTGCCGCATAAAGATTTGCGCCGGGCTCGCGCGGCCGCGGAATCGATCATTCCGACGACGACCGGGGCGGCGAAAGCTGTTGCGCTTGTCTTGCCGGAACTGAAAGGCAAATTGAACGGCATGGCAATGCGCGTGCCGACGCCGAACGTATCAGTTGTCGACTTGGTGGCGGAATTGGAAAAAGAAGTGACGGTCGAAGAAGTGAATGCCGCGTTGAAAGCAGCAGCGGAAGGCGAGCTGAAAGGCATTTTGGCCTACAGCGAAGAACCGCTCGTGTCGCGCGACTACAACGGCAGCACCGCTTCGTCGACGATCGACGCGTTGTCGACAATGGTCATTGAAGGCAAAATGGTGAAAGTCGTTTCGTGGTATGACAACGAAACGGGCTATTCGCACCGCGTCGTCGACTTGGCCGCCTACATCGCCTCGAAAGGGCTGTAAAACCAGCTTGGCGTTGAGTTTTCCATCCGTTCAAGTCTATAATAGGGAAATGGAGGGGAGCGGGGAAATGATCCCCACTCCTTTTCCTTTGTCCAAACTGCAGCCAAAAGGGGGCACGAACGATGAACAAGAAGACGATCCGCGACGTTGAGGTGAGGGGAAAGCGCGTCTTTTGCCGCGTCGATTTCAACGTTCCGATGGAGCAAGGCGCCATCACCGATGACACGCGCATTCGCGCCGCACTCCCGACGATCCGCTATTTGATCGAGCACGGGGCGAAAGTCATTTTGGCGAGCCACCTCGGCCGCCCGAAAGGAAAAGTGGTCGAAGAATTGCGTTTGGATGCCGTTGCGAAGCGGCTCGGCGAGCTGCTTGAACGGCCGGTCGCCAAAACGAATGAAGCGGTCGGCGATGAGGTGAAAGCGGCGGTCGACCGTTTGAACGAAGGCGACGTGCTCTTGCTTGAGAACGTCCGTTTTTACCCTGGCGAAGAGAAAAACGATCCAGAGCTGGCCAAAGCGTTTGCGGAGCTCGCGGATCTGTATGTCAACGATGCGTTCGGCGCCGCCCACCGCGCTCATGCGTCGACGGAAGGCATCGCCCATTACTTGCCTGCGGTGGCCGGGTTTTTGATGGAAAAAGAACTCGAAGTGCTCGGCAAAGCGCTCTCGAATCCGGACCGCCCGTTTACGGCGATCATCGGCGGCGCGAAAGTGAAAGACAAAATCGGCGTCATCGACAATTTGCTTGAAAAAGTTGACAACTTGATCATCGGCGGCGGACTGGCGTATACGTTCGTCAAAGCGCTCGGCCATGACGTCGGCAAGTCGCTGCTTGAGGAGGACAAAATCGAACTCGCCAAATCGTTTATGGAAAAGGCGAAAGAAAAAGGCGTCCGTTTTTATATGCCGGTGGACGTGGTCGTCGCCGACCGGTTTGCGAACGACGCCAACACGAAAGTCGTCGCCATCGACGCCATTCCGAGCGATTGGGAGGCGCTTGACATCGGCCCGAAAACGCGCGAATTGTACCGCGATGTCATTCGTCAATCGAAGCTCGTTGTCTGGAACGGCCCGATGGGCGTCTTTGAAATGGAAGCGTTCGCCCATGGGACAAAAGCGATCGCCGAAGCACTGGCGGAAGCGCCCGACACCTATTCGGTCATCGGCGGCGGGGATTCGGCGGCGGCGGTTGAGAAATTCGGCTTGGCCGACAAAATGGATCATATCTCCACCGGCGGCGGCGCTTCGCTCGAGTTTATGGAAGGAAAACAGCTGCCGGGTGTCGTCGCGCTCGAAGACAAATGACCCACGGCGCCGGATTGGGCGCATGGCGGCTGACGCCGCCCATTGAAAGGAAGGGTGAACGATGAGAAAACGCATCATTGCAGGCAACTGGAAAATGCATAAAACATTGGCGGAAGCTGTTCAATTTGTCGAGAACGTAAAAGGGCACGTGCCGCCGGCCGACGAAGTCGATTCCGTCGTTTGCGCGCCGTTTCTCTTTTTGGATCGGTTGGTGCAAGCGGCAGACGGCACGGATTTAAAAATCGGGGCGCAAACGATGCACTTTGCCGATCAAGGGGCGTACACAGGCGAAGTGAGCCCGGTCATGCTGAAAGACCTCGGCGTCACGTACGTCATCCTCGGCCATTCGGAGCGCCGGCAAATGTTCGCCGAAACAGATGAGACCGTGAACAAAAAAGTGTTGGCCGCCTTCACCCGCGGGCTTATACCGATTATTTGCTGCGGCGAATCGCTTGAGGAGCGGGAAGCGGGGCAGACGAACGCCGTTGTCGCCTCGCAAGTGGAAAAAGCGCTCGCCGGCTTGACGCCGGAACAAGTGAAGCAAGCGGTCATCGCTTACGAGCCGATTTGGGCGATCGGGACGGGCAAATCATCAACACCGGAAGACGCCAACAGCGTCTGCGGCCATATCCGTTCGGTTGTTTCGCGCCTGTTTGGCCCGGAGGCGGCGGAAGCGATCCGCATTCAATACGGCGGTAGCGTCAAACCGGACAACATCCGCGACTTCTTGGCGCAAGAACAGATCGACGGCGCCTTAGTCGGCGGGGCGAGCCTCGAGCCGGCTTCATTCTTGCAATTGGTGGAGGCGGGGCGCCATGAGTAAACAACCGGTTGCGCTCATCATTTTAGACGGATTTGCGCTGCGCGACGAAACGTACGGCAATGCGGTCGCTCAGGCGAACAAACCGAACTTTGACCGCTATTGGAACGAATACCCGCACACAACGCTCAAGGCATGCGGCGAGGCGGTCGGGCTTCCGGAAGGGCAGATGGGCAACTCCGAGGTCGGACACTTGAACATCGGCGCCGGGCGCATTGTATACCAAAGCTTAACGCGGGTCAACATCGCCATTCGCGAAGGCGAGTTTGACCGGAATGAAACGTTTTTGGCGGCGATGAACCATGTGAAAGAGCATGGGACGAGCTTGCATTTGTTTGGTCTGCTGTCCGACGGCGGGGTGCACAGCCATATTCACCATTTGTACGCCCTCTTGCGCTTAGCGGCGAAAGAAGGCGTGAAGCGCGTGTACATCCACGGCTTTTTGGACGGCCGCGACGTCGGCCCGCAAACGGCGCCGCAATACATTAAAGAACTGCAGGAAAAAATCAAGGAATATGGCGTCGGCGAAATCGCGACGTTGTCGGGCCGCTACTACTCGATGGACCGCGACAAGCGGTGGGACCGCGTCGAGAAGGCGTACCGGGCGATGGTGTACGGCGAAGGGCCGACGTACCGCGATCCGCTCGAATGCATCGAGGACTCGTACAAACACGGCATTTACGACGAATTCGTCCTGCCGTCGGTCATCGTCCGCGAAGACGGTCGGCCGGTGGCGACGATTCAAGACAATGACGCGATTATCTTCTATAATTTCCGCCCTGACCGGGCGATCCAAATTTCAAACACGTTTACGAACGAAGATTTCCGCGAGTTTGACCGCGGCCCGAAACATCCGAAGCATTTGTTCTTTGTCTGCTTGACCCATTTCAGCGAAACGGTGAAAGGGTACGTGGCGTTCAAGCCGACGAACCTTGACAACACGCTTGGGGAAGTGCTGTCGCAGCACGGACTGCGCCAACTGCGCATCGCCGAGACCGAAAAATATCCGCACGTGACGTTTTTTATGAGCGGCGGCCGCGAAGAGAAATTTCCAGGCGAAGACCGGATTTTGATCAACTCGCCGAAAGTGCCGACGTATGACTTGAAGCCGGAAATGAGCGCCTATGAAGTGACCGATGCGCTGCTCAAGGAAATTGAAGCCGATAAGTACGATGCGATCATTTTGAACTACGCCAACCCGGATATGGTCGGCCATTCGGGCAAGCTCGAACCGACGATCAAGGCGGTGGAGGCAGTGGACGAATGCCTCGGCAAAGTCGTCGATGCCATTTTGGCCAAAGGCGGCATCGCCATCATCACCGCCGACCACGGCAACGCCGATGAAGTATTGACGCCGGACGGCAAGCCGCAAACGGCTCATACGACGAATCCGGTGCCGGTCATCGTGACGAAAAAAGGCATCAAGCTTAGAGACGGCGGCATCTTAGGCGATTTGGCGCCGACGATGCTCGATTTGCTCGGCTTGCCGCAGCCGAAAGAAATGACGGGGAAATCGTTGATTGTCAAATAATGATGATCTTGAGAAAACGATACGAAAAGGAGTGTGTTCCCATGTCTGCCATTATCGATGTCTACGCTCGCGAAGTGCTCGATTCGCGCGGCAACCCGACGGTGGAAGTGGAAGTGTACACAGAAGACGGCGGCTTCGGCCGCGCCTTGGTGCCGAGCGGCGCCTCGACCGGGGAATATGAAGCGGTCGAACTGCGCGACGGCGATAAAAACCGCTACCTCGGCAAAGGGGTGTTAAAAGCGGTCGAAAACGTCAACGAAATCATCGCGCCGGAAATCATCGGCCTGGAGGTCGCCGACCAAGTGGCGATCGACCGGAAGCTGATTGAATTAGACGGCACGGAAAACAAAAGCAAGCTTGGCGCCAACGCCATTTTGGGCGTCTCGCTCGCCGTGGCCCGCGCGGCAGCGGACGAGCTTGGCCTGCCGCTGTACCAATACTTAGGCGGCTTTAACGCCAAAACGCTGCCGGTGCCGATGATGAACATTTTAAACGGCGGCGCGCATGCGGACAACAACGTCGACATTCAAGAATTTATGATCATGCCGGTCGGCGCGGAAAGCTTCCGCGAAGCGCTGCGCATGGGGGCGGAAATTTTCCACAGCTTAAAAGCGGTGCTGAAAGCGAAAGGCTACAACACCGCCGTCGGCGATGAAGGAGGCTTCGCCCCGAACTTGAAATCGAACGAAGAAGCGCTGCAAACGATCATCGAAGCGATCGAAAAAGCCGGCTACAAACCGGGCGAACAAGTGATGCTCGCCATGGACGTTGCCTCGTCCGAGCTGTACAACAAAGAAGACGGCAAATATCATCTTGAAGGCGAAGGCGTTGTGAAAACGTCGGAAGAAATGGTCGCTTGGTATGAAGAGCTTGTATCGAAATATCCGATCATCTCGATCGAAGACGGGCTCGATGAAAACGACTGGGAAGGCCATAAACTGCTGACCGAGCGGCTCGGCAAAAAAGTGCAGCTTATCGGCGACGACTTGTTTGTCACAAGCACGAAAAAACTGGCCGAAGGCATTGAAAAAGGCGTCGGCAACTCGATTTTGATCAAAGTGAACCAAATCGGCACGCTCACCGAAACGTTTGACGCCATCGAAATGGCGAAACGCGCCGGCTACACCGCCGTCGTCTCGCACCGCTCCGGCGAAACGGAAGACAGCACGATCGCCGACATCGCCGTCGCAACAAACGCGGGTCAAATTAAAACAGGTGCTCCATCACGCACCGACCGCGTCGCGAAATACAACCAGCTGCTCCGCATTGAAGATGAACTCGGCCACACGGCCATTTACCAAGGCATCCGCTCGTTTTACAATTTGAAAAAATAACGGGAACAGGCGTCCCCAACGGAGGGGGCGCCTGTCGTTTTGACGGAGGCGAAAAGAGAATCGAATGGCTGGCGGTGATCAAGACGTCTTGATGCATTCAGGAAAGCTGCGCCTCTCCTTTAGACGGGAGAGGAAACAGCCGTTTTATGCTGCACAGTGTAGCGTTGGATGTTGTCTCATGATGAAGAGAAAGTCAAGTATCATCATTTGTAGAAAATAGTCGAATTTTTTGTAATGATTTATATAAATTGAAATAAAGGTTTTCTCCCGTTCCACGGCGAATAAATACAAAGAGAAAATAGGGGAACGGAGAGAAAATATGATGCCAAATCACAAAGACGAGATCGAAAAGTTGTCCACTGCCATGAAAGAAGCAAAAAGTAAACGAGCATATGAACGCTACCAAGCGATTTATCTTCATTTGCAG
>NZ_JAEIGB010000016.1:0-67379 GCF_022341265.1 Geobacillus sp. YHL
AAAACACTTCTCGCAAAAATGCCACGGCCCGATCGGTAAAACGCTGATTCAAGCCTTCGCTTGAAAGGGAACAGCCATGCCAGAGCGTCAAGGCCGCATACAACCGCTGAAGCGACTGTTTGGCCAGTGAGCCATCTCCCCATGCACAGAGAGTCAGAAAGGCTTCCGCCGTTAACGAACGCTGCCGCCGGATAAAGCCTGTTTTCCGTGCGAGACGGGTTCATTCTTCGGGAGAAAAGAGTTGACGAATGGTTTGAATCCATGCTTTCATTTGTTTTTCCATGAAAAAAATCCTTTCTAACGTGGAGTGTTCGTTAGAAAGGATACCATGTTTTTGACGATGCACAAAGACCAAAATTCTTAACTTGATGGGTATGGTGATACTCCCCCTCTGCCGTCAACGCATAGCGTTGGTAGTATCCGTGACGATGCAAGGGGCGGCGGGATGGACAGTGGGGCTTTGGTTCACGTCGGGAAAATCGTTCCCTTTCCCACGATCCGTATACGTTTGAATGTCAATGCCAAAGTCGTGAAACTGGATCACACTTCCTCCCCCTCATTGAAACGAATGGAAATCTTTGTCCGAAACAATTCACAAAAAATTTAGCACATTCCTTCAGAAAAGGGGAGAGGGCTTTCTGAAAGAATGTGCAAAAAAATGGGCGTTTTGTGCTGAAATAAAATGATAATTTACAATTATAATTTCAGAGACACGGCTTTACATGGAGTGGCGTGCATGGTAAGGCTGGTTGCCTCTGCGAATTCCTTTTGTGCTGCGGCCTTCGCAAAATAATCCATGCACGCAGAGGCTCCATGTCAAGCCTTATAGGGTAAGATAATTTATATGGTTCATCACCAAAAGTTGTACTTGCACCTGTCATGAAAGTATGTTAGCTGTTTCTAGCCGAACCCGCAATGCAAAACGCTGGATATTTCGGTATCCGTATCCCCGACGTTTCATCAGCTTGATCTTGTAGCTCTTCACCAAAAGTTGTACTTGACTGTTTCAGATCATGTCTTGCTTACATGCATAAGGAAAATCAGTAAATCAACGATTTTCCTACATGGTGACACGAGAAAAAGCCTCGCTTGTCAAGTACACGTTGTGGTGATGAACCTTATTTTTTTGCGTTCGTTGCCGACAATTCCTGTCATTTGGTGTCTGTTAATTTTTTTTGGTCATCTGCCTAAATGGATTGCGCCATTCCATTAACACGGCATGGTTGAGCGATTCTTCGTCTTCTAAATAATTACGGACAATCGCAAGCGGCGTTCGCCCGCAACGGAGCAAAAATGTAATGACCGGATCGTTCAGCTCGCCAGCAACCACTTTGTCGATGTAGGTTTCGGGTGATAATTCATTAGCGTAACGATGGTAGCCAGGCATCCGCCCGCCGCCGAGCAGCCGGTCAAGGCCGAGATGGACGACGACTTCATACATCGACTGCATGAGCCACTTGCCGAGGCCGAGCTTCCGGTATGGCGGCGAGACGCAAATGTCGACGACATAAAGCGTGTTGCCATCCGGGCGGTGGTTGCGGATGTAGCCGCCGTCGGTGATCTCTTCCCATGTATGATCGGTATGGGCTGGATCAAAGTCAACGATCAAGCCAGTCATCGATCCGACGATGCGCCCGCCGACTTCGACGCAAAGCGCTCCTTCGGGAAACAAGGTGACATGGTTGTGAAGCTGTTGTTCGTTCCACCATAACTCCGATGGAAACGGGGGCGGAAAACTTTCTTGCTGCACGCGGATGAGATCAGCAAAGTCGTCTTTCGTATAGTTGCGGATGACCGCTTCGCGCGGGGTGTTGCCGTCAAAGACGTATAAACGTTTATAGTACATGCCGATCCCCCTTGCTTTTTTACCCTCATCATAACGGAAAACTCGAAAAAATGGCAAGAAAAGAAAACGGCCGCTGTTAGCGGCCGCGGGCTTTTTGCTCGACATACTCGCTCACAAGCGCTTCAATTTGCTGTTCATCGGGCTTTTCGCCGCAAAATGCAAACTCAATTTCCTCAATCAATTCACCGTCGCGATAAACGTGCAGCGCCCCTTTTTGCAGCAAGACGCTGTATTCGATCTCAAATATATAGCCCTCATGTTCAATCGCGCCCATTGTGGTTCACCTGCCTACGTTTAATGTCCCACAGGCGCGGCTCTCTATGTATGAATAAGAAGCTCATCCTATAGACGCAGGACGATTGTCCTTTTATAATGGACGTGGTTCGACAAAAAGAGGAAACAGAGGGGAGAAATAGAGAGTGTTCCGGACATTGCGCAGCAAATTGATCGTCTTGATGGCTTTATTGTTAGTGATTTCATTGGCAGCAACACAACTCGTTGGGGTTGTGCAAATGCGGAAGATGGTGGATGCTGACGTGAAACAGCGGGCGCAGACGGCGCTTGACGGACTGCTCGGCGATATTCGCGACAGTTTTCAAAGTGAGGAGAATAGCTTAGTGCAATTCAGTGAATCGCCGTTGGCTTTGCAAATGGTTCAAGATGAAAAAATGTGGCTGCAGCTTGAGAAACAGTTCCGCACGTTTTTGCGCCTGCATGAGAATGTGCAATTCATCTATATTGGCACGGAGCAGAAGAAAATGTACATATCGCCGATGACAGAGCTCCCGGATGGATACGATCCGACGAGCCGCCCGTGGTATAAAGAAGCGATGAAGCGTCCGGATGAAGTGGTGTGGACCGAACCGTACGTCGATGCGATTACCGGCAAGCACGTTGTGACGTTGGCCAAAGCGGTGAGCGAAAACGGCCGCATTGCTGCGGTCATCGGCATCGATATGACGCTCGATGCGGTGACAAGAATCGTCAATGCGAGCGACGTCGGCTATCACGGCTATCCGGTGCTGTTTGACACGAAGGGAACGGCGGTTGTTCATCCGGAAGATAAAGGGAAAAATATGGCGAACAATGCGACAGTCCGCTACATGCTCGAGCATGAAAAAGGAATGCACGAATATGAGCAAGACGGCGAACGGCGGGTGATTTACTTCACTACGATTCCAGAGCTTGGCTGGAAAGTCGGCGCCGTCTATAAAGAAAAAGACTTATCGGCGATGAGCCGCTCGCTCGGAGCAACCATGCTTGTCATTACGGTGATTGCGTTTATCATCGCTTTGGTCGTCGTTTATTTCTTAGCGCGCTCAATCACCAAGCCGATTGTGGCGCTGCAAGAGCAAGTCGAAAAGGCGGCGGGCGGTGATTTGACCGTGCAAGTGCGCACCGTTGGCAAAGATGAAATCGGCCGCCTCGCCCGCCATTTTAACGAGATGATCGATCATATGCGCGCGCTGATCGGTGAGGTGAACCGCTCGGTCAATGAATTGGCCGTTTCGGCCGACCATTTGAGCGCTGTCTCCGAAGAAACGATGGCCACAAGCGAACAAGTGGCCAAAGCGATCGGCGAAATCGCCAAAGGAACGACCGATCAAGCAGGAAGCCTTGATACGATCAATGAGCGGACGACGGCGCTGTCGCAGCAAATCGAAGCGGTCACGAATGCGACGGCTGGCATGGAGTCGCTGTCCGATGAAACGAAAACCGCGAGCTACGACGGCTTGGAGCATTTAAACATTTTGCAGAAAAAATCGGAGGAAGCGAAAAATGAACTCGAGTCTGTAGAAAATGTCATTAGCGACCTTGTGAAAAAGATGGATGAAATTGACGGTGTCATTCAAACGATCACGGCCATTTCCGGACAGACGAATTTGCTGGCGTTAAACGCCAGCATCGAGGCGGCGCGGGCTGGCGAGCATGGGAAAGGGTTTGCCGTTGTCGCCGATGAGGTGCGCAAGCTGGCCGAACAATCCGCGAAAGCGACGGAGATGATCCGCGCGACGATCGCCGCCATCCAGCAGCAAGCCGGGCTGGTGATGGAGGCGGTCCGCCGCTCCAAGCAGGCGTACGACGAACAGCGGGAAGCGGTGCACACGACCGGCGATTCGTTTGTCAAAATCACCGGCATGATGGAGCAAGTGGCTGATGCGCTTGCTGGGATTATGGAGGAAGCAAAGCGGATGAACGCGAGCAAAGACGATGTCGTCGGGGCGATGCAAAACATCGCCGCCATCGCCCAACAAGCAGCGGCAGCGGCGGAAGAAGTGGCTGCTTCGGCTGATGATCAGTTGCAGGCGCTTTCGACGGTGACCGAATCGGCGGAGGCGTTAAGCGAAATGAGCCGGCAGTTGAAACAACTGGTTGAGAAGTTTAAGATTTCATAAAAAATGGAAGGCGTCCTAGCGGCAACGGGGCGCCTTTTTTATCATCTCCAGCCGAGAAGGCTCCCATTTCCGCGTGCGTAAGTGGGGGATGAAGCATCAAGGATGTTCCCTAACGCCGCCCAAAAAAAGAAGGATTTCGCTTGCTGTCTTCGTAAGACAACGGAACCGTGGGACACACGAGGATGGCTTGGCTGGCAAGCCTGTCGTGGAGCGGTTGTTCCAAAGAATCTCCCACCGCTAAACGTTTGCGCAGGCAAGAGGCGTTCAATCATTTTCGAATAGGAGACTTTCACTTTCGCTTTGTACAGGGTGCAGTCCAAAATAAGCGGGAGATGAATGTCGGTCGGCGTTTACTTAAAATCATGAATGTCCCGCCGCCGTGCAGTCACGATCTTTTTTGTATTCATACAATGATAATAAGTGAAATTTTTTCAGCTTCTTCGTCGATTTTAGTGGGCGATAGTGCTAAAATAAACAGTGAAAACGTTTATACTGTTATTTTGCTGTACGTTTGGGGATACTGGCAGCTAAATGAGGACTTTCATGCATAGCTGTTGCCCAGCCCGAACGATGCGAAAACAAGGTGGAGGTTTTTTCACGATGGCAAAACAGACGAACTACGCTCAACCGTGGAGCCAGTTTTACGGGCCGAACCTCGGTTATGTCATCGAAATGTACGAACAGTATCTCGATGACCCTAACAGCATCGACCCGGAACTGAAACAATTGTTCGAACAGTGGGGGGCGCCGGTCTTGGAAGAACCGGTTTCTCCTGCGGATGACGAAACAGCCAAAACGCATCAAACGTTCCGGCTGCCGGAGACGCCGACGATTTTCAGCAAGCTTGTCGCTGCCGTCAAGCTGGCGGACAGCATTCGCCATTATGGCCATCTGGTTGCCGATACGAATCCGCTTGTCAAAAAGGAGAAAAAGCTGCGCCGCTTGGAGCTTGACGAATACGACTTAACCGAAGAGGACTTAAAGCGCATTCCGGTCGCGTTTCTTTGCCCGCACGCTCCGGCGCATGTCAAAAACGGCTGGGATGCCATCTTGCATTTGCGCAAAATTTACACGGACAAAATCGCGTTCGAATTCTCGCAAGTACATAATCTTGAAGAGAGGAACTGGCTCATTCAGCAAATCGAGTCCGGAGCGTATTACCCGAGCTTGGCGAACAAAGAGCGGGTCGCTTTGTTGCGCCGCCTGACGGAAGTGGAAGGGTTTGAAAAGTTCATCCACCGGACGTATGTCGGGCAAAAACGGTTTTCGATCGAAGGGCTTGATTCCATGGTGCCGCTTTTGGATGAGCTCGTCCGCCAAGCGATCGAACATGAAATCGATGCTGTCAACATCGGCATGGCGCACCGCGGCCGGCTGAATGTGCTTGCCCATGTGCTCGGCAAGCCGTACGAAATGATTTTCGCCGAGTTTCAGCATGCGGAAAGCAAAAATTTCATTCCGTCTGAAGGGTCAGTGGCGATCACGTACGGGTGGACGGGCGATGTCAAATACCACTTAGGGGCGGCGCGCCGCCTTCGCAATAAAAGCGCGCATACGATGCGGATTACGCTCGCTAACAACCCAAGCCATCTCGAAGTGGTCAATCCGGTTGTGCTTGGCTACACGCGCGCCGCGCAAGAAGATCGGACAAAACCAGGCGTGCCGGTGCAAAATACGGATGCGTCGTTTGCCATCTTGATTCACGGCGATGCCGCGTTCCCGGGACAAGGGATCGTCGCGGAAACGCTCAACTTAAGCCAGCTGCGCGGCTATACGACCGGCGGGACGATCCATATCATCGCCAATAACATGATCGGCTTTACGACGGAGAGTTACGATTCACGCTCGACGACGTATGCTTCCGATATGGCGAAAGGGTTTGAGGTGCCGATTGTGCACGTCAATGCCGACGACCCGGAGGCTTGTTTGGCGGCCGCATGCTTGGCGTTTGCCTACCGCCAGCGGTTTAAAAAAGACTTTGTCATTGACCTAATCGGTTACCGCCGTTTCGGTCATAATGAAATGGATGAGCCGATGGCGACGAACCCGACGATGTACGCGATCATCAACCAACATCCGACCGTACGCCGGCTGTATGCGCAAAAATTGATGGAAAAAGGGATCATCACCGAGCGGGAAGTCGACGAAATGGAGCAAGAGGTGGTCGAACGGCTGAAAATCGCCTACGAGCGGGTGCCGAAAAACGAAGACGAGCTCGATTTCATCATGGATCCGCCCAAACCGGTCGTCGATCGGCTGCCGGAAGTGAAAACGGGCGTGGCGAAAGACGTGCTCCATCGGGTGAACGAAGAATTGCTGCAGTTTCCGGATGGATTCAACGTCTTTAACAAGCTTGAGCGCATTTTAAAACGGCGAAGCGGCGTGTTTGCGCAAAACGGCAAAGTCGATTGGGCGCACGCGGAAATTTTAGCGTTTGCCACGATTTTGCAAGACGGCGTGCCGATCCGCTTGACCGGGCAAGATTCGCAGCGCGGCACGTTTGCGCAGCGCCATTTGGTGCTCCATGACGTGAAAACCGGAGAAGAGTATGTGCCGCTTCACCACATCAGCGGCGCCAAAGCGTCGTTTGTCGTGTACAACAGCCCGCTGACGGAAGCCGCCGTGCTCGGCTATGAATACGGCTACAACGTTTACGCGCCGGAGACGCTCGTGCTTTGGGAAGCGCAATTTGGCGACTTCGCCAACATGGCGCAAGTGATGTTTGATCAATTCATTTCATCCGGCCGGGCGAAATGGGGGCAAAAATCCGGGCTTGTCATGCTCTTGCCGCACGGCTACGAAGGGCAAGGCCCTGAACATTCAAGCGGCCGCGTCGAGCGCTTTTTGCAGCTGGCGGCGGAAAACAACTGGACGGTTGCCAACTTATCGACGGCCGCGCAATATTTCCATATTTTGCGGCGGCAGGCGGCGCTGTTGACAAGAGAAGAAGTGCGTCCGCTCATCATTATGACGCCAAAAAGCTTGCTCCGCCATCCGCTGGCGGCGTCGGATGCGGAAGCGTTCGTTGACGGCGCGTTCTCGCCGGTGCTCGAACAGCCGGGATTGGGCGCTGACGCTGGCAAAGTGGAACGCATCGTGTTTGGCACCGGAAAATTGATGATCGATTTGGCGGAACAAATCGGCAAAATGGAAGGTCTTGACTGGCTGCATATCGTGCGCATTGAAGAGCTGTATCCGTTCCCGGAAGAAGCGGTGAAAGACATCATCGCCCGCTATCCGAACGTTAAAGAACTCGTCTGGGTGCAAGAAGAACCGAAAAACATGGGGGCATGGCTGTATATGGAACCGCGCCTGCGGGCGTTGGCTCCAGAGGGTGTCGATGTCAGCTACATTGGGCGGCGCCGGCGGGCCAGCCCGGCGGAAGGCGATCCGGTCGTCCACCGAAAAGAGCAAGAGCGCATCATCCGCTGTGCATTGACGAAGCATGAATGATGACTACGGAACATTTGAGGAGGGCATCAACGTGGCTGAGATCAAAGTACCAGAGTTAGCAGAATCCATCACGGAGGGAACGATCGCCCAATGGCTGAAAAAACCGGGCGACTACGTGGAAAAAGGAGAATCGATTTGCGAGCTTGAAACGGATAAAGTGAACGTGGAAATTATGGCGGAAGAGTCGGGTGTTTTGCAGCAGCTGCTGGCCAATGAAGGCGATACGGTTGCGGTTGGCCAAGCGATCGCCATTATCGGCGAAGGAGCGGCAGCACCGACTGCCGCTTTGCAAGCTGCTCCGCAGCCAGCCGATGAAACGGAAACGGTCGCGCCGGCCGACAGCAATGAACAGCCAGCGCCGCAGCCAGTCGCGGCCGCCCAAGCTCCGGGCCAACGACCGATCGCCTCGCCGGCCGCTCGAAAGATGGCGCGCGAAAAAGGAATTGATTTGACGCAAGTGCCGACCGTTGATCCGCTTGGGCGCGTGCGCAAACAAGACGTCGCCTCGTTTGCCGCACAACCGGCCGCCGCCCCGCAGCCGGCTCCGCAAGCCGCGCCGACGTCGACGCCGGCCGCCGTTCCAGCCGCTGAGGCCGGCAAGCCGGTCATCCGCGAAAAAATGTCGCGCCGTCGGCAAACGATCGCCAAACGGCTGCTTGAAGTGACACAAACGACCGCCATGTTGACGACGTTCAACGAAATTGACATGTCGGCGGTCATCGATCTGCGCAAGCGGAAAAAAGATAAATTTTTCGAAGAGCATGACGTCCGCCTCGGCTTTATGTCATTTTTCGTCAAAGCGGCTGTCGCCGCGCTGAAAAAATATCCGTACGTCAATGCGGAAATTCAAGGCGACGAAATTTTGTTGAAAAAATATTATGATATCGGCGTCGCCGTGTCGACGGACGAAGGGCTTGTCGTTCCGGTTGTGCGCGACTGCGACCGGAAAAACTTCGCTGAAATTGAGCGCGACATTGCCGAATTGGCAGCGAAAGCGCGCAGCAACAAGTTGTCGCTCGCCGATTTGCAAGGCGGCACGTTTACGATCACGAACGGCGGTGTGTTCGGTTCGCTTCTGTCGACCCCGCTTCTCAACGGGCCGCAAGTCGGCATTTTAGGGATGCATTCGATCAAACTGCGTCCGGTCGCCGTCGATGAAGAGCGGATCGAAAACCGTCCCATGATGTACGTCGCCTTGTCATACGACCACCGCATCATCGATGGCAAAGAGGCCGTAGGGTTCTTAAAAACGGTGAAAGACTTGATCGAAAATCCGGAAGATTTGCTGCTTGAAAGTTGATTAGGAAGGAAAAGGGGAGCCTGCGATGCGCGGGCTCTTTCTTTTTCCCCGCCTTTCCCTGATCGGTGAATGATTTTCCATGTCTTACGGAACACTACCGGAAAAAAGGGGGGAATTTGATGCCAGAGCGTGGACGAAACGATCACCCGCACATGTTTTACCGCGACGGCGCGCGTGAAAGCGTCATCAACGATCCGACCGCCGACGGCGCCGAGGCGATTGGGGTGCGGACTGATGCTGATCCGATGAAGGCTGCCAATCCGAATCCGTTTCACGTTGATCGCCTTGACGTCGAGGAAGAGATGAAACGGTTTCAGTCGCTTTTCGAAGAGAGGTGATCCGCCCAGCGGATCACTTTTTTCGCTGATCGAAAGAAGGAAAATGACGAATGAGCGCGAATATGGTTACGTAACACCCATTCTTTTGTTGGAGGGATGACGATGGAACTTGGATTGGCGGGAAAAACGGCGCTTGTCGCTGCCTCGAGCCAAGGGCTTGGCAAGGCGATCGCCCGGGCGCTTGTGCTTGAAGGAGCAAACGTGATGATCACGAGCCGAAACGAAGAAAAGTTGCACGAAGTGGCGGAAGAATTGAACAGTTTACATAAGGGACGCGTCGCTTATACGCGCACAGATGTCACCAACGCCGACGACATTCGCCAGCTTGTCGCCAAAACGGTCGAGACGTTTGGGACGATCGATTTGCTCGTCAACAACGCCGGCGGCCCTCCGGCGGGAACGTTTGAAACGGTGAGCGACGAAGACTGGCAATATGCGTTTGAGCTCAATTTGTTGAGCTATATTCGCCTCATTCGCGAAGCGCTCCCTTACTTAAAGAAAAAGGGAGGAAAAATTGTCAACATCGCTTCGTCATCGATTAAAGAGCCGATTCCGGGACTTATTTTATCCAACACGTTCCGCACTGGCATCGTTGGGCTGACGAAAACGCTTGCTGTTGAGCTGGCTCCGGATGGCATTTTAATCAATACGGTGGCTCCTGGTCGGATCGCGACGGAGCGCGTCGCCTTTTTGGACAAAGTGAATGCCGAGAAACTCGGCATTACGAAAGAAGAAATGGAAGCGCGCATGAAAAGCGCCATTCCGCTCGGCCGCTACGGAACCCCTGAAGAGTTTGCCAATGTCGTCGTCTTCTTGCTGTCCGAAGCGAATTCGTACGTTACTGGTCAAGCGCTCATTGTCGATGGCGGCATGGTGAAGGCGATTTAAGGCAAACCGACAGGAGGGAAGACCGGATGAAAACGATCGGATTCATCGGCCTTGGCGTCATGGGGAAAAGCATGGCGCGCCACTTGCTGAAGGCGGGCTATCCACTTCTAGCTTATACACGCACAAAAGAAAAGGCGGAAGACTTGCTTCAAGAAGGAGCGGTTTGGAAGGAAACGGTTGCTGATTTGGCGCGGGAGGCGGATGTCGTCATGACGATGGTTGGCGATCCGCGCGATGTCGAGCAAGTGTATTTCGGCGAGGGCGGCATTTTGGAGAATGCGCGGCCGGGAACATATGTCATCGATATGACGACGTCAACGCCGACGCTCGCGCAATCGATTTACGAGGCGGCCAAGCAAAAGGGCATCCATGCTTTGGACGCCCCGGTGTCCGGCGGCGACATCGGCGCGCGCGAAGGAACGTTGACGATTATGGTCGGCGGTGATGAGGACGTCTTTTTGGCGTGCAAGCCGATTCTCGAGCGGCTTGGCACGAACATCGTGCGGCAAGGAGGAGCTGGAGCCGGCCAGCATACGAAAATGTGCAACCAAATTGCCATCGCGACGAACATGATTGGGGTGTGCGAGGCAATGGCGTATGCGAAGCGGGCTGGTCTTGATCCATTCAAAGTGCTTGAAAGCATCGCCAAAGGGGCAGCCGGCAGCTGGTCGCTGAGCAACTTGGCGCCGCGCATGTTGTCAGGAGATTTTGCTCCTGGGTTTTACGTCAAGCATTTCATTAAAGATATGAAAATTGCGCTTGAGGAAGCCGAGCGGATGAACTTGCCGCTGCCAGGCCTGGCGCTCGCCAAACAACTGTACGAAGAGTTGGCGCAAGCCGGTGAGGAAAACAGCGGCACGCAAGCGCTATACAAGCGGTATGTTAAGGCGTAATCGGGGCGGTTGTTCGCCCTTTTTTATCTTCTCTGTCTTCTCAGCGAAGCAGGGGAGATGGGAAGCGCAAATTCGGATGTATTTATCGAAAAATATTGAATATTTCCTCTGGTAGAGGTATAGTAAAAGTAGAAACAACATACCAACCGGTTAGTATAAAAGGGAGGGGAGCATATGGACTTTTCTTATTCACCAAAAGTGAAAGAGTTGATCAAAAAATTAAGCGCTTTCATGGAGGATTACATTTATCCGAACGAGAGGGTGTATGAGGAGCAGCTGAACGCACAAGAGTCGAGATGGTCGGGCGTGCCGCCGATCATCGAAGAATTGAAGGAAAAGGCGAAAAAAGAAGGGCTTTGGAATTTATTTTTGCCAGACAGCGAATACGGCGCGGGATTAACGAATGTGGAGTACGCGCCGCTTTGCGAAATAATGGGCCGCTCGCTCATCGCCCCGGAAGTGTTCAACTGCAATGCGCCCGATACGGGCAATATGGAAGTGCTCGTCCGCTATGGCACAGAGGAGCAAAAGAAAAAGTGGCTCATCCCGCTCTTGAACGGAGAAATCCGCTCGTGCTTTTCGATGACGGAGCCGGACGTCGCGTCAAGCGATGCGACGAACATTCGCGCCTCCATCGTCCGCGACGGCGACGAATACGTCATCAACGGACGAAAATGGTGGTCGTCTGGCGCCGGCGACCCGCGCTGCAAAGTCGCCATCGTGATGGGAAAAACGAACCCCGATGCGCCAAAACATGAGCAACAGTCGATGATCATCGTTCCGCTTGATACGCCGGGCGTGAAAATCGAACGGATGCTGCCGGTGTTCGGCTTTGACCATGCGCCGCACGGGCATGCCGAAATTACGTATGACCATGTGCGCGTGCCGAAAGAAAACATCATTTGGGGCGAAGGAAAAGGGTTCGCCATCGCTCAAGGCCGGCTTGGCCCGGGACGGATCCACCATTGCATGCGCCTCATCGGAGCGGCGGAGCGAGCGCTTGAACTCATGTGCCGGCGCGTACAGTCGCGGGTGGCGTTCGGCAAGCCGCTCGCTGAACACGGCGTCATCCGCGAGTGGATCGCCCAGTCGCGCATTGAGATCGAGCAGGCGCGCTTGCTGACGCTAAAGGCGGCGTACATGATGGATACGGTCGGCAACAAAGCGGCGCGCAAAGAAATTGCGATGATTAAAGTGGTGGCGCCCAATGTCGCTTTGAAGGTCATCGACCGTGCCATTCAGGCGTTTGGCGCCGCTGGGGTGAGCAACGATTTTCCGCTTGCCGCCATGTGGGCGAACTCGCGCACGCTCCGTCTGGCCGATGGGCCGGACGAAGTGCATAAAGAGCAAGTTGCCAAGCTTGAATTGCGGCAATATCAACAATAAGGGAGAGGAAGTGGTCGTATGCATGTGTTGGACTTATTTAAAATCGAGGGGAAAACCGCCATTGTCACTGGCGGTGGGCGCGGGCTCGGCGAGCAAATTGCCGTCGGTCTTGCCGAAGCCGGGGCGAACGTCGTCGTTTGTTCGCGGAAAGTGGAAGCGTGCGAGCAAGTGAAAGAAAAGCTTGAACAGCTCGGCGTCCGTTCGCTGGCGCTGCGGTGCGATGTGACGAATCCGGAGGAGGTCAAACATGTCGTCGAAACGACCGTCAAAGAGTTTGGCGGCATCGACATTTTAGTCAACAACAGCGGAGCGACGTGGGGAGCGCCGGTCGAGGAAATGCCGCTTGAGGCATGGCAAAAGGTGATCAACGTCAACGTTACCGGCACGTTTCTCATGAGCCAGGCGGTCGGCAAGGTGATGATCGCCAAACAAACCGGCGGTTCCATCATCAATATCGCTTCCGTCGCTGGCCTTGGCGGCACGCACCCGGACATTTTAAATACGATCGGCTACAACACGAGCAAAGGGGCGGTTATTACGTTTACGAGGGACCTAGCAGCCAAATGGGGGAAGCACGGCATTCGCGTCAACGCGGTGGCGCCGGGCTTTTTCCCGACGAAAATGTCAAAAGTCGTTCTTGAACGCGTTGGGAAAAAAGTGCTCGAGCATACGCCGCTCGGCCGCTTTGGCGGCGAAGATGACTTGAAAGGGGCCGTCTTGTTTCTCGCTTCCCCGGCGTCCGCCTTTGTCACGGGCGCGCTCCTCGTCGTTGACGGCGGCAGCCATGCGACCGGCATTTAATTAAAAAAGGGGGAAACGCAAATGAGCGAAAAACGGGCGTTGTCTCTTTATCCGGAACACATTTCGTTCTATATGGATATTCCCGACAAAACGGTATGCGATGTACTGCATGAACGAGCGGCGGAATTCGGCTCCCAGCCGGCGCTGACATTTTACGACAAGACGATCACCTATGCCGAGCTTGAGGCGGCGGTCAACCGTTTCACCTCAAGCCTGCAGGCGCTTGGGGTGCAAAAAGGCGACCGCGTCGCGATTATGCTGCCGAACTGCCCGCAGTATGTCATCGCTTACTACGGCATTTTGCAGGCGGGCGCGATCGTCACACAAGTGAACCCGATGCTTGTTGAGCGCGAACTTGCCTATTTGCTCAAAGACTCCGGCGCCGAGACGATCGTCATTTATGAACCGCTTTATCCGCGCCTTGCCGCCGTCAGAGGGGAGACAGCCGTCAAACAAGCGATCACTGTCAGCTTCGGAGCGCCGCCATCCGTTTCGCTGGCTGAAGGAGATGTCACGTTTGACGAATTTCTTGCTGCAGGAAGCGGAGCTGTGCGCCCGGTGTCGATCGAATCAACGCATGACGTCGCTGTGTTGCAATATACTGGCGGGACGACAGGGCGCTCAAAAGGGGCGATGCTCACCCACCGCAACATTTTCGCCAACGTCTTGCAATGCGCCGAATTTTTCAAAGGGACATTTGAGTTCGGGAAAGAGCGATATTTAACTGTCATCCCGTTGTTCCACGTGTTCGCGATGACGTCGGGAATGAACTTGGCCATTTACCAAGGAGCGGAAAACATTTTGCTGCCGCGCTTTGAGCTGAAAGAAGTGTTGGAGACGATTCGCGACAAGCAACCGACCGTGTTTCCAGGCGTGCCGACGATGTATGTCGCTATTACAAATACTCCTGGAGTCGAGCAATACGGCATCAGTAGCATTAAAACGTGCAACAGCGGCAGCGCGCCGATGCCGCTTGAATTGATGCGCGATTTCGAAGCGAAAACGGGAGCGGTTATCCTTGAAGGATACGGCTTGTCCGAAGCCTCGCCAGTGACGCATTGCAATCCGCCGTTTGCGGCGCGCAAGCCAGGCACGGTCGGCATCGGCATGCCGCTGACCGAGTACAAAGTCGTCGATGTGGCGACTGGCACGCAAGAGCTGCCGCCAGGCGAAGTCGGCGAGCTGATTATCCGTGGACCGCAAGTGATGAAAGGCTATTGGAACATGCCGGAAGAAACGGCGGCGGCGCTGCGCGACGGATGGCTGTACACTGGCGATTTGGCTTCGATTGACGAGGAAGGGTATGTGACGATTGTCGACCGGAAAAAAGATCTGATCATCGCCGGCGGCTATAACATTTATCCGCGTGAAATCGAAGAAGTGCTGTACGAACATCCAGCGGTGAAAGAGGCGGCGGCAGTTGGTGTGCCTGATCCGTACCGCGGCGAAACGGTGAAGGCGATCATCGTCCTGAAAGAGGGGATGCAAGCAAGCGAGGAAGAGATCATCGCCCATTGCCGAAAAAACTTAGCGGCGTACAAAGTGCCGCGCATTGTCGAGTTCCGTGCCGAACTGCCGAAGACGAACGTCGGGAAAATTTTGCGCCGCGCCTTGCGTGAAGAGGCGTCCCGCCCGCAATAACAGAGGGCTTTCGGCCAAGTCCGAAGCAGGCTTGGCCGTTTTATGGTACAATAGCTGGCAGCGACTACATTTTAGGCAAGAGGTGTAAAAACATGAAGGAGAAAATTATGGCTGCCAGCATTGAGCTGTTTGAACAAAATGGGTTCAGCGAAACATCGATCCAAGACATCGTTGACGCCCTCGGGGTGACAAAAGGGACGTTTTATTACTATTTTACAAGCAAAGAAGAACTGTTGATGGATATTCACCTTCGCTACATTGAAGGGCTGCTTGACGAAGAGGAGCGCATTATAAGCGATAAACGGCGCCCGTTGCGGGAGAAGCTGTATGACATTATCTTCATGCTCATTCATAATGTCGAGCGGCAAGGAAGGGAAGCTCGCATTTTTTTTCGTGAAATGAAGCATTTGAGTGAGGAGCATTTACAAAAAGTAAAAGAAAAGCGCGATTTGTTCCGCTATCGGCTGCAGTCGTTGATTGAGGAAGGAATGAAAAGCGGTGAACTGCGCTGCGATTTGTCACCATCGATCGCCACGCTTACCGTTCTTGGGGCGGCCAATTGGAGCTACCAATGGTTTCGTCCGGACGGAGAGCTGACCGATGCCGAGGTGGCGAAGCAGATGGTGGAGATCCTGCTTGATGGCATGAGCGCGCCGTCTGTCTCGAAAGCCGAGTGAAAAGAGAGACAAACAAGTTTGATCCGAGGTGTGTCGATGGATGCTGTTCGTGCGGCGGCAATGGCGCGCTTGAATTGTTGACCAAGGGGGAGAGGGAGATGACAGCGATTATTCCAGTGCGCAAGGGGGAAGAACTGCCGGCAGGGAAGCTGGCCAAGTTTTTGCGCACGGTGCTGCCGGACATGCCGGATGGGGAGCTCGAGATCCAGCAATTTTCCGCCGGCCGGTCGAATTTGACGTATTTGCTCCGCTGTGGGGAGTGGGAGGCGGTGCTGCGCCGGCCGCCGTTTGGCCCGGTGCCGCCGAAAGCGCATGATATGAAGCGGGAGAGCACGTGGCTTTCTGAAATCCATCCGCTGTTCCCGCTCGCCCCGAAACCATTCTATTTTTGTGAAGACGAATCGGTGATCGGCAGTCCGTTTTTCGTCATGGAGCGGCGGCATGGCGTCGTGATTGACAGTGATTTTCCCGATGGCATCACTCCGACGGAGGAGGTTTGCCGCGGCATTTCCGAGACGATGGTCGAGACGCTTGTCCGTATCCATCAAATTGATTATACGAACACACGCCTCGTTCAGATGGTAAAGCCGGATGGATTTATGGAACGGCAAGTGCACGGATGGATCCAGCGCTATGAGCGGGCCAAGACGGATGATATTCCGGAAGCCGAGGCGCTGATGAAGTGGCTCGCTTCTCATATTCCACCGCAGCGCGAAGCAACCGTAATCCATTACGATTTTAAGCTGAATAACGCTTTGTTTGCCAAAGACGACATCACCAAAATGGTTGGGCTGTTTGATTGGGAGATGTCGACGGTCGGGGATCCGCTTGCCGATTTGGCGGTGGCCATGAGTTATTGGATTGAGGAAGACGATCCTCCACTCATTAAAAGTGGGTTTGGCCGCGCGCCGGTCACCGTCCGTCCCGGTTTTTATACGCGCGAACAGTTTATTGAGGCATATGCCAAAAAAAGTGGACGTGATGTGTCCGATATACACGTTTATTTAACGTTTGCCTACTTTAAATTAGCGGTCATTTGCCAGCAAATTTATTACCGCTACCGCCGCGGACAGACGAACGATGAGCGGTTTCGCCATTTTGGCCAGTTTGTCGAAGCGCTCATTGAGCATGCATGGCAGCTGGCGACAGGACGGTGAGGCGGCGTGATGACAAAAGTGCATGTCGTGCTGCGCAAAGAAGACATTGATGAGATGGCGCTTGCTGATCGAAAGGTGGCTGTCGTGTTCGATGTTTTGCTTGCCACCTCGTCGATTACAGCAGTTCTCGCTGCCGGCGCTCGTTCGGTGATCCCGGTGCGCGATGCCGAGGAGGCCAAGGAGATCGCGCTTCGCTTGCCAGAGGGCAGCTATGAGCTCGTCGGCGAATACGAAGGGCGGACGATCGCCGGTTTTCATCCGCCGGCGCCGCTATTTTTGCAAACGGTTTGTCCAGGGAAAACAGTCGTGCTATCGACGACCAATGGCACGGTGGCGATTCGCAGAGCTCAGCCAGCCCGTGCGGTGTACGCGGCGAGCTTGCTGAACAGCCCGGCGGTCAGCGAGCATATTTGCCGTTTGCATCAGGAAGAGACGATCATTGTGATTTGTTCCGGCTCGTCGGGCCGTTTTTGCCTAGAAGACTTTTATGGCGCCGGCTACTTTGTGCACTGCTTGATCGAGCAAGGGATCAACGCGGCGGAGCTGTCCGACAGCGCGACGGCCGCATGGTTCTTTTACCGGCAATATTCAGATGAAGGAAAGGCGAAAGAAGTGTTGTCTGCCTCGCGCGTCGGCCGTTGGATGACGGCGTACGGCTTGGAAAAAGAAATCGACTACATCAACCGGCACGGGTCGCTTTCTGCCGTTCCAAAACTTGAGCTGGGGCCGTTCGGCCTGGAACTGCGCAATATGGCGTCGACAAAAGTAACGAAAGAGGGGATATCGCCATGAAATTTGTCCAATTCGTTGAATACGGTGGACCGGATGTCTTGCGTGTTTGTGAAGGCGAACGTCCGAAACCCACGGGGCGGCAAGTCGTGATTGAAGCTGAAGCGATTGGCGTCAACTATGCGGATACAGCCCGACGGGAAGGCCGCTATGTTGTGCCGACGCCGCTTCCGTTCATCCCTGGGACGGAAGTGGCCGGCGTTGTCCGTGAAGTTGGTCCGGAAGTGCAAACGATCCGCCCGGGGCAACGCGTCGTCGCGTTGATCGAATCCGGCGGCTACGCTGAGTTTGTCGCTGTCGATGAACGGGCGGTCGTGCCGCTTCCGGATGGAATGGATGCCCGCCAGGCGGCGGCCTTGCCGGTGCAAGGGCTAAGCGCCTACCATATTCTCAAAACGATGGGCCGCTTGGAAGAAGGGGAGACGGTGCTCGTTCATGCCGCAGCCGGCGGCGTTGGGACGATTGCCGTCCAATTGGCGAAACGGTTCGGCGCCAAAATGGTCATCGCCACGGCAAGCACGGAGGAAAAACGAGCGCTCGCCAAACAGCTTGGCGCTGATGTCACCATTGATTATACAAAAGACAGCTGGGCTGCGGACGTGATGGAGGCGACCGGTGGGCGCGGCGTCGATGTCGCTTTGGAAATGGCGGGCGGCGATGTCTTTCATCAGACGCTCGATTGCCTTGCTCCGTTCGGCCGCCTGGTCGTATATGGGGCGGCGAGCGGGGAAATGACGCGTCTCAATCCAGTCCGGCTGATGGCGAAAAACTGGTCAGTGATCGGCTTTTTCTTGCCGCAAATCATGAAAAAGCGGGCGTTGTACGAACAAAGTTTGCGGGAATTGCTCGCGTGGGTGCAGGAAGGAAGCCTGAAGCTGATGATCGGCGGCGTCTACCCGCTTGAGCAGGCTTCTGAAGTGCATCGGCTGCTGCAGGGGCGGAAAACGCATGGCAAGCTATTGCTTGTGCCATAAGTAAAGAAGAGGGGGCTGACCCAAAAGGCTGTCTGCCTTCAGGGTAGACACAAAATATAGTGCGGAAGAATCGGTCAGTGCGTATATATAGAGACGAAAGAGGGTGTCCCGATCCTTTTGGGACCCCCTTTTCTTGTATATTCCCCTAAAGCCAATGGTGAACAAAAGTCGAAAGAAAAGCAGCCTTTTTCTTATGGGGGCATGGCGGTCTAAGCCAATACGATTTTTGAAAACCATTACGGTCTGCGGCGCTTCGTTTGGATATACCGCTCGAGCCGGTCGAGCCCTTCTTTGAGCACATCGAGCGAATAAGCGTACGACAGGCGGACATGGCCTTCACCGTATTCGGAAAAGGCGCTGCCGGGAACGAGGGCGACGCCGGCGTTTTCGACGACATCGAGGGCAAAATCAAACGAAGACATGCCAAAGGCGGCGATTGACGGAAACAAGTAAAAGGCTCCATCCGGCTTCTCAACCGGCAGCCCCATGGCGGTGAGACGATGATAGGCATACTCAAGCCGTTCGGCGTAAGCGGCGCGCATCGCCTCGGCGTCGTGTTTGCCGGCGGTCAGCGCCTCCACCGCCGCTTTTTGGCTGATCGATGACGTGCACGAGACGCTGTATTGGTGCACTTTCACCATTTGTTCAACGGCGAACGCTGGAGCGAAGACAAACCCGATGCGCCAACCGGTCATGGAGTGCGATTTGCTTAAACCGTTGATGACGATCGTCTGCTCCGGCAGCCACTCGGCGATCGAGTGATGGCGGCCGCGATAGACGAGCTCGCTGTAAATTTCATCGGAAACGATCCAAATCGGCCGTCCTTTCAAAAGGGAAGCGATGTTCTCAAGCTCTTCGGCTGACAGCGCCGTCCCGGTTGGATTGGATGGGTATGGAAGAACGAGGCAGCGCGTCTTTTCCGTCAAATAAGGCGCAATGAGCTCAGCCGACAGACGGAAACCGTTTGGCCTTGTGTCGATGTACACCGGTTTCGCCCCGCACAGGCGAATGAGTGGTTCATAGCCGGGATAGACTGGTGCGGGAAGAAGCACTTCTGTCCCTTCTTCTAAAATGGTGCGAAACGTAATATCAAGCGCCTGGCTGGCGCCGACGGTGGCGATGACTTCATCCGGCGTGTAGCGAAGGCCGTACTTGTCAGCGACGAATTGGCAAGCCGCCTGGCGCAGTTCCAGCAGGCCGGCGTTCGCTGTATACGTCGTGAAATCGGCGGCGATCGCCTCCTGAGCGGCTGCTTTGACATGATCGGGCGTTGGGAAATCAGGCTGGCCGATCGTCAAGGAAACAAGTCCCGGCCGGTCGGCGACAAGGTTGAAAAATTGGCGGATGCCTGATAACTGAATGGCTTGAACACGTGGTTGAATGAGGTGTTTCACGGTTGTCCACCTTTCTTTTTTGTTTCTATTGTACCATTGGCGAGGAAAACGAAAAAACAAAAATGAGCCCCTTTCCGTCCGGATTGTTCCCACAAACGGAAATGGGGCTCACTTGGTCATCGACGATTCACTTTCCAACTTCGTTCGCTCCTTTTACGCGCCGTATTTTTTCAACAGGTCGTTATATTGGGCGGAAAGCTTGAAAAACAACGGCTTGTTGCCGGCCGCGAGCGCTTCATCAATTTGTTCCATCAGTTTTTTTCTTTGAAACTGGAAGATCGCTTCTTTCAGCACTTGTTCGGCCATCGGCCCGTAGCTGCTTTTTTCTTCCGGCTGGTTGAACAAAACGGCGCCTTCATTCGGGTATTGTTTTTCGTACATGATTCAGTCCCTCCCATATGGGAACGAAACAGTTCCCTTTCTTATATTATCGTCGTTTTTGATGCTAATGTAAAGAAAATTTAGATAAATATTTTTTGTCAATTTTTTCTCTACATGATTTTTATACCCGTTTTTTGTTGGGACTTAACAGTTTTTCGGTTATGATAAGAGGAGAACAAGGCAAAGGTGATGGCGATGATTCGCACGTGTGTCGTGACAAAAGAATTTGAGATTTTGTATGATGTTGACTTAACGCTTGTCAACAGCCCGGACGTCTCATGGTATTGGGTTGACTTTCATGAGCCGACGGATGAGGAATCGGCGCTGCTCGCCTCCTTTTTCCGTTTTCACCCACTGGCGATTGAAGACTGTCTCGAATATGTGCAGCGGCCGAAGCTCGATTTTTATGACCGCTACTTGTTTGTTGTGCTTCATGCCATTGCCGGGATGACGCTGGAGGCTGAGGAAGTCGATTTGTTTGTCGGGCAAAATTTCATCGTTTCGTTTCATAAGTCGGCCATTCACGCGGTCGATGAGGTGTGGGAGCGATTGAAGCATGAAGAAGATGTTCAGCAGGGGCCGTTTCACGTCATGTACCGGCTGATCGACAAGCTTGTGGATGATTATTTTCCACCGCTTTACCATATTGAAGACGTGCTGAACGATTTAGAGGAGAATACGAACAATGAACCGATTCACGACATTATTGAAAAAGTGTTTGACATCCGCGGCGATTTATCGAAGCTGCGCCGAACGATCGTGCCGATGCGCGACTTGTTGTACCGCATCATCCATTCCGACCGGCTGCAGCGCATGAAAGAACGGCAGCTGTACTTTCATGACATTTATGATCATTTGCTGAAGCTGTCGGAAATGATTGAGACAAACCGAGAAATTACCGCGGATATCCGCGACAGCTATTTATCGCTCAACTCGAATCGAATGAACAATATTATGATGACATTTACAGCCATTACGACCATTTTCATGCCGCTCTCCTTTATTGCCGGCATTTATGGGATGAACTTTGATTATATGCCTGAATTGCACTGGAAGTACGGATACTTTGTTGTATTGGCTGCCATGGCGGTGATCGGCATGACGATGTTCGTCTGGTTTAAGCGCAACGGCTGGTTTCAGTTGTTGAAAGGCGACTGGGCGAAGGAGGAGCGGGAGCGCCGCCAGTAGCCGTATAAAACGGGCTGTTCCCCTCATATATATAATTACATAATGACGGCAGCGTAAGCGCGAAGGAGGGGAACCGATGGCAAGAGGAGTTTGGGGCGTCGACTCGGCGCAAGCCGTAACGGATCAGCTGTTTCAATGCGTGCGGACGGAGCTTGGCTATCCGAAATTTTGGGGCCGTTATTTGTCGGAAGTGCCGAACGTGTCCGAAGGGTTGACACGCGACGAGATCGCCCGCATCCGCAGCTATGGCGTGAAGGTGCTGCCGATTTATAACGCCTTCCGCGAAGCGGTCGGCTATGCGAACGGTCAGGTGGCGGCGCGCAACGCGGTGTTCCATGCGCGGCGGCTCGGCATTCCGAAAAATAAACTGCTGTTTGCCAACATCGAAGACTTTTTCGCTGTGGATGCCGCTTGGATCGCTGCTTGGGTGGAAACGCTCTATCCGACCGGATACCGGCCGGGGCTGTACGCGGACCCGACGAAAGGGGATTTCGCCGCTGCCTATTGCGAGGCGGTCAGCCGGAACAACCAAGTGGCGGTGCAGGCGGTCATTTGGAGCGCCGCACCAAGGCCGGGAACGACGAAAGAGCAGAAAGCGCCGCGCTATCAGCCGGCTGCCCCGCCTTGCAGCGCGAATGTCTGGGTGTGGCAGTACGGGCGTGATGCAGAAGTCTGCCCGGTTGACACGAATTTAGCTGACCGACGCCTATTGGACTTTTTGTATTGAACAAAGCCGTTGCAAAAAAAGGCAGCGGCTTTTTTATGCGGCTGGGAAATTGTTGGCTGTTGCGCGTCTTTTCTTTTAATTTTTTTGCTTGGATCGATTATATTAGTAATAGGAAAAAAGGAGGATGTCAGTCGGTTGGGGAAAACGGAACGATGATCGAAAGGAGAGGGAATATGGATCGATCTGTCGCCTCACTGTTGGATCGCATCCATGAACAATACGAACGATGGAGGACGGGACCGCCGCTTGACGGTGTGGAATTGGCCCGATTTTTCAATGCTGTCGGCCGGACGGCGGCGGTGATTGGCCTTAGCGACATCGCTGCTGAAGCAGAGCGGCTCATTCACCGGTTGAACGGCCAAACGGAACGGCAATGGACAGCGGAGGAGGCGCTGATGGAGATGGTTCCTCTCCTTCGCTGCTTCTATGAAGCCGGGGAAGCGGCTTCTGCCACCATTCCCTCTTCGCACCGCCAAGGGCCGAAAGCAGCGATTCTCCTCTGTGGAAATGATCCCCTGTTTTTTGCTTACGTCCGCGGCGCCCTGCAAACCGTGCCATGGCGTTTCACGACGATTCCCTCCCTTGAGCAGGCGGCCGCGTCGATGTTTCGTCTCAGCCCGGATTGCATCATCGTCAGCGTGAAGGAGGGAGAGTGGGAGAATCCGGACTTGACGGTTTTGCTTGAGCGCGCCGGACAGCGCCCCTATCTTCCTGTTGTCATTGTGAGGAGAGACGAGGGCAAAGAGGGGCGGTTGAAAGGTTATGAGCTTGGCGCGGATGATGTCATCACCACCCCAGCGGCAGATGAGCTGTTCGTTCGCGTTCGCCGGCTCATTGAAAAAAAACGAAAAATCGATGACCTTGTGCTCATTGACGAATTGACAGGTGTGTACAACCGGAAGTATTTGCCGCGGGTATACGCCCGCCTTCGGAGCGACCTCGAGCGTTACGGAGCGCCAAGCTGTTTGGCGTTGCTTGATTTGGACCATTTCAAACAAGTCAATGACCGTTTCGGCCACCTTGCAGGCGATGCGGTATTGCAAAAGCTGGCTGCCTTTTTGCGCCAACATACACGTGGAGTGGATACGGTCGTTCGCTTTGGGGGCGAAGAGTTTGTCGTTTGGCTGGCCAAAACGTCCAAAAGCGAGGCTCGTGCAGTGCTTGAGCGGCTGCAACGCCAGTTCGCCGCCGAAAAAATCGAGGCGGATGGCGCACTTCTATCATGTACGTTTTCCGCCGGCCTGGTTGAGTGCGATGAACCGGATCGGCCGCTTGACTATTGGCTGCGTCTGGCCGACAAGGCGCTGTATGCGGCGAAACGAGGCGGCGGCAATCGGATCGAAGAGGCGGCGCGTGAGAAAAGCGGTTCTTCGGATGAGGCCCCAAGCCAAGCATCAACGGATCGGCGGCGATGGGCGATTGCCATCGTAGACGACGATGAACTCGTGCGGATGATGATTGCTGATCTTGTCCGCAAGCTCGTCAATGAGCAGGGGAGGAAAGCAGACATTTACGAGTTTGGCGACGGCCTTTCGTTTCTCGAATCTCCGTTTTATCAAAGCGGGCGGCAATCTGTCGTCATTTTGGATCGGGTGATGCCAAAAATGGACGGCCTTGAGGTGTTGAACCGCCTCCGTCAAGAGCGAAAGCCATACAAGGTGATGCTGCTGACGTCGCGCCAAGATGAGCGGGATATTGCCCATGCGCTGAACCGAGGAGCGGACGAATATGTGACAAAGCCGTTCAAATGGTTTGAACTTGAGGCGCGGCTGCGCCGGCTGCTGAAGGAGCTGGATGAGTGATGGCGCTGTTGGTCGTCTTCACGGCAGCAACCGTGGGTGATCGAAGCAGGCGGATATACGGATACAGCTGGAGAGGATATGGAACTCGTTGTGCGCCTGCATCGACTGGCGCGTGAAAAAAACGAGGAGAAAAAAATCATCTATATCCCCGACCCGGTTTGCTGGACAGAAGCGCCGGAAACGTATGGGGATTTGCGGAGGCAGCGGCGGCGCTGGCATCGCGGGCTTTTGGAAAGCTTATGGATGCATCGATCGATGCTGTTCAATCCGAAATATGGCTCAATCGGCCTTCTTTCGCTGCCGTATTTTTGGTTCATTGGGCTTCTTGGCCCGATCGTTGAATTGATGGGCTATATTGTCGTTGTTTTCTCCTTATTTCTCGGAAACTTGTACGTTGAATTCGCTCTTTTGTTGCTGACGGTTTCGGTTTTGTACGGTTCGCTCTTCTCGGCCGCCGCCGTCTTGCTTGAAGAGTGGACTGAGCGAAAGCTCCCGAGCATCTCTGATTTGGTGAAGCTGTTTTTCTTCGCGTTGACCGAGACGTTTTGGTACCGTCCGCTTACCGCTTGGTGGCGGTGCGAAGGGGTGATCGACGCTGTTCGCCGGAAAAAGCAATGGGGGAGCATAAAGCGAAAAGGAGTGTCGGTGTAAACATAGGTAGAGAATAGAGCGAAAAGGGTGCGCCTCGGCTTGACGAATCAGTGCATGTCTCCCCAAGTGATCGTGATCGAACCCAAAGAGGAATATTCACGAAAACATGATGAATTCAAAGAGAAAAGCCAGGTCACGGCTCGGCGTCCGCTTAATAGCGGTCGCCGAGCCGTTTAAATACGGGTCTTGTCAGCCGTTTCGGCTTTTGTTCCGGCTTTTCCTTCAGTCCGGTGTAGGCGATGAGAATGGCTTTTGCCTCTGACAGCGGCATCCGAGCTGGAGGGTTGCGGTATGAATCGTTGAGAGAGCCAAGGTGCGGAAGGGCGGCGAAATCTTGTTTTGTCGGTGGGATGTGGAAGTAGTAGTCGCCGACGGCGACAAGCACGTCGGATTGCTGTTGGCTGTATCTCGGATTGCGGGAAAAATGGAGGCCCACTTTTTTCGCCTTGCCCTCCTCAAGCAGCTTCTCGATCGCTTTTTTCTTCAGAAGATAAAGAAACGAAGGGTTCAATGCTGTTTTGGCATGGCGGTTGACGGTAAAAATCGCTTTGGCAATATTGTCGACCGTCAATTGCACCGGTTTCATCGGCATGTCTCCTTTTTTCTTTCTATTATAACATAGGAAGCGGTGTTGTTGCCCGGTTTGTCCTACTTCTATCCGGGGGTAAGCGAAAAAACGGTCAACTCCGGCGGAGCGAAGAAGCGAAGCGGCACCCTTGTTGTGCCAAGGCCGCGGTTGACGTACAACAAGAGTCCGCCGACGTGGTAAAACCCTTCATAATACCGCTCAGACAACGGCGGCGTGATGAGCGGTCCGATAAACGGCAACTGAATTTGCCCGCCGTGGCTATGGCCGGAGAGTTGAACGTGAATAGGGAAGCGGCGAGCCTCAATGGCACCGTCCGGCTCATGAACGAGGGCGATCGTATATGTCGCCCGAGGAATGCCGTTCGTCATTTTCGACCAGTCCGGGCGTCCGAGCATCATATCGTCGCTGCCGGCGATAGCGATCGCGTCATGGCCGCGCCGGACGAGTGCATGCTCATTGACGAGAACGCGGAACCCGGCTCGTTCCATCAATCGACGGTAAATATCTGTCCCGTAGCCGCCGTGATCATGGTTTCCGTAAATACAAAATTTTCCAAGAGGAGCACGGACGCCAGCCAACGCCTCAGCGACCGCGTTGACGTGCGGATACCGGTTCGCCTCATGGAGCAGATCACCTGTGAATACGACGAGATCGGGCCCGAGTTCGTTGATGCGGCCGATAATGCGGTAAAAGCGTTTCAAGCCGTAATAATGGCCGAGATGGAGATCACTGAACTGCAGCAGCTTGACGCCGGCAAACGACTTTGGGATCAGCGGATGCGACAGCGCATGGTGCGTCACGGTCAGCTCGGCTGGCTCAATCCAGCGGGCGTATCCAGAGGCGGCTGCCATCGCCAGCGCTGCGCTGAAACTTGTGCGCGCCAGCTTTTTCAAAAAGGCGCGCCGGCTTAGTTTGGTTGTTTCGATATGGTGCATCGTTTCGCCGTCCTTTCACAAGCAGCTTTATTATAACGAAAAGAGAGGGAAAAGGACAATAGGAGGACTAAGATGTTCGAATATTCCACTATTTTATGATATGATAAAAATGAATGAGTAATCAGTCATAGGAGGAGAAATGGATGAACGGAAAAGTGATCATTGTGACCGGCGGGTCGAGCGGAATGGGGAAATATATGGCGAAGCGGTTTGTTTCTGATGGGGCCAACGTCGTCATTACGGGAAGGCGGGCCGAGGCGCTCGAAGAGGCCAAGCGGGAAATCGCCGCGCCGGATGGAGGGAAAGTGCTTACGATCCCGATGGATGTGCGCAACCCGGAACAAGTGGCGCACATGGTGGAGCGGACTGATGCGGAATTCGGCCGCATCGATGCCCTCATCAACAACGCGGCTGGCAATTTCATTTGCCCGGCGGAAAAGTTGTCGATCAACGGCTGGAACAGCGTCATTAACATTGTGTTAAACGGCACGTTTTACTGCAGCCGGGAAGTCGGCAACTACTGGATTCAGCGCGGCTTGAAAGGGAACATTATCAACATCGTTGCGACATATGCCTGGCATGCCGGCGCCGGGGTCATTCATTCAGCGAGCGCCAAGGCTGGAGTGCTGGCAATGACGCGCACGCTTGCTGTGGAATGGGGGAAAAAGTACGGCTTCCGCGTCAATGCGATCGCTCCCGGACCGATTGAGCGGACCGGCGGGGCGGAGCGGCTTTGGGAATCAGAGGAAGCGGAGCGGATGACGTTGGAAAGCGTGCCGCTCGGGCGGCTCGGGACGCCGGAAGAAATCGCGGCGGTCGCTTCGTTTTTGCTTTCGGATGAAGCCGCTTACATTAACGGCGCTTGCATCACAGTCGACGGCGGCCAATGGCTGAACCGGCGGCCGTTTTAATCAAATTTGCCATAAAGCAAGATGGTCCTCACCCAAAAGGGATTGCAGGCGGTATTTCTTCATTTATCGCGGGCAACCGGCTCATTGCACGCAACGGCCTTTGTCACAAGCGGATTCCCTGCTGTCAGGGGAGCCGCTTTTTTTACGAGTCAGGAACGATTGGGCAATTATGCTATAATAAAGGCAAAGATGGTCGATGGGGATGAGGTGAACACGATGGATGCATTAGACGTGATGGCCAACTTGCCGCAAGTGATTCCGCACTATCAACCGATTTTCAGCGCCGATGAGCATGGGGTCGTCGGCTATGAAGTGCTCGGTCGGTTTCAAACGGAAACAGGGCCGGTCAGCCTTGGGCCGTTTTTTCACGATGAAACCATTCCAGAAGAATTTCGCATCGAAGTGGATGATGTGATCACGAAAAAAGCGCTCGACTATTTTCTGTCGCTTGATGATCAAACGCTGCTCATTTTTTTAAACCGCGACGCCAACTTGCTGATGCTTGACCGCGGCGAGTCGTTTTTGCAGCTGCTTCTCTCCTATGAAGCGAAAGGGTTGGCCCCAAGCCGCATCGTTTTGGAAATCAACGAGCAGCATTTCAAGGGAGACGTCGATCAGCTCAGCCATTTATTGACGTATCTTCGTACATACGGCGTTAAAGTGGCGGTCGACAACATCGCCGAACATAGCATTCATCTTGAGCGAATCGGCGTCTTGTCGCCTGACATTTTAAAAATCGATTTGCGTGAATTGCGGAAAACGTCCGTTCATCAAGCATACCAGGAAATCGTTCACTCGATTTCGCTGTTGGCGCGCAAAATCGGAGCGACGCTCCTGTATGAGGACATCGAAACGTCATTTCAGCTTCAGTATGCTTGGCGGCATGGCGGCCGCTATTATCAAGGGTATTATTTGGCCAAGCCGGCGCCAGAGGTTGTGCCGCGCGATTTGTTGAAAGACTTGCTCCGCCAAGAGTGCCATCGCTTCATCCAGCAGGAAAAGAAAAAGCTTGAAACGCTGTATCAAATTGCTGAGCAGTTTCAGCAGCGGATCAGCGCGCTGCTTGGCAAATACAAAAAAGCCGCCGATTTTAACGAGCTCATTTCCCTGTTGGCCGGCGAGCTCGACGATGTTTGCTTCCGCATTTATGTTTGTGATGAGGACGGCTTCCAGCAGTCGGGCAATATGTTCAAGCGCGGCGGCCGGTGGGAGCTTCAGCCGCAATATTATATGAAAAACTGGAGCTGGCGCCCGTATTTTTTGGAAAACATTATTCGCATGCGCTCGCGCCGAAGAGGGATTTTGTCCGATTTATACACGGATATTGAAACAGGGGAAACGATCCGGACGTATTCGTATCCGATCGATGAGCGCCATTACTTGTTTATTGACTTGTCGTACAGCTATTTGTTTGAGCATGACGCCCATTATTGACTGCATAAAATCGCCTCATTGCGGCAAAGTAAACATGAGGTGAAACTTATGGCACAGTTAACTTTTGTGTTATCCGCCCTCTCTGTATTGATCGCGGTCATTGGGTTCGTCTATACGGTTCGCCTCGGACGCCAACAGCGTTGGCAAGGGGAGCTTGACGGGCCGATTCCGAAAACGGTCGAGGAGCATGCCTACTTGCGCAACCCGGTGTTCCTCGCTTACGTACTCGCTGTCTTGCTCGCCATTTTTGCCATTGGTTATTTGGCGTTGCGCTATTATTGAAAAAAAGGCCATTCCATTCATATGGGTGGCCTTTTTGCCTGTCCGCAAATGACGCTTTTTTCCACGACTTTTTTCCTTTGCCGGCGAATATATATGGAAGCGGAAGAGGCAAAGGGGGAATGGAGATGACGAAGCGGCTGCCGACAAGGCTGTCGGGCGAGGAAGCGGCGTTATTGCTTGACGTTTTGTTCAGCCAGCAATATGCACTCGAGCTCATCCGCTCCGAGCTGGCGGATATCGAAAACGGAGACAAGGAGGTCGATGAACACCGGTACCGGCAGCTGTTGCGTTTATACGACCGACTGTTGACAGAGGAAGAGGAAGGATAAAAATTGTTGTGCACTATCGCTATCGCAGGAAGCGATAGTCTTTTTTATGGTATGATAACAATGTGGAGAGGAGAAGATGCAGAAGAAAGGCGGAACATCGGCATGACATGGGAACACAATGAATTCATGCAAATGACTGTCAAGCCATTTCTGATTCCGGCGGATAAAGTGGCGCATGTGCAGCCGGGAAATTATTTGGATCATGCGCTGCTCGTCCTGACGAAAACCGGCTATTCGGCGATTCCGGTATTGGACACATCTTATAAGCTTCACGGGCTCATCAGCATGACGATGATGATGGATGCAATTTTAGGATTGGAGCGCATCGAATTTGAACGTCTCGAGACGATGAAGGTCGAAGAAGTGATGAACCGAAACATTCCGCGCCTGCGGCTTGACGACAGCCTGATGAAGGCAGTGGGGCTTATTGTCAATCATCCGTTCGTGTGTGTGGAAAATGACGACGGATATTTTGCAGGCATTTTCACTCGACGGGAAGTACTGAAGCAACTGAATAAACAGCTGCACAGGCCTAATGGCGGCCGGAAGCTAGGCCGAAAAGAGGCTGAACAATGAGCAGAAAGATAATCGTGTGCAATAACAAGAGCAGCTGGCTTTGGCTGATCAGTTCGGAAGCTGCGTGGCAACTTCCGCAAGTGCAAGCCTTCGAGAAGATATTTACAGCATTTTGCTCGATGAATTTGTGCTTGTCACAATGATCTCTGTTTTGCTAAAGTAAAAAAGAATACAGGTGTAAAGGAGGATATCGCCCATGAAGATGATGGACGCCAATGAAATCATTTCCTTTATTCAAAACAGCAAAAAATCGACACCAGTCAAAGTATACATAAAAGGGGATCTCGAAGGCATCGATTTCGGCTCAAGCGCCAAAACATTTATCACGGGCAACGTCGGCGTCGTGTTTGGCGAATGGCAAGACATTCAAGCGGCAATCGAAGCGAATCAAGACAAAATCGAGGACTATGTCGTCGAGAACGACCGCCGCAACTCGGCCATTCCGCTCCTGGATTTGAAAGGCATCAAGGCGCGCATTGAGCCGGGCGCCATCATCCGCGACCATGTCGAAATCGGCGACAACGCCGTCATTATGATGGGAGCGGTCATCAATATCGGCGCCGTCGTCGGCGAAGGAACGATGATCGACATGAATGCGGTGCTCGGCGGCCGGGCGACGGTCGGGAAAAACTGCCATATCGGCGCCGGCGCGGTGTTGGCAGGCGTGATCGAGCCGCCATCAGCCAAGCCGGTCGTCATTGAAGACGATGTGCTCGTCGGGGCGAATGCCGTTATTTTGGAAGGCGTCACGGTCGGCAAAGGAGCGGTTGTGGCTGCCGGCGCCGTTGTTGTCGAAGACGTGCCGCCGTATACGGTCGTGGCCGGCGTGCCGGCGCGCGTCATTAAGCAGATCGACGAGCAAACGCGGGCGAAAACGGAGATTAAGCAGGAGCTTCGCCAATTATAATCATCATAAAAGCTGTCCCTTCACACGAGGACAGCTTTTTTGCCCATGGAGGAGAGACGATGTCTGCGATCAGCCCATTTGTCGCCATTCGCCGCGACTTGCATCAAATTCCGGAGCTTGGGTTTCAGGAGTTTAAGACGCAGCAATATTTGCTTCGCTATATCCAGTCCCTGCCGCAAGAGCGGCTTCAAGTCCGGACGTGGAAAACGGGGATTTTCGTCAAAGTCAACGGAACATCGCCGCGCAAAACGATCGGCTACCGCGCCGATATGGACGGGCTGCCGATTCGCGAGGAGACCGGCTTGCCGTATCGGTCGAAACATGAAGGGCGCATGCACGCGTGCGGCCACGATGTGCATATGAGCATCGCTCTTGGTGTGCTCACCCATTTTGCTCATCATCCACTGAAAGACGATTTGCTGTTTGTATTCCAGCCGGCCGAGGAAGGACCGGGCGGAGCAAAGCCGATGTTAGAAAGCGACATCATGCGGGAATGGAAGCCGGATATCATCGTCGCCTTGCATATTGCGCCGGAATATCCCGTCGGCACGATTGCAACGAAAGAAGGGTTGCTGTTTGCCAATACGTCGGAGCTGTTTATCGATCTGAAGGGGAAAGGTGGCCACGCGGCGTTTCCGCATTTAGCGAATGACATGGTCGTCGCCGCCTGCGCATTGGTGACGCAGCTGCAGTCGATCGTCGCCCGCAACGTCGATCCGCTCGACAGCGCGGTCATTACGATCGGAAAAATTGCCGGCGGGACGGTGCAGAACGTCATTGCGGAGCACGCCCGGCTCGAAGGAACGATTCGGACGCTGTCGACTGCAGCGATGCAGAAGGTGAAGCGGCGGATTGAAGCGATCGTGCATGGCATTGAAGTCGCGTACGAATGTGAAGCATCCATCGATTACGGTGCCATGTACCATGAAGTGTATAATGATCCGGATCTGACAGCGGAATTTATGAAGTTTGCCAAGGCGCACGGCGGCGTGAATGTGATCCGTTGCAAAGAAGCGATGACTGGCGAAGATTTCGGCTATATGCTGGCGGACATCCCGGGTTTTATGTTTTGGCTTGGCGTCGCCTCACCATATGGGCTGCACCATGCAAAACTGGCTCCGAACGAGGAAGCGATCGACCGCGCCATCGCGTTTTTAATCGACTATTTTTCATGGAAAGGAAACGCAGAATGAAGTATAGTTCCGCCTCTAGCAACACACATTAATGAGTGTGAGGAGGTGGATTGTGATGGCGAAAATTGGTGTTGAGCCATCGTTGACGGACGTACAGGAAGCGTTGAAAGAGCGAGGATATGACGTTGTGCCGCTCCGAGGGGAGCAAGACGCAAGAGGCTGCGACTGCTGCGTCATTACCGGCCTGGACGCCAATATCGCCGGCATTCACAACATCGTGACGTCCGGTCCGGTCATTGAAGCGAGCGGGCTCACCGCAGAAGAGATTTGCCAAAAAGTCGAAGAAAAACTTCGCTGATGACGAACGTTCGGGCTGTGTGCGCTGGCAGCCCGCTTTTGGGCGAAATGGCAAAATCGCATAGCGTAAAGGAATGGTGGAAAAGGAACGAAGAACGTTTTCGTTCCTTTTTCTTTTTTGCTAAAATAAGGGGAGAAACAATGCTTGATCAACGATGGAGGAGTGTCAATGAAAAAGAAACAGTTTGCCGTCATCGGCCTCGGGCGCTTTGGCGGCAGCATCTGCCGGACGCTGAGCGAACAAGGGATGGAAGTATTGGCCATCGATATTGATGAAGACCGGGTAAACGAATTTGCGTCGATCGCTTCGCACGCCGTCGTCGGCGACACGACCGATGAAAACGTGCTGAAAAGTTTAGGCATCCGCAACTTCGACCATGTCATTGTCGCGATCGGCGACAACATCCAGGCGAGCATTTTGACGACCCTGATTTTAAAAGAGCTCGGCGTCAACCATATTACGGTCAAGGCAACGAACGATTACCATGAGAAAGTGCTGAAAAAAATCGGCGCTGACCAAATCGTGCATCCAGAACGGGACATGGGCGAGCGGATCGCCCACAACTTGATTTCCAACAACGTCCTAGATTATCTGGAGCTGTCGGACAAATACAGCATTGTCGAAATCGTGGCAAGCGAGCGGCTTGACGGCCATTCGCTTTTGGAGCTTGACATCCGCGCCCGCTATGGCATCAACATCGTCGCCATCAAGCGTGGAACAAGCGTCATCGTCTCCCCGCTCGCCTCGGAAATCATCCGCAAAGGCGACGTGTTGGTCGTCATCGGCGCTGACAGCGACATTGACCGGTTTGAGGAAAAAGTGGTCGGTTGACGGCTGGCAGGCGGCCTGTGCATGATGATGACGGAAAAAGGGCATCCTTTTACAAGGACGCCCTTTTTTCTTTAGATTTCCATGATGATCGGCAAAATCATTGGCCGCCGTTTCGTCCGCTCGTACAAGAACGGAGCGAGCGTTTCCGTAATTTCGTTTTTGATCTCCGACCATTGGTTCGTTTTCCGTTCCAGCACTTTTTCGAGATGCTTGGAGATCAACACTTGCGCTTCGCTGATTAAGTCACCTGACTCACGCATATAGACGAAGCCGCGAGAAATAATGTCCGGGCCGGCGGCGATTTTGAACTCTTTCATGTTGATGCTGACGACGACAATCACGAGCCCTTCCTCAGACAAAATGCGGCGGTCGCGCAAGACGATGTTGCCGATGTCGCCGACACCGCTGCCGTCGATGTAGACGGAGCCGGACGGGATCTTGCCGACGATGCGCGCTTCTTTGTCGCTGATGCCAAGCACTTCGCCGTTGTCCATAATAAAGCAGTTTTCCTCCGGCACGCCGCAGTCGATGGCGAGCTTGGCGTGCATTTTTTGCATGCGGTATTCGCCGTGGATCGGCATGAAATATTTCGGCTTCATCAGCCGGATCATCAATTTTTGTTCTTCCTGCCCACCGTGGCCGGACGTATGGATGTCGTTGAGCGGGCCATGGATGACTTCTGCGCCGGCGCGGTACAGCATGTTGATTGTCCGGTTGACGCTCACCGTGTTGCCCGGAATCGGCGATGAGGAAAAGACGACCGTGTCGCCTGGGATGATTTGAATTTGCCGGTGCGTGCCGTTGGCGATGCGCGACAAGGCGGCCATCGGCTCCCCTTGGCTGCCGGTGCATAAAATCGTCACCCGGTTGGCCGGCAGGCGGTTGATTTCGTTCGCGTCGACGAACGTGCCTTTCGGACATTTGATATAGCCGAGGTCTTGTCCGATCTCAATCGCCGCTTCCATGCTTCGACCGAAGACAGCGATTTTTCGGTTGTTGGCGACGGCTGCTTCCGTCACCTGTTGGAGACGGTGGATGTTTGATGCAAATGTGGCGAAAATGATGCGTCCTTCCACCTTGCGGAAAATGTCGTGAATGCTTTCACCGACGCGCCGCTCCGACATCGTAAAATGCGGGATCTCGCTGTTCGTGCTGTCCGACAGCAGGCAAAGAACTCCTTCTTTCCCAATTTCGGCCATTTTTGTCAAATTGGCCGGCTCGCCGACCGGCGTAAAGTCGAATTTAAAATCCCCAGTGTGAACGATTTGCCCGACTGGCGTTTTCACAACAATACCGTAGCTGTCCGGAATGCTGTGTGTCGTCCGGAAAAAGGTGACGGCCGTTTTTTGAAAGCGGATGACATCGTCTTCGCGAATCTCAATGAGTTTCGCTTGGCGCAACAATCCATGTTCCTCAAGCTTATTGCGAATCAGCCCAAGCGCTAATTTGCCGCCGTAAATCGGGATGTTCACCTGCCGGAGCAAATACGGAATGCCGCCGATATGGTCTTCGTGCCCGTGGGTGATGAACAGTCCTTTCACTTTGTCCGCGTGCTTCACTAAATAGGAGTAGTCTGGAATGACATAGTCGATCCCGAGCAGCTCATCTTCCGGAAACTTAATGCCTGCGTCAATGACAATGATTTCGTCTTGGAATTGTACGCCGTATGTATTTTTTCCAATTTCACCCAGTCCGCCGAGGGCAAAAACGCCAACTTGCTGATCTGTCAACAGCTTCATGATGAAATCTCCAATACTTGAAAGTTCGGGCTTTTCTTTTCGTATTCTAGATGCGCTCCCTCTAACGGCTGAATATACTCAATATTGATCGGACGGCCTTCGAGTTTTCGGCGTACATCCCGCTCTGATTCTGCTTCGATGTAGAGTGTTTTCGTTTTTTCTCTCACGGGCGCCTCGTCTGCGTTTTCTTGGTAAAACACTTTGAAAATCATCGTGAAATCTCTCCTTATCGTACAATGGTTGCTCTATCTATTATATAAGAATGTAACTTTCTTTTCATGTATTTTGTTGCCAAAAGCAAAAAACAGGCGTGAGATGTGCCGACGATATGCATCATCTTTGACGAATGTTGCCCGCTTTATTCGCCAAAGTGGGAAAGAAGCCCTTCGAATGGAAGGGCTGTTGTTGTAACGGTCAGGCGATCAATTTTTTCCGGAGCAGGTCTTTCCACTGTTGAAGCAGCTTTTTTTTCAGCTTTTTCAACATGTTTCATCACTCCTTACCTTTTATTGTACTCATTTTGCGGCGAAAGTAAATGTTCTATTATATATGATATGTAGGCGGAGGTTTGTTTTTCATGGGTAAAAATGGAACAGATCGTGCCTCTTGGTTGACATTCCGGGCGTTTTTCAGTACGGTAGACAATGAACAATTTTTTAACAAGGGGAAGTGAACGTGGGCAGAAAAATCGTCTTTTTCGACATCGACGGCACGCTTCTTGATGAGCAAAAGCAGCTGCCGCTGTCAACGATCGAAGCGGTTCGCCGCCTGAAGCAGTCGGGCGTTTATGTCGCCATCGCCACCGGACGCGCTCCGTTTATGTTTGAGCATGTGCGCAAACAGCTTGGCATCGATTCGTTCGTCAGCTTCAACGGTCAGTACGTCGTTTTTGAAGGGAACGTGTTATACAAGCAGCCGCTCCGGCGCGAGAAAGTCAGGGCGCTGACAGAGGAAGCCCACAAAAACGGCCATCCGCTCGTCTTTATGGATGCGGAGAAAATGAGAGCGAGCATCGGCGACCATCCGCACATCCACGTCAGCATGGCGAGTCTAAAATTCGCCCACCCGCCTGTCGACCCTCTTTATTATGAGAACAAAGACATTTATCAAGCGCTTCTGTTTTGCCGCGCCGAGGAAGAAGAACCGTATGTGCGCAACTATCCCGAATTTCGCTTCGTCCGTTGGCATGACGTCTCGACGGATGTGCTGCCGGCAGGGGGCTCGAAGGCGGAAGGCATCCGCATGATGATCGAAAAGCTCGGGATCGATAAGAAGGATGTGTACGCGTTCGGCGACGGATTGAATGACATTGAAATGCTCTCGTTCGTCGGAACCGGGGTGGCGATGGGCAACGCCCATGAGGAAGTGAAAAGGGTCGCCGACTTCGTTACGAAACCGGTCGATAAGGAAGGCATTTGGTACGGATTGAAACAGCTGCAGCTCATCCGATAAAAAGCGGCCTTGGCCTTTTCGGCGAGGCCGCTCGCCATTGACAGCGGGCTTTTTAGCGCCCGATTGGAATCGCCCCGTCCGGCACTTGAAACGGGTCATCGGGGTTGATGCGGTCATAGAACATAATGCCGTTTAAATGATCGATTTCATGTTGGAAGACGATGGCCGGCAGCCCTTTCAAGCGCAGTGTGACTTCTTCGCCGTCGATCGTCGTCCCAGTGACCGTGATGCGGGCATAGCGCGGCACATACCCTGGCACGTCGCGGTCGACCGACAGGCAGCCTTCCCCGGTCGTCAAGTAACATTGCTGGACGGAATGGCTGACGATTTTCGGATTGAACAAGGCGTAGCTGTACAGCGTCCCGTTTTCATCGGTGACATGGACGGCGATCATCCGCTTTGAGACGTTGATTTGCGGGGCGGCAAGGCCAATGCCGGGCCGCAGGCCGTATTTCGCTGCCAGCTCCGGGTCTTGGCTCATTTTCACGTAGTCAAGCAAGCTTTGCAAAATGCGCTTATCTTCCTCTGAAGGCGGCAACGGAACGGGTTCGGCGATTTTCCGCAATGTCGGGTGCCCCTCTTTGATGATGTCCTTCATCGTGATCATTCGCTTCGTTCACTCCCTACGTTTGGCATCGCTGTCTATCGTTTAGTCTAACAAAATGAGCATCGATCGTAAATAAAAACGCAACCGCACGAATATATTATTCGAGTATAAGGAAAACAATAAGACAAATTCGAGAAAACGTTTTCATTATCTTGTCAAGCCACTGTGTGTTTTATATTTTGTGAAAATATAATACAGAACTCATACAGATGGTGAGGAATGTAATATAACAGTTTGTGGGCGGAATATTGCCAATTCCAATTTCACCCAAAAAATAAAGCGAAAAAACATGAGAAATCAAAGTCGTTGACGGTTGATCCAAGAACGTGTAAACTAAAACTTGCAAATGCATATTGTACTAATTCAGTCTTGAAAAATAGTGAAACAGATTTCGGCGCCTTTGTTGCTTGTGTTGGCGCCGGATGGCGGCCGTTTTTTATTTCTCTTTCATTTTGGGTACATTAATAGTATATGGGCGAATGTATTCTCATTTCTAAAATTTCTAATGAAAGGCAGAGGTGAATAACATGGGTGTGAAAACCTCCCAGTTTCGATTTGCGGAGCAGCTCGAGAAAGTAGCCGAGCAGTTCCCGACGTTTCAAATTTTGAATGAAGACGGCGAAATCGTCAACGAAGAGGCGATGCCGGAGTTAAGCGATGAGCAGCTGAAAGAGCTGATGCGCCGCATGGTGTATACGCGCATCCTCGACCAGCGCTCCATTTCGTTGAACCGCCAAGGCCGACTCGGGTTTTACGCGCCGACCGCCGGGCAAGAAGCGAGCCAAATCGCCAGCCATTTTGCGCTTGAGAAAGAAGATTTCATTTTGCCGGGATATCGCGACGTTCCGCAAATCATTTGGCACGGGCTTCCGCTTTATCAAGCGTTTTTGTTCTCGCGCGGCCACTTTCATGGCAACCAAATTCCTGAAGGCGTCAACGTCTTGCCGCCGCAAATCATCATCGGCGCCCAATACATTCAAGCGGCCGGCGTGGCGCTCGGCTTGAAAATGCGGGGCAAAAAGGCGGTGGCCATTACATATACCGGCGATGGGGGCACATCGCAAGGCGACTTTTATGAAGGGATCAACTTCGCGGGGGCGTTTAAGGCACCGGCCATCTTTGTTGTGCAAAACAACCGCTTTGCCATCTCGACGCCAGTGGAGAAGCAAACGATCGCCAAAACATTGGCGCAAAAAGCGGTCGCTGCCGGCATTCCGGGCATTCAAGTCGACGGCATGGATCCGCTTGCGGTCTACGCCGCGGTGAAAGCAGCCCGCGAACGCGCCATTAACGGCGAAGGGCCGACGCTCATCGAAACGCTTTGCTTCCGCTACGGTCCGCACACGATGTCCGGCGACGATCCGACGCGCTATCGTTCGAAAGAACTCGAAAACGAATGGGCGAAAAAAGACCCGCTTGTCCGCTTCCGCAAGTTTTTAGAAGCGAAAGGTTTATGGAGCGAAGAGGAAGAAAACCGCGTCATCGAGCAGGCGAAAGAGGACATCAAGGAAGCGATCAAAAAAGCGGACGAAACGCCGAAACAAAAAGTGACCGACTTAATCAGCATCATGTTCGAAGAGCTGCCGGCGAACTTAAAAGAGCAGTATGAAATTTATAAAGAGAAGGAGTCGAAGTAAGCCATGGCGCAAATGACAATGGTTCAAGCGATCACCGATGCGCTGCGCATCGAGATGAGAAACGATCCGAACGTGCTGGTGTTTGGCGAAGACGTTGGGGTCAACGGCGGCGTATTCCGGGTGACCGAAGGGCTGCAAGCTGAGTTTGGCGAAGAACGTGTGTTTGATACGCCGCTGGCCGAATCGGGGATCGGCGGTTTGGCGATCGGCTTGGCCTTGCAAGGGTTTCGCCCAGTGCCGGAAATTCAGTTTTTCGGGTTCGTCTATGAGGCGATGGATGCGATTTGCGGACAAATGGCACGCATCCGCTACCGCACTGGCGGCCGCTACCATGTTCCGATTACGATTCGTTCACCGTTTGGCGGCGGCGTCCATACGCCAGAATTGCACTCAGACAGCTTAGAAGGACTCGTCGCCCAACAGCCGGGCTTGAAAGTCGTCATCCCGTCGACGCCGTATGATGCGAAAGGATTGCTCATCTCGGCGATCCGCGACAACGACCCGGTTATTTTCCTTGAGCATTTGAAACTGTACCGTTCGTTCCGACAAGAGGTGCCCGAAGGAGAGTACACAATTCCGATCGGCAAAGCAGACATTAAGCGTGAAGGGAAAGACATTACGATTATCGCGTACGGGGCCATGGTGCATGAATCGTTAAAGGCGGCGGCAGAATTAGAGAAAGAAGGCATTTCTGCCGAAGTCGTCGACTTGCGCACCGTGCAGCCGCTCGATATTGAGACGATCATTGGTTCGGTCGAAAAAACGGGCCGCGCCATCGTCGTTCAAGAAGCGCAACGGCAAGCCGGCATCGCCGCCAACGTCGTTGCTGAAATTAACGAGCGCGCGATTTTAAGCCTTGAGGCGCCTGTATTGCGCGTCGCCGCGCCGGATACCGTCTATCCGTTCGCTCAAGCAGAATCGGTGTGGCTGCCGAACTTTAAAGACGTGATCGAGACGGCGAAAAAAGTGATCAACTTCTAATGTGGACAAGTCCGGGGGAGCGAAGCGCCTTCCCCCGCTCATTTTCGGCAAACGATAGGAGGTCGACCTACAGTGGCATTTGAATTTAAGCTGCCGGACATTGGCGAAGGCATTCACGAAGGCGAGATCGTCAAATGGTTCGTCAAGCCGGGCGATGAAGTGAACGAAGACGACGTGTTGTGCGAAGTGCAAAACGACAAAGCGGTCGTCGAGATCCCATCTCCTGTCAAGGGGAAAGTGCTTGAGATTCTCGTCCCGGAAGGAACGGTGGCGACGGTCGGGCAAACGCTCATTACGCTCGATGCGCCGGGCTATGAAAACATGACGTTTAAAGGACAAGAACACGAAGAAGTGAAAAAAGAGGAAAAAGCGGAAACGGTGTCGAAAAAGGAAATGGTTGAGACCGCTGCTCCGAGCGCACCGGCGGCCGAAGCGGAAGCCGACCCGAACCGCCGCGTCATCGCGATGCCGTCTGTGCGCAAATATGCGCGTGAAAAAGGCGTCGATATCCGCCTCGTCCAAGGCACGGGGAAAAACGGCCGCATTTTGAAAGAAGATATTGACGCCTTCCTCGCCGGCGGCGCGAAAGCCGCGGCTGAGCCGACGCCGCAAGCGGCGGAAGAGAAGGCAGCGCCGCAAGCGCCAGCGGCGAAACCGGTTGTGCCGGAAGGCGAATTCCCGGAAACGCGCGAGAAAATGAGCGGCATCCGTCGGGCGATCGCCAAGGCCATGGTGCATTCGAAACATACGGCCCCGCACGTGACGCTGATGGACGAAGCCGATGTGACGAAGCTTGTTGCTCACCGAAAAAAATTCAAGGCCATTGCCGCGGAAAAAGGCATCAAGCTGACGTTCTTGCCGTATGTCGTCAAAGCGCTTGTTTCCGCGCTGCGTGAATATCCGGTGCTGAATACGTCGATCGACGATGCGACGGAGGAAATTATTCATAAGCATTACTACAACATCGGCATCGCCGCTGATACGGATCGAGGGTTGCTCGTGCCGGTCATTAAACATGCCGACCGGAAGCCGATTTTCGCGCTGGCGAAGGAAATCAACGAACTCGCTGAAAAAGCGCGCGAAGGCAAACTGATGCCAAACGAAATGAAAGGCGCATCGTGCACGATCACGAACATCGGCTCAGCCGGTGGGCAATGGTTTACGCCGGTCATCAACCATCCGGAAGTGGCGATTCTTGGCATCGGCCGCATTGCCGAAAAACCGATCGTCCGCGACGGTGAAATTGTCGCTGCTCCGGTCTTGGCGCTCTCGTTGAGCTTTGACCATCGGATGATCGACGGAGCGACGGCGCAAAAAGCGCTCAACCATATCAAGCAGCTGTTAAGCGATCCAGAATTATTATTAATGGAGGCGTAAAACGATGGTAGTTGGCGATTTTGCAATTGAAACAGAAACGCTCGTCGTTGGCGCCGGCCCTGGCGGCTATGTCGCCGCCATCCGCGCCGCACAGCTCGGCCAAAAAGTGACGATTGTGGAAAAAGGAAATTTGGGCGGCGTCTGCTTAAACGTCGGTTGCATCCCGTCCAAGGCGCTTATCTCGGCAAGCCATCGCTACGAGCAGGCGAAGCATTCCGAAGAGATGGGCATCAAGGCGGAAAACGTCACGGTTGATTTCTCGAAAGTGCAAGAATGGAAAGCGAGCATCGTCAAAAAATTGACGGGCGGCGTCGAAGGACTTCTCAAAGGCAACAAAGTCGACATCGTCAAGGGGGAAGCGTACTTCGTCGACGCCAATACGGTGCGCGTGGTCAACGGCGATAGCGCGCAGACGTATACGTTTAAAAACGCGATTCTGGCCACCGGTTCGCGTCCGATCGAGCTGCCGAACTTCAAGTTTTCCGGCCGCATTCTCGACTCGACCGGTGCGCTCAACCTCGGGGAAATCCCGAAATCGCTCGTTGTCATCGGCGGCGGCTACATCGGCATCGAACTCGGTACGGCTTACGCCAATTTTGGTGCGAAAGTGACGATTCTTGAAGGGGCCGGTGAGATTTTATCCGGCTTTGAAAAGCAAATGGTGTCCATCATTAAGCGCCGTCTGAAGAACAAAGGGGTCGAAGTTGTGACGAATGCGCTCGCAAAAGGAGCCGAAGAGCGTGCAGACGGCGTGACGGTCACGTATGAGGCGAACGGCGAAACGAAAACGATCGACGCCGACTATGTGTTGGTGACGGTCGGCCGCCGACCGAATACAGATGAACTTGGTCTTGAACAAATCGGCATCAAAATGAACAACCGCGGCTTGATTGAAGTGGACCAACAATGCCGGACAAGCGTGCCGAACATTTTCGCCATCGGCGACATCGTTCCAGGCCCGGCGCTTGCTCATAAAGCGTCGTATGAAGGGAAAGTGGCGGCGGAAGCCATCGCCGGCCATCCGTCGGTAGTGGATTACATCGCCATTCCGGCTGTGGTCTTCTCCGATCCGGAATGCGCCTCGGTCGGCTACTTTGAACAACAGGCGAAAGAGGAAGGCATCGACGTCATTACGGCGAAATTCCCGTTTGCCGCCAACGGCCGCGCTCTGTCACTCAACGATACGGACGGTTTCCTGAAGCTTGTCGTCCGCAAAGAAGACGGCGTTGTGATTGGAGCGCAAATCATCGGCCCGAACGCCTCGGATATGATCGCCGAGCTTGGGCTGGCCATTGAAGCCGGCATGACGGCGGAAGATATCGCGTTGACGATTCATGCCCACCCGACGCTTGGCGAAATCGCCATGGAAGCGGCGGAAGTGGCGCTTGGCACGCCGATTCATATCATTGCGAAGTAACGGAAAACGAAGGTGCCCCAAACACAGCGGGGCACCTTTTTCCTGCGGTGCAATAAGCAGGGAACATCATCCAGAAGCAAGATGATTGGCAGAAAAGAAATGAATCTGCGGCGACAGCTGTATGTTCGCCTGTTGCTGCGCCCGGTCGACAGTCTTTTGTCCAAAGGAGCGGCCTGGTCCATTTCTTGTCCAATTTCCCATACTATTTTCCGCTCTCGCTTCATATCGTTATGGTAAAGAACAAGCGGGAGATGGAGTTGAAATGAAAGCTTACGTTGCATTTTTGATGCAGATGATGATTTGGAGCAGTTTCTCATTGATCGAGTGGCTGTCAGGAAGAGACCGCCTGTTTTTCCGCGGGCTGATGCTGTGCATCTTTATGTACATCGCGTTTTTGCTGGCCCGCCAGCTCGGCTTGGCGACGCGCAAGGCGGCGCTGACGACGATTGGGACGGCGGCGGTGTACTTTGCCGGTCAGCATGTCATTTGGCAGGCCGTTCAATAAAAAACAGCGGTCGAATGCCCGCTGTTTACGCGCTGCCAAACACCATTGTCCGGCCGCTGAACAAGTGCAGTTCACCGCCGAGCGTTTTCGCCAGCCATTTGCTGAATTCATTGGCCTTCCCTTTATCCCCATGCGTCGCCCCCGGCGGCAGTGCGATGTCAATGAATGTCTCTTCTCCAGCTGTTCGCACGGAAATCGCCATCCCTTTGTACAAGCGGCCGTCGCCTTGCAAGTAGAGAACGGATTCGTGTATGCGGACCGTATACGGGAAGGCGGCCTGTTCGTACGCCCAACCAAGCTGTTCCCCTGTCTTTTTGAGCGCCATCTGGTAGCGCTCGAGCAGCTGTTTGACGTCCTCGATGGTCATCGTTTTCCCCGCAGGCAGCTTTAGATCGGTGTTCATCATTCCTTCCCCTCCCACCATTTCCATTGCGTCTTTATCCTTATTGTACCATATGTTGGCGGACAATAAATGGAAAAAGGGCGTTTTCAAAAAAGTTCTTTTTTATTAAATGTGATATACAAATTAGGATTGACAATTGAAATGTGATATATTATTATGAAATCAACAAGCGAATTTATCATCACAAAGGGGTTTTGGGGATGGGCACGATCGTATGTCAAACGTGTGATGCGACGATTGCATATTTCGAAGATGAAAAAGTGACGACGCTTTATGGGAAATGTGATTGCTGCGAGCATGACAATGAGGGCGGAGAAAAAGAATAAAACGGTCAAACCGATGGGGGAAAGGAACGGATAGAGGCGCGCATGTCGACAAGTCACATGCGCGCCGTTTATTTTTGGCAAACAAGCACAAGCCAGGCAAACCGGCTTGTGCGGTCAGCGGATCGGTTTATATTCCTTAATGACACGCAACGTCTGCAACGTGTCGTCTTCCGGCCCTTGGACAGGGAGGCCGGCAGCCAAGTTCGTCTCAATATACTTCAAGTTTTCTTCCGTGATGATTTCGCCTGGAATAAAAATTGGAATGCCAGGCGGATACACCATCACAAATTCGGCGATGATTCGGCCGGCCGATTCGTGAAACGGTACGACTTCCGTTTCGGCGTAAAACGCATCGCGCGGCGTCAAGGCGAGCGCCGGGATGTCCGGAAGGAGCACTTTCGGCTTGATCCCTTTCTCTGCCTGATGGCTGAACTGCTTCGACAAGCGGCGGAGCGCTTCAACGAGCAGGCTCGCCTCCCGTTCGGTATCGCCCGGGGTGATGATGCACAAAATGTTGTATAAATCGGAAAGCTCGACTTCAATGTTGTACGTTTCGCGCAGCCACCGTTCGACGTCATGGCCGGTCAGCCCGAGCTCTTTAACCGAAATGATGAGCTTTGTCGGATCGTAGTCGTACGTTGCTTCCGTGCCTAAAATCTCTTCGCCGACGCAGTACAAATATGGAATCTCGTTGATTTGCCGACGCGTCCAGTCGGCGAGTCGAATGGCTTTGTCGATGAGTTCACGCCCTTTCGTCGCCAACTGTTTGCGGGCGACATCAAGCGAAGCGAGCAACAAGTACGACGTTGAAGTCGTCGTCAGCATGCTTAAAATCGCCTGCACGTGTTTCGCGGAGACGAGTCCTTCGCGCACATTCAAAATCGAGCTTTGCGTCAGCGATCCGCCGAGCTTATGGACGCTTGTCGCCGCCATATCGGCGCCCGCTTGCATCGCTGAGAGCGGCAAGTCCTCATGAAAATGAATGTGCACGCCGTGCGCTTCGTCGACAAGCACCGGAACGTTGTACGAGTGGGCGATATCGACGATTTTTTTCAAATCGCCGGCAATGCCAAAGTACGTCGGGTTGATGACGAGCACCCCTTTGGCGTCCGGGTGCTGGCGGAGCGCTTTTTCCACTGCTTGCGGCGTAATGCCATGGGAAATGCCAAGCTCCTTGTCGATTTCGGGATGAATGAAAATCGGCGTCGCTCCAGAAAAGACAATGGCCGACATGACCGATTTATGGACGTTGCGCGGCACGATGATTTTATCGCCCGGCCCGGCGACCGACATGACCATCGTCATGATGGCGCCGCTCGTTCCTTGCACGGAAAAAAACGTATAATCGGCGCCGAACGCTTCGGCAGCGAGCTCCTGCGCCCGTTTGATCATCCCTTTTGGATGGTGCAAGTCATCGAGCGGGCTGATGTTGATTAAATCAATCGCCAAGGCGTTGTCTCCGATGAAAGCGCGAAACTCCGGATCCATGCCGGCCCCTTTTTTATGGCCGGGAATGTGAAATTGAACCGGATTTTTTTTCATATGCTCCAACAAACCGGTAAACAATGGTGTCTCGAGTTGCGACAATGGTTTTTCACACCTCTTTATCTCGAGGATAAAACAAGTGCATTATAGCATGGATTTTTCCGTTTGCAAAGAAGAAATGAATGGACGCTGAAAAAGGAAAACAGCGGTTCAAGAGAGAAATAAAAGAAAGACAAAGCAAAAAGGGGGCGTTATCGAAATGAAATGGAGAACGAGGGTGACAGAGCTGCTCGGCATTACATATCCGATCATTCAAGGGGGGCTCGCTTACTTGGCGTACGCTGATTTGGCCGCAGCGGTCTCGAACGCCGGTGGGCTCGGACAAATTACGGCGATGTCGCTCGATGGACCGGAGCAACTGCGCGAGGAAATCCGCAAGGTGAAGGAAAAAACCGATCGGCCGTTCGGCGTCAATTTCGCCATTGGCCAGCACGGCCGCCCGTTTGCTCATATGCTTGAAGCAGCGCTTGATGAGGGGGTGCCGGTCGTTTCGGTCACCGGCGGCAATCCGGCGCCGTTTTTTGAACAATTGAAAGGAACGAACGTGAAAAAGCTCGTGCTCGTTGCCGCCGTCCGCCAGGCAGTGAAAGCAGAGGAGCTCGGTGCTGATGCGGTGATGGTCGTCGGTCAGGAAGGGGGCGGGCATCTCGGCAAATACGATACTGGCACGTTCGTCCTTATTCCGAAAGTCGTTGACTCCGTATCGATTCCGGTCATCGCCTCGGGCGGCATCGCCGATGGACGCGGGTTGATGGCGGCATTGGCGCTTGGAGCGGAAGGGATTGAGATGGGAACGCGGTTTATCGCCACGAAAGAATGTGTTCATGCTCATCCCGCATATAAAGAAATGATTCTCAACGCCACCGAAAACGATACGGTCATCATTAAACGGTCGCTCGGGGCGCCAGGGCGGGTGCTGGCCAACGCCTGGGCGGAAAAAATATTGGAAATCGAGCGCCAAGGCGGTACGTATGATGATTTAAAAGAATATATTAGCGGAGAAGCGAACCGGCGCTTCATTTACGAAGGAAAGGTGGACGAAGGATTCGCTTGGGCCGGGCAGGCGATCGGGCTCATTCACGACGTTCCGTCCGTCGCTGAGTTGTTTGCCCGCATGATGGAAGAGGCGGAACAAATTCGGCGCCGTTGGGCAAACTAACGGTGGAGGTGGAACAATGGGTTATTCCTATCCATTTTCCTACGACTGGTCAACACAAGAAATCATTGATGGTCATAGTTCCCCTGGGATTATCGCTGTGGTATCATTCGAGCCACAACGGAAGCGCGGTAGGTAAACGCACAAATTAGTTGCATACACCCCTTTTTCCACATAATATAATATAAAACAAAATGAAGCAGCACATTCGTGACGGGCGCCGGAAGTTTAGCGGATGATCGAGAAAGGGGTGCGGACGAATATGAAAAAAACCGCCAATTCGCTGAAGCGACCAGATGGAGACAAACGCATGGCGGTGTTGCGGCTCGAACTCGATTACGAATTAGCGACGCTGTACGAGGCCATGATGGAAAACGATGAAGAAAAGAAAAAAGAGTGCAAACGGCGGCTTGAAAAGCTGCGCCAAGAACTGATGCGCCTTCAAGTATGATTCTGATTCAAGGCGAACCATCTTTCCGGTTCGTTTTTTTCTTGAGCCGCATCCGCCCCCGTTCCGGTTGCGATCTATACATAACCGAAGGCAGGAGGAATCAATATGGCAGAAAAATGGGAAGAAATCGACCGATACGCCCGGCAATGGATCGACGAAGCAGGAAAGCGCATCCGCGCCTCGTTTGCCAAACAGCTGACGGTGGAAGCGAAAGAGAACCCGAACGACTTAGTGACGAATGTTGACCGCGCCATTGAGCAGTTTTTCGCCGAGCACATCCGTCGCCAGTTCCCTAGCCACCGCCTGTTGGGGGAAGAAGGATTTGGCGACCGGATCGATGCCTTGGACGGCGTTGTTTGGGTGATTGACCCGATCGACGGCACGATGAATTTCGTTCATCAGCGGCGCCATTTTGCTGTATCGATCGGCATTTTTGAAGATGGCATCGGGCAGCTCGGCTACGTGTATGACGTCGTGTTTGACGAACTGTATGCGGCGCAAAAAGGGCGGGGGGTGTTTTTGAACGGGGAGCCGCTCGGCCTCCTGCAGCCCGCGCCAGTGGCGGAGTCGATCATCGCCATCAACGGGACATGGCTCATGGAAAACAAGCGCCTCGACCATCGCCCGCTCATGAGGCTGGCGAAAGAGGCGCGCGGCACGCGCTCGTATGGTTCAGCGGCGCTTGAGCTCGCGTATGTTGCCGCCGGCCGTTTGGACGCCTACATTTCGCCGCGCCTGTCGCCGTGGGATTTCGCCGGCGGGATGATTTTGATTGAAGAAGCGGGCGGAATGGTGACGACCCTTGACGGGAAGCCGCTGGATCTGCTTGGCCGCAATTCGGTGCTTGCTGCGAAACCTGGGGTGCACGAAGAAATTTTGCGGCGCTATCTTCACGATTGATGAGGCGCGAAATCGCGAAAACGGGACAAGCATCCAGCTTGTCCCGTTTTTCAACGCGTCCGTTTTTTATGGGCGAACCCGGCGCCCATGGCGGCGATCAAGATGACCGTGGAAGCGGCGATGCCGATCAAACTTTGCTCGGCGATGAAGACGCCGATCGCCATGATGGCGGCGACGGCAAGAATGGCGAGCAACAGCGGTACAGGCTCGATCCGTTTCATCCTATTTCGCGCAGGAGACTCCCACTTCAACGACCAAAGGGAGTAAGTGGGAGAGGAATGCGCGTTCCCCCTTTCTTTTGTATATGATAGAATAAAGGCGTGGAGAAAACCGTTCAATAAAGGCACTCCAATAGCTGCTACTCGATGTATGGAGTTGGTTGCAGGAAACGTTGCAACGTAAAACATCGAGCGTAGGTCCGTCTGTTGTGTGTGGAAGCCAAGTACTGCCAACAGACACACCGAGAGAATCGGTAACGATGCAGGCATGACCTGCGTCGTTGGGTAGTCGTCAACCTGCCCCCTGATGCAACCCCAAGTCAAGGAAGGAGGACGAAGTCCGTTTGCACTTCTGGGGAGTGGCAAGCCCCCACTTCAAGCGTTAGCTAAGTGGGGGTAGTTGACTGGGTTGACTCCTTTCTGGCAAAGTGGGCGTCTTTTTCTAGTGTACAGGAAAACATGCCGATTTTCTATCGGTTGTGATATAATAGACAAGCAGTTTGCCGAACAGGAGTGACCGACATTGACGAACAAACGAATCGATCTCCGCAATATCGCGATCATCGCTCACGTCGACCATGGGAAAACGACGCTCGTTGATCAGCTGCTTCGGCAGTCAGGGACGTTCCGCGAAAACGAACAAGTCGCGGAGCGGGCGCTTGACCGCAACGATCTGGAGCGGGAGCGCGGCATTACGATTTTGGCCAAAAACACGGCTGTCTTGTATAAAGGAACGCGCATCAACATTTTGGATACGCCGGGACACGCTGATTTCGGGGGGGAAGTGGAGCGGATCATGCGCCTTGTCGACGGCGTCTTGCTTGTCGTCGATGCGTATGAAGGCTGCATGCCGCAGACGCGGTTTGTGCTGAAAAAGGCGCTTGAGCAGCAGCTTGTGCCGATCGTCGTCGTCAACAAAATCGACCGCGAATTTGCTCGGCCGGCGGAAGTCGTTGATGAGGTGCTCGACCTGTTTATCGAACTTGGTGCTTCTGAGGAGCAGCTCGAGTTTCCAGTCGTGTACACATCGGCGCTGCGCGGGACGGCAAGCCTCGATCCGGATCGCCAGGACGGTGACATGACCGCCTTGTTTGAGACGATCATCGAGCATATTCCGGCGCCGGCGGACAACCGCAACGAACCGTTGCAGTTTCAAGTGGCGTTGCTCGACTATAATGAATATGTCGGACGCATCGGCATCGGCCGCATTTTCCGCGGCACGATGAAAACAGGCCAGCAAGTCGCTCTCTTAAAGCGCGACGGTGCCGTCAAGATGTTTCGTGTCACGAAGCTGTTTGGTTTTATTGGGTTGAAGCGGATTGAGATTGAAGAAGCGCACGCTGGCGACATCGTCGCGGTCGCCGGGATGGAGGACATCAATGTCGGTGAAACGGTTTGCCCGCCCGATCATCAAGAGCCGCTGCCGCCGCTTCGCATCGATGAGCCGACGTTGAAAATGACGTTTCTCGTCAACAACAGCCCGTTTGCGGGGCGCGAAGGCAAATACGTGACGGCGAGAAAGCTGGAGGAGCGGCTTCGCACCCAGCTGGAGACGGATGTCAGTCTGCGCGTTGAGCCGACCGAGTCGCCGGATGCGTGGATTGTCTCCGGCCGCGGGGAGCTTCATTTGGCGATTTTGATTGAAAGCATGCGCCGCGAAGGATACGAACTGCAAGTATCGAAGCCGGAAGTCATTCTAAAAGAGATTGACGGTGTCACGTGCGAGCCGATCGAGCGGGTCGTCATTGACATCCCGGAGGAATATACGGGAGCGATCATGGAGTCGCTCGGCAGCCGCAAGGGCGAGCTCGTCGATATGGTGCACGGCGACAACGGGCAGGTGCGTCTCGTCTTCCTTGTGCCGTCGCGTGGCTTGATCGGCTATCGGAGTGAATTTATGTCGTTGACGCGCGGATATGGAATTTTAAACCATTCGTTTGACCATTATGCCCCCGTGCAGCCTGGCGCCATCGGCGGCCGCCGCCAAGGGGTGCTCGTCTCGATGGAAACCGGAAAGGCGACGGCTTACAGCATCATGCAACTTGAGGATCGCGGCGCCATTTTTGTTGAGCCGGGCACTGAAGTGTACGAAGGGATGATCGTCGGCGAGCATAACCGCGAAAACGACCTGGTCGTCAACATTTGCCGCGAAAAACATGTCACCAACATGCGTTCATCGACGAAAGAACAGACGGTGACGATGAAAAAGCCGCGTCTGTTGACGCTTGAAGAAGCGCTCGAGTATTTGAATGATGATGAATATTGTGAAGTGACGCCAGCCTCGATCCGGTTGCGCAAAAAAATCTTGAATAAAAGCGAGCGTGAAAAGGCGGAGAAGAAAAAGAAAGCGGTTGAGCAGGCGAAATAGCCGGAAGCGCCATGCGCGCGTCTTTAGTTTGCGAACAATCGAAAACGCCTTGGAGAAGGGCGCTATTAGGATGAACGGGAGGGGAATGATGTGAATGTGCTCGAACGGCTCACGTTTTTCGCCTCGCTTTATAAGGTGCACGATCATCCCGAGCGAGGTATGTGGCTATTGTATGTGACAGTGTTGTTGCTTGCCGCGCTTGTGTATCGACTCGGTTTTGCCCGCCGCCTGCCGCTGTTGAAAAACGTCATCATTTACGTCTTGCTGGCGCTTGGCTGCACGGTTTTGACCTTTTTTGCCGTCTTTTTGCCGGTGGCAGAAGGATTGGCCGTCGCCGCCCTCGTATTAATCATTTATAAAGTGCGCCTGAAGCAGGCGAAAGAGGGAGAAAAGTCATGAAATCCGTGCAGGATGCCCTTTATAACTGGCTGACGATCCACATCGTCGCCAAAGCCCGTCCGCACGATGCGGCGGCGCGCGATACGGCCTCGTTTTTCCGCGCCATCTTGGAAAACGACTTTGGTGTGACGGCCGTAGACGCCGTCAAAGATGAAACGAATGGGCAATACATCGTCGAATATGTGCGCGGCGGGGAAACAAAGGCGGCGTGTTTCCCGCTTGAGCTGGCTGAGGCGATGTGGCGGCAGATCGAAGCCGAACCGGAAAAGTATGGATGATGACAACCAAAAAGGCGCGGAAAAGCGATCGCTCTTCCGCACCGTTTTTTTTTGCAGGATCACCAATCATCGTCTGCGCGGCGGCCGCGATAGAAGCGGAACTTTCCTGTTGCCAGCCGCTGTTTCGTTTTTTCGGCGATGCGGTCGTGGCATTCGCGGCACATGTACGTGTGGATCGGGCGGTTGCGCAGCCGCTTGGCGAGCGGCGATTCATCGTCGATCGTATCGATTTGGTCGCAAAGCACGCATTTGACTCTCATTGTTCACCTCAATACATCCAAACGCGAAATGGTAGAGTGTTCTTTCGTTCCCATTATACCACATTTCCCGCCATCGTTTGTTGATTCAAATGCATTTCACTCCCGCTTTCCTCGGAAATGAGCCGCGCTTTCTGTTCCATTATAACCCACACAGAAACCGTTTATCGATTTAAATGTTCATTCGATTGCTTGTTTTGCTGTTCGTTCAGTTGCCGCTCCTCCCGTTCGTTCAGCTGTCCGTCATTTTCTTCGGTCGGCTTCGGCGTCGTTTCAAACAAGTCGCTCGGCACTTCCGGCATCACTCGTCCGACGATGTCGGCGATTTCGTTCATGAACGCTTGCACCGGCCTCCCCTCATCGATTTGCCGGCCGATGTTGCGCACGCGGGTGTAAAGATCTGGGTCAGCGACAATAATAGCGTTCGCGCCGTACGGATCTTTTTGCAATGCTTCGGCGACGGAATATTTGATGGTGCCGACGCGCGAGGCATCCATATTGGCGCCGACGTCAATGCCGACGATGGCATATTTGCCGACGACGAGCGCGGCGGCATTGTGAACGTTTGGAACACGGTCGGCGATTTCTGCAAGCCGGCGGGCGATCTCTTGCCCGGATTTATTCTCGATGCGTTCATCGACTGTATTTTTGACGCGCACGAGTGAACGATTGGACTCGTTCGCTTCATGATCGTTTCCAAACGTGCAGCCGCTGAAAATCAAAAGGGGGAGGAAGAAAACGGCGAGCCAGCAGTTTCTCTTCATAATGGGCCACCTCGACTTTTTTTCTTTAGTTTGCAAATGTCCTTCTATCTTTATACATGTTTTCATATGTTGTATTACAGCCATTCCCATCCAACGGAAAAACATGAAAAACTCACATGGGGGGAAGCGGAATTTGGGAAAAAAAATTTACGTGCTCGATACGAACGTGCTGTTGCAAGATCCGTATTCGATTTTCGCGTTTGAGGATAATGAGGTCGTCATTCCAGCGGTCGTGCTTGAGGAAGTGGATTCGAAAAAGCGATATATGGATGAAATTGGTAGGAATGCCCGCCAAGTGTCAAAGCTCATCGACCGTCTGCGCGAAAACGGCAAGCTGCATGAAAAAATTCCGCTTGAAAACGGAGGGGCGCTTCGCATTGAGTTGAACCATCGTTCGTTTCATCAACTGCAAGAAATTTTTGTCGAAAAAACAAATGACAACCGCATTCTGGCGGTGGCGAAAAATTTATCGCTTGAAGAGCAGGCGAAGGAAGATGGACGCTCTGTCATTTTGGTGAGCAAGGATGCGCTCGTGCGCGTCAAAGCGGATGCCATCGGGCTGCAGGCAGAAGACTTTTTAAGCGACCGCGTCGTTGATGTCGACCATATTTACAGCGGATTTTTGGAGCTGTACATAGGAAAGGACCACCTGCAGCGGTTTTACGACAAAGGGGAGCTCGTGCTCGCTGATATCGCCGACCACCCGTTTTATCCGAACCAGTTCATCATTATGAAAGACGCGTTTGGCAGCTCGGCGTCAGCGATTGGCATTGTCGACCAAAACGGCAAAAAAGTGAAAAAGCTCATCTTCCATCACGAACATATATGGGGCATTCGCCCGCGCAACGTGCAGCAGACGATGGCGTTTGAGCTTCTCATGCGCGACGACATTCCGCTTGTGACGCTAATCGGCAAAGCCGGAACGGGCAAGACGTTGCTTGCCCTTGCCGCGGGGTTGATGCAAACGGAAGATTTGCGCACATACAAAAAATTGCTCGTCGCTCGGCCGATTGTGCCGATGGGGAAAGATCTCGGCTTTCTGCCGGGGGAAAAGGAAGAAAAGCTGCGCCCGTGGATGCAGCCGATTTTTGACAACTTGGAATACTTGTTCAACACGAAAAAACCGGGGGAGCTCGATGCGATTTTAGCCGGCATGAGCTCGATTGAAGTGGAGGCGCTCACGTACATCCGCGGCCGGAGCCTGCCGGAGCAGTTTATCATCATTGATGAGGCGCAAAATTTAACGAAGCATGAAGTGAAGACGATTTTGACACGCGTTGGGGAGAAAAGTAAAATTATTTTAATGGGCGATCCGGAACAGATCGACCATCCGTATTTGGATGAATATAACAACGGGTTGACGTACGTCGTCGAAAAGTTTAAAGACCAAAAAATCGCCGGCCATATCCGGCTCGTCAAAGGGGAGCGTTCGGCGCTCGCACAGCTTGCCGCTGATTTGCTGTAGCTAGGCGTTCCTCAGAGCATCCGCCGTTAAAGAACGGGTGCCAGGCGCGCGGCCCGACGCCGCGAACGTTTCGAAAGGCGCCCGCCGCCTGGGGCGCTGTGGAAAACATCTGGGGTCAAAGCGCTTAAGGCGGTTGAAGGCGTCAAAAGCTCAAACACCGGGCCGCCCCTTCATGGGGCGCCCGGTCATCGGACGACGAGCCGACGCACATGAGTAATCGGCGCCTCGCGGTTGGAGCCGTCGCCAAAATAAATGTGCACCGGACCGTCGTCGCGCAACGGTTTTCCGTTTTGGGAAAAAGCGAAAATCAGGTCGTACGCCTTTTCCAGAGGGATCACGGTTTCTCCATGTTCCGTCTCAATGACAAGTTCAGACGCGTCTTCATGCGGCTCAGCGTTTCGCAAAAATGGGGCGAACGGCATGCCGAACGAGCCGGTGATGATTTTCTCCTTCAAAAAGCGCCGCTCCGTTTTCAACGTCGGCGGAAAAACCGCGCCCTCTTGAATTTCCCGGTCCCAAAATGCCGACAGCTTTTTGATTTCCTCGTCCTCTTGCTCCGCTTCCGTCGGCTGTGGAGCCGGCTCCGAAAAATACGCATCCATGTCCACTTTCCGGTCGTCGAAAATCCAGACGCCGGGGTCAAGCGTGATCGTAAACTTCACCTTTCCTGTCAGCACAATAATATCGTTCATGAAACACCTCTCCTCTGCATGTTCCCACCGTTTTTAGTATAATAATAATGAAAGAGCTTGTCATGTTCCAGGCCCGGTTGCTGTCAACGGTTTCAACTTGCAAAATGGCTTGTTTCACGTTAAGATGTAAAGAAGGATAGGGGAGAGAACGGAGGGATCGATGTGACGGACGAATCGATGAGCTATCGGGAGAAGGCGTACGCGCTTTTACAAGCGGATGCAGAGAAAATCATCCAACTCATCCGCGTGCAAATGGACCATTTGACGATGCCGCAATGTCCGGTGTATGAAGAAGTGCTTGACACGCAAATGTTCGGGTTGTCACGGGAAATTGATTTTGCGGTGCGCCTCGGGCTTGTGGAGGCGAAAGACGGAAAGGCGCTCCTTGACCGGCTTGAGCGCGAACTTTCCACGTTGCACGAGGCCGTGGCCAAAAAGCGCGTGCGATAAAGGATATATAAAACAACTCAAACGATTGGTTTCCCGTCGTTTGAGTTTTTCTGTTTTTCGGCAGGAAAACAGCGCGCCGCTGCGAATGATTTTAAGTACATACATGTTCACAGGGAAGAGGAACGATGGAACGACAATTATGGAAAAAAGTATTGAAGTGCTATGATTATCCGCTGATCACCGCGGTCATCATGCTGTCGTTGTTCGGATTGATTATGGTGTACAGCTCAAGCATGGTCACCGCTGTCATCCGCTTTGAAGTGCCAAGCGACTATTTTTACGAGCGGCAAAAACTGTGGCTGATTGCCGGATTCATCGCGTTCGCCATCATGATGGCGATTCCGTATAAAGTGTGGCGGGCGGAGCGATGGGTGAAACTCGTCTTTTTTGCTTCTCCATTGATGCTGATCGCCGTCGCTTTTCTCGGCCATACGGCCAACAACGCAACAAGCTGGTTTCGCGTCGGGGCGCTTTCGATCCAACCGGCGGAGCTCGCGAAGCTCGGTCTGATTTTATACTTGGCCGCAGCGTTCGCCAACAAGCGGAAGCGGCTGGCCGAGCCGGCGAAAAGCAATTTGTTCCCCATTTATTATACATTGGTGATTTGTTTCCTGATTGCCATACAGCCTGACTTCGGAACGGCGGCGATCGTGTTTGCCATCGCGATGTGCATCATTGTTTCGTCCGGTTTGCGCCTCGTGTTGCTTCTAAAGCAGCTGCTTTTTTTTACATTGATCGGGACGGTGCTGTCACCGTTTTGGCTCCCGGTTGCGGGCAAAAAAATTTTTTCTCCTGAACGGGTATCGCGTCTTTACAGCTTTTTGGATCCCTTTCAATACGCAAACGGCGATGGCTACCAGCTCGTGAATTCGTATTTGGCGATCGGGCTTGGCGGGCTGAAAGGAGTGGGGCTTGGCAAAGGCATTCAAAAATACGGCTACCTGCCAGAGTCGCACACCGATTTTATTATGGCGGTCATCGCCGAAGAGCTCGGATTATTCGGTGTAGCGTTCACGCTTGGGTTATTGGCGTTTATCGTGCTGCGCGGGCTTTGGATTGCCCGCCGCTCCCACGATGCGTTTGGGAGTCTGCTTGCGATCGGCATCTCCGTCATGATCGGCTTTCAAACGTTCATTAACGTTGGTGGGGTCGTTGGCCTTATTCCGATTACAGGGGTGCCGCTGCCGCTCGTCAGCTATGGGGGAACGTCGCTTGTCCTGACCATGGCTTCGCTCGGTCTTTTGGTGAACATTTCGATGTTTGCAAAGTACGAACAACGGTATAAAAAAGCGGAAAAAACGATGGTCAGCAAACAGAAAAGAGGTCTGACTTTTTAGAAAGTGTATTTACAAATCGGCAAAACTTTTATACTTTTATTAAATAAAGGAGGAGGGACAGAATGAGGACAAGACGAATTCGCAAAGTGCTGGCAGCCAACCGGGGAGAGATCGCCATTCGCGTTTTCCGCGCCTGCACGGAGCTTGATATCCGCACCGTGGCGATTTATTCAAAGGAAGACGCCGGATCGTACCACCGCTACAAAGCGGATGAGGCGTATTTAGTCGGGGAAGGGAAAAAACCGATCGAAGCCTACTTGGACATCGAAGGCATCATTGAGATCGCCAAAGCCCACGATGTCGATGCCATCCACCCGGGTTATGGGTTTTTGTCGGAAAACATTCAATTTGCCAAACGGTGCCGCGAAGAGGGGATTATTTTCATCGGCCCGAACGAAGAACATTTGGATATGTTCGGCGATAAAGTGAAAGCGCGCCATGCGGCCATGAAGGCGGGCATTCCGGTCATCCCGGGCAGCGATGGACCGGTCGGCGGCCTTGAAGACGTCGTCCGTTTTGCTGAGACGCACGGATACCCGATCATCATTAAAGCGGCGCTTGGCGGCGGCGGCCGGGGCATGCGCATCGTCCGCTCAAAGTCGGAAGTGAAGGAAGCGTTTGAGCGGGCTAAGTCGGAAGCGAAAGCGGCGTTTGGCAGCGATGACGTTTATGTTGAAAAGCTGATCGAAAAGCCGAAGCATATTGAAGTGCAAATTTTGGGCGACCACGAAGGAAACATCGTTCACCTTTATGAACGCGACTGCTCGGTGCAGCGCCGCCATCAAAAAGTCGTGGAAGTCGCGCCGAGCGTCTCGTTGTCGGACGAGCTGCGCGAGCGCATTTGCGAGGCGGCGGTCCGGCTCATGAGAAGCGTCGGCTACGTCAACGCTGGCACGGTTGAGTTTCTCGTCTCCGGAGATGAGTTTTATTTCATCGAAGTCAATCCGCGCATTCAAGTTGAGCATACGATCACCGAAATGATCACCGGGATTGACATCGTCCAGTCGCAAATTTTAATCGCCGACGGATTTTCGCTCCACAGCCCGGAAGTCGGCATTCCAAAGCAGGAAGACATCCGCATCAACGGCTACGCCATTCAGTCGCGGGTGACGACGGAAGATCCGCTCAACAACTTTATGCCGGATACGGGAAAAATTATGGCGTACCGTTCCGGCGGCGGTTTTGGCGTGCGCTTGGACGCCGGCAATGGCTTCCAAGGGGCGGTCATTACGCCGTATTACGATTCGCTGCTCGTGAAAGTGTCGACATGGGCGTTGACGTTTGAGCAGGCGGCAAGAAAAATGCTGCGCAACTTGCGCGAATTCCGCATCCGCGGCATTAAAACGAACATTCCGTTTTTGGAAAACGTCGTTCAGCATCCGAAATTTTTGTCGGGGGAATACGATACGTCATTTATCGATACGACGCCGGAATTGTTTGTATTCCCGCGCCGAAAAGACCGCGGGACGAAAATGCTTACGTACATCGGCACCGTGACGGTCAACGGCTTCCCTGGCATCGGCAAAAAGAAAAAGCCGGTGTTTGACAAACCGCGCGTGCCGAAGGTGAGCCAAACGGAACCGATCCCAGCGGGAACGAAGCAAATTTTGGATGAACGCGGACCTGAAGGGCTTGTTCGCTGGATCCAAGAGCAGCCGCGCGTGCTCTTGACCGATACGACGTTCCGTGACGCTCATCAGTCGTTGTTGGCGACCCGCGTCCGCACGATCGACTTGTTGCGGATCGCTGAGCCGACGGCGCGTTTGCTGCCCAACTTATTCTCGCTTGAGATGTGGGGCGGGGCGACGTTTGATGTGGCGTACCGCTTTTTGAAGGAGGATCCGTGGGACCGCCTCCTGAAGCTGCGCGAGCGCATTCCAAACGTGCTGTTCCAGATGCTGCTTCGGTCGGCCAACGCCGTGGGGTATAAAAACTATCCCGACAACGTCATCCGCGAGTTCGTCGACAAATCAGCGCAAGCCGGCATTGATGTGTTCCGCATTTTCGACAGCCTAAACTGGGTGAAAGGGATGACGGTGGCGATCGATGCCGTCCGGCAAAGCGGCAAAATCGCCGAGGCGGCTATTTGCTATACGGGCGATATTTTAGACCCGAATCGGCCGAAGTACAATTTGGATTATTACAAAGCCTTGGCGAAAGAGCTCGAGCAAGCCGGAGCGCACATTTTAGGCATTAAGGATATGGCTGGTCTGTTGAAGCCGCAGGCGGCGTACGTGCTCATTTCCGCGCTTAAGGAGACGGTCAGCATTCCGATCCATTTGCATACGCACGATACGAGCGGCAACGGTATTTACACGTACGCCAAAGCGATCGAAGCCGGCGTCGATATCGTCGATGTCGCCGTCAGCTCGATGGCCGGCTTGACGTCGCAGCCGAGCGCCAATACGCTCTACTATGCCCTTGAAGGAACGGAGCGGGCGCCGGAGGTTGATATTTACGGCCTTGAGCAGTTGGCCCGCTATTGGGAAGACGTGCGCAAATTTTATCAAGAGTTTGAAAGCGGCATGAACGCGCCGCATACGGAAGTATACATGCATGAGATGCCAGGCGGCCAGTACAGCAACCTGCAACAGCAGGCGAAAGCGGTCGGCCTCGGCGATCGGTGGGATGAAGTGAAAGAAATGTACCGCCGCGTCAACGACTTGTTCGGCGACATCGTCAAAGTGACGCCATCATCGAAAGTCGTCGGCGACATGGCGCTTTACATGGTGCAAAACAATTTGACGGAGCAAGACATTTTTGAACGCGGCGAAACGCTTAATTTCCCAGACTCGGTCGTGGAGTTTTTCGAAGGCTATTTAGGCCAGCCGCATGGCGGGTTTCCGAAAGAGTTGCAGCGCATTATTTTGAAAGGGCGCGAACCGATCACCGTTCGCCCGGGCGAGCTGCTTGAGCCGGTTGATTTCGAGCAAATCAAGCGGGAGCTGTATGACAAGCTCGGCCGCGAAGTGACCGACTTTGACGCCATTGCCTATGCGCTTTATCCGAAAGTGTTTTTGGAATATGCCGAAACGGTCGAAAAATACGGCGATATTTCAGTGCTCGATACACCGACGTTCCTGTATGGCATGCGCCTTGGCGAGGAAATTGAAGTGGAGATCGAGCGCGGCAAAACGCTCATCGTCAAACTCGTCTCCATCGGCCAGCCTCAGGCGGACGGCACACGCGTCGTTTACTTCGAGCTGAACGGCCAGCCGCGCGAAGTCATCATCCGCGATGAAAGCATCAAAGCGGCCGTTGCTGAGCGCATCAAGGCCGATCGGACGAATCCGAACCACATTGCCGCCACGATGCCGGGCACGGTGGTGAAAGTGCTCGTGGAGAAAGGGGAAAAAGTCGACAAAGGCGACCATTTGATGGTAACGGAAGCCATGAAGATGGAAACGACGGTGCAGGCGCCGTTTGCCGGCATTGTCAAAGACATTTACGTCAAAAGCGGCGACGCCATTCAGGCGGGCGATTTGCTGATTGAGCTGTCCAAATGAAACGGTCTATACCGAACAAAAAAAGGGGTGCCCAAGTTTTGGCGGGCATCCCTTTTTGTTTGCGGATGGATGGCCGTCATTTCAACGTGGCCGGCGCCGCTTCCTCGGCTGAGTGGTCGGCGGCTTTTACCGGCGCCCGGCGGGTGCGGAGCGCCAAGAGCAATAAATAGCTGAGCACGCCGAACAGGCAGGAAATGAAAAAGGCATGCGCCAAGGCAATGTATAAATTCAGCTGCGTAAAAACGACAAGCGCTCCGGTTGTCATTTGCGCGAGCACGAGCAAAAGGGCGATGAGCCATCCGTAGTAGATGACCGGCTGCCTGCGGTAATGGCGGACGGCATGTATCGCGGCGGCAGCGATCCAAATGATGATGACAAGAGCGGCCAATCGATGGCCCATCTGCACCCATTCATGAAACTGAACCGGGAGGAGGCGCGTTTTCGCGCAAAGCGGCCAGCTCGGACAAGCGAGGCTGGCGTTCGTATGGCGCACGAGCGCCCCGGTGTAGACGACGATGTATGAGTATATGGTGATGCCGTAAATATGAAACCGCATTTTGCCGTCAAGCGAAAGGGAAGCGGCGGAAAACGTTTTGTCGATTTCAAAAATCAATAGCGTCAATAGCAGCACAGCGGCAAACGAAATGAGTGAAATGCCGAAATGCAAGGCGAGGACGAAATCGGACTGCCCCCACACGACCGCGGCGGCGCCGATCAGCCCTTGCAAGACGAGAAAGACAAACGATATGACAGCTAAAAACTTTGTCTCCCGCACATGGCCAATGGCTCTCCACGCCCAGATGGAAAGGATGAGCACCATGATGCCGGCAAAGCCGGAAACGAGTCGATGGCTCAGCTCGATGATGAGCTCAGGCGTAATCTGATCCGGCACCCATTGGCCGTTGCACAGCGGCCATGATCGGCCGCACCCCATGCCGGAGCCGGTTTTGGTCACAAGCGCTCCGCCAATTAAAACAAACAACATTGCCAACGTGGTTGCCGAGGCAAACCATTTCAGTGAACGTTGCAAAATCTTCACCTTCTTGTATTGAGAAACTGTGATTTTGTCCATATTAGTAAAGTGATGGATTTTATTGCAGCCAACCGTGCTGCCAAGCCAAATCTATTTTACACGATGGCGGCCGGAAACACAAAATGACGTTTGCATATTGAATAAGTCGATTAAGTTTGCTAGAAATATTAATGGGACAAGCGAATGAACCGTTTGGGGCATACGGATTCAAAAATTTGACACAAATTATTCAAAAAAAGTTCACATGATGAGGAAAAAATGTGATTTAATATAAAGAGGAAACAGCCCGTTTTGGCTATTTGGCGTTGGAAAGAATTTCAGGCAACATCACGGCGCCGGCCGGGCAAGGAGCGGCGCAGCGAGGAGGAACAGGAGACATGGCCGAATTGAAAGCGGTGCACCAGGATGCGGCCGATGCCGGTCATCGCTCGCATGTGAGCGTCAAGGCAGTTTGGAGAGAGTTGTCGTCTGTTGTGAAAATCGGAATCGTCAATTCCAATTTGATTACGACGTTCGCCGGGATGTGGCTGGCGTTTTATTTTACTGGGGAACACTTTTTGGAGAACCTGCATCTTGTCTTTTTCACACTGTTTGGAGCAGCGCTTGTCATCGCGGGTTCATGCGCCATCAACAACTACATTGACCGCGACATTGATCAATATATGGAGCGAACGAAAGCGCGCCCGACCGTCACCGGGACGATGGATCCGCGGCGGGTGCTTTGGCTTGGGATTGGTCTTGTCGCAATCGGCGAGATGAGCTTGCTTATGACAACGGTTACGGCTGCCGTCGTTGGATTGATCGGTATGGTGACATACGTCTTTTTATACACGCTTTGGACGAAGCGCCATTACACGATCAACACCGTTGTCGGCAGCATTTCCGGCGCGGTGCCGCCGGTGATCGGCTGGACGGCGGTTGATCCGGATTTCCATATTGTTCCGTTCATCCTGTTTTTAATCATGTTTTTGTGGCAGCCGCCGCACTTTTTGGCGTTGGCGATGAAGCGGTGTGAAGAATACCGCACCGCCGGCATCCCGATGCTGCCGGTCGTCCATGGATTCGCCATGACGAAGCGGCAAATCATCGTTTGGGTGGCGTGTTTGCTGCCGTTGCCGTTTTACTTGTTCTCGCTTGGCGTTCCATTTTTAATCGTGGCCACGCTGCTCAATGTCGGCTGGCTGCTGCTGGGATTGGCAGGTTTGAAAATGAAAGATGACATCAAATGGGCGAAGTGGATGTTCGTCTATTCGCTCAATTACTTGACGATTTTGTTCGTGGCGATGGTCATCGCGACGCTTTGGTGAATTAAGATAAAATTCTTTCTTTAGTGAAAGAATTTATATACATTTATCCATCAAAGAAAGAGGGGTTTGATTAGGCTATGAACAAGGGGCTCTGTAACTGGCGCTTATTTTCCCTGTTCGGGATGATGGCGCTGTTGCTCGCCGGTTGCGGCAAACCGTTTTTATCGACGCTCCAGCCCGCCGGTGAAGTAGCGGACATGCAGTATTCGCTCATGTTGTTGAGCACATCGATCATGGTGCTCGTCATTGTCGTCGTGGCGATCATCTTCGTTTACGTTGTCATCCGCTTCCGGCGGCGCAAGGGGGAAGAAAATAAAATCCCGAAGCAAGTGGAAGGAAGTCATAAGCTGGAAATTATCTGGACTGTCATTCCGATCATCCTCTTGCTCATTTTGGCCGTGCCGACGGTATCAACCACGTTTAAACTGGCTGATGTCAAGGCGATGAACGACAAAAAACGCGATAAGGATACAGTTGTCGTCAATGTTCGCGCCAACCAATACTGGTGGGAGTTTGAATATCCGGATTACGGCATTATCACGAGCCAAGATTTGGTCGTGCCGACGAATGAAAAAGTGTATTTCAACTTGATTGCGTCGGATGTCAAACATTCGTTCTGGATTCCGGCGGTCGGCGGCAAAATGGATACGAACACCGACAACAAAAACCAATTTTGGCTTGTTTTTGACCAAAAGGCGACCGATAAAGCCGGCGGCGTCTTTTACGGCAAATGTGCGGAGCTTTGCGGTCCGTCCCATGCGCTGATGGATTTTAAAGTTCGGCCGTTGCCGCGCGACCAATTTGACGCCTGGGTGAAAAAGATGCAAAATGCGAAAAAACCGGTTGTCACCGATCCGGTCGCCAAAGAAGGGGAAGCGATTTTCAATAAAAGCTGTATTGGCTGCCATGCGGTGACGCCTGTGGACAAGCGTCCGGTGCAAGCGCGCACGGCGCCGAACTTGGCGGATTTTGGCGATCGCGAACGAATCGCCGGTATTTTGGAGCATAACGAAGAAAATCTGAAAAAATGGCTGAGAGACCCGAATAGCGTGAAGCCTGGAAATAAAATGGCGGGTACATATGGCCACTTGACGGAAGAGCAAATTGACGCATTGGCGAAATATTTGATGAGCTTAAAAGTGGAATAAAGCATGAGAAGGAGGTTTCACCGTGAGTACAATCGCGCGCAAAAAGGGTGTTGGCGCCGTTTTGTGGGATTATTTGACAACGGTCGACCATAAAAAAATCGCCCATCTGTACTTGATTTCCGGCGGGTTTTTCTTCCTGCTCGGTGGTCTCGAGGCGTTGTTCATCCGCATTCAGCTCGCCAAGCCGAACAACGATTTCCTTGTCGGCGGCTTGTATAACGAAGTGCTGACGATGCATGGAACGACGATGATTTTCTTGGCTGCGATGCCGCTTGTTTTCGCCTTTATGAACGCAGTCGTGCCGCTGCAGATCGGCGCGCGCGACGTCGCGTTCCCGTTTTTGAACGCTCTTGGATTCTGGATGTTTTTCTTCGGTGGTTTGTTTTTGAACTGTTCATGGTTTTTAGGCGGCGCACCGGACGCTGGTTGGACGTCGTATGCGTCGCTGTCGCTTGACTCAAAAGCGCATCATGGCATCGACTTTTATACGCTCGGGCTGCAAATTTCCGGCTTCGGAACGATCATGGGTGCCATTAACTTTCTTGTGACGATCATCAACATGCGCGCTCCGGGCATGACGTTTATGCGCATGCCGATGTTCACATGGGCGACGTTTGTGACGTCGGCGCTCATCTTGTTTGCGTTTCCGCCGCTTACGGTCGGCTTGATTTTCATGATGATGGATCGATTGTTTGGCGGCAACTTCTTTAACCCAGCTGCCGGCGGCAATACGATCATTTGGGAGCACTTGTTCTGGGTATTCGGCCATCCGGAAGTCTACATCCTTGTCTTGCCGGCGTTCGGCATTTTCTCGGAAATTTTCGCGACGTTCTCGCGCAAGCGGCTGTTCGGTTATTCGTCAATGGTGTTTGCGACGGTGCTTATTGCTTTCTTAGGGTTCATGGTATGGGCGCACCATATGTTCACGGTCGGGATGGGGCCGATTGCGAACGCCATCTTTGCCGTCGCGACGATGACGATCGCCGTTCCGACAGGAGTCAAAATTTTCAACTGGCTGTTTACGATGTGGGGCGGAAGCATCAAATTCACAACGCCGATGCATTATGCCGTCGCCTTCATCCCGTCGTTCGTCATGGGCGGGGTGACCGGGGTCATGTTGGCGTCGGCGGCGGCGGACTATCAATACCATGACAGCTATTTCGTCGTTGCGCACTTCCATTACGTCATCGTCGGCGGGGTTGTGTTCGCTTTGCTCGCGGGCACGCATTATTGGTGGCCGAAAATGTTTGGCCGCATGCTGAATGAAACGCTCGGCAAAATTACGTTCTGGCTGTTCTTTATCGGGTTCCATTTAACGTTCTTTATTCAGCACTTCCTTGGTTTGACAGGGATGCCGCGGCGCGTGTTTACGTATTTGCCGCATCAAGGATGGGAGACTGGCAACTTGATCAGTACGATCGGCGCGTTCTTTATGGCGGCCGCCACGGTCATTTTGCTCATTAACATTGTAGTGACGACGGCCAAAGGGGAAAAAGTGCCGGGCGATGCGTGGGGCGACGGCCGCACGCTCGAATGGGCGATCGCTTCGCCGCCGCCGGTGTACAACTTTGCGCAAACACCGCTTGTCCGCGGCTTGGATGCTTTCTGGCTCGAAAAAATGGAAGGCAAAAAAGAATTGACGCCAGCCGAACCGCTTGGCGACATCCATATGCCGAATTCGTCGTTCCTGCCGTTTGTCATTGCGTTTGGTCTGTTTGTCGCCGCCTTCGGCTTTACGTATCATAATGACGCCGGATGGGGCTTGCCGGTCGGCATTCTCGGCCTGCTCATTACGCTCGGTTCGATGTTCTTGCGTTCGGTGATTGATGATCACGGCTTCCACATCCATAAAGAAGAAGTGCTTGAACTTGAGAAGAAGGGGGCGAACGCCTGATGCATGCAGAGGAAAAATTGACGGCCGAGACGTTTCCGGCCGCGCCGGAACGCGCCACCCTTGAGGGGAAAAATAAGTTTCTTGGCTTCTGGCTCTTTTTAGGCGGAGAGACGGTGCTGTTCGCCTCTCTCTTCGCCACCTATTTGGCGCTCAAAGATAAAACGAACGGCGGCCCTTCGGCGGAAGAACTGTTCCAAATGCCGGTCGTGTTCATGGCGACGATGCTGCTGCTAACCAGCAGCTTGACGAGCGTGTATGCCATTTATCATATGAAAAACTTTGACTTTAAAAAGATGCAGCTCTGGTTTGGCATTACCGTTTTGCTTGGCGCCGGCTTTTTGGGCTTGGAAATTTACGAGTTCAATGAATATGTGCATGAAGGCCATAAGTTTACGACCAGCGCTTTCGCTTCAGCATTCTACACGCTCGTTGGCACGCACGGAAGCCACGTCGCGTTCGGGTTGCTTTGGATTTTGACGCTCATGATTCGCAATGCTAAGCGTGGGTTGAATTTATACAACGCCCCGAAATTTTACGTCGCAAGCCTGTATTGGCACTTCATTGACGTTGTCTGGGTGTTCATTTTTACCGTTGTATATTTGATGGGAATGGTGGGGTGAACGTATGGCGAATCAAACGAATTCAGGAAATGAACGCGTCGATTTGGCGTATCGCCGGCGGAAAAACGCGGAAGAGATGCGCCATCAAATGATTGCATTCGTTTTGATGATTTTGTTGACGCTCATCGCCTTCGCCGCCGTTGGTTACGAAGAGTTTTCCCATTGGTTTGTCGTTCCGTTTATTTTGCTTTTAGCCGCCGTGCAGGTCGCATTTCAGCTGTATTATTTCATGCACATGAGCCATAAAGGCCACGAATTCCCGGCGATGTTTATTTACGGCGGTGTGGCGGTTATGCTTTTGCTCGTTTGGGCGTTTACAACAGTCATTTGGTGGTAAGAAAAGGGGGAATCGGTTTTGCGCCGGTTTCCCCTTTTTTGAATAGCTGTGGCGCGGCGTCTTGTAGTATAATGGGAAAGGACCAATCAGGAGGGGATTCGTATGTTTCAATCGCTGCAAATGTTTGGCCCCGTCGCCCTTTGGAGTCCGTTTTTTTTGCTTGTGTTAGCGGCGGTTGCATTGCTGTACATGGGGATCACCGGGCCATGGCGGCAGCGTTTCGGCCTCGGTGATGCCGTTTCGGGGAAGCAGAAAGCATATTTTTTGACCGGGATTGCGCTTCTTTATATATGCAAAGGGTCTCCGCTGGATTTGATGGGCCATTTGACGTTCACCGCCCATATGGTGCAAATGGCAGTGCTGTATTTGATCGTGCCGCAATGTTTTATTTTAGGCATTCCGGCGCCGCTTTATGAGCGAGCGTTCCGTTTCGCAGCGGTGCGCCGCGTGTTTCGGTTGTTGACAAAGCCGATTGTGGCGCTGCTGCTGTTTAACGGTTTGTTTTCGCTTTATCACGTTCCATTCATTTTTGACGCTGTGAAAATGAATATGTGGCTGCATGCGTTTGTTACCTCGGTCATTTTCGTTGCCGCGTTTTGCATGTGGTGGCCGCTTGTCAACAAGCTGCCCGATTGGCAAACGTTGTCCGGCCTAAAAAAAATGGGTTACATTTTCGCTGACGGCATGCTGTTGACCCCGGCTTGCGCGCTCATCATTTTTACCGATACGCCGCTTTATGCGACGTATACGGACCCGAAAGCATGGATGGCCGCGCTGGCTCTATGCGTTCCTCAGGGGACGCTGGCTTCGCTTGATTTGACCGGGCCGCAAATGTTTTTATCGATGTCCCCGCTCCATGACCAGCAGCTCGGCGGAGTGTTGATGAAAATCATCCAGGAAATCGTGTACGGGACGATGCTGTTCTTCATCTTCACCGAATGGTATCGGAAGGAGCGGGAGAAAGAGCCAAGCATGGATATGGAGCTGCGGCCGACCAAACTGTAAAGCGCGGTTGGCCGCTAAACGATGAACAAAGAAGAAAGGGAGAGAAGCGATGGCCGTTTTACCGACAATCAGCACGAGCTGCATCGTGATCAGCGCTTTGCTTGTTGCTTATGGGTGGTATTTGATCAGCCGCAGGCGGATCGAAGCGCATAAAAAGGTGATGCTGACGGCAGCGGTGTTTGCTTTGCTGTTTTTCACCATTTACATGTCGCGGACGTTGTTTATCGGCAATACGAGCTTTGGCGGGCCGGAGAACGTCAAAGTGTACTATACGCTGTTTCTTATTTTCCATATTGTGCTGGCGACAGTTGGCGCCGTATTTGGCCTTGTCACGATTTGGACGGGATTGAAAGACAAGAGGGCCCGCCATCGTCGGCTTGGGCCGATCACCAGCATCATTTGGTTTGGCAGCGCCTCAACCGGGGTCGTCGTCTATTGGCTGCTTTATGTCCTCTATCCAGGGGGCCAAACAACGTCGCTCATCAAGGCGGTGCTCGGTTTTTAACCGGCGGGCAAGGAGCAAGGGCAGGGATGGCTGCATAACATATATATAGATGCAACCAAAACGTTTAACATATCTTGGATAGAAAAGCCACTTATCGATTTTTCGACTGTCGAGGGCAAGCCGCAGGCTTGCCCCCGTCACGCCAAGGCGTGACGGAAGACCGAACAACGACTCGCTTTCCAAGACCCATTCATGGGTCTGAAAGCGGTGTTGTTCGGTCACTCGGCAGTCGGATGCAATGACCGGTAAAAACGAAAAATGTTAAAGCTTTAAATTGCATCTATATAGAATACAACGTGCCTGTATAGACGTGATTTTGTGCAGCGGGGGGGG
>NZ_JAEIGB010000017.1:0-63366 GCF_022341265.1 Geobacillus sp. YHL
GAAAGTTGATTGGCTTTTTGCTTCAGCCGCAGCACCAAAGGCGCTAAACGACCTCCGCTTTTCGTCGCGCTTCGTTTCGTTCAGTTTTCAAGGAACGAAATAATCCTATGGACTCTTCATGGAGCGGGTGATGGGAATCGAACCCACGACATCAGCTTGGAAGGCTGAGGTTTTACCACTAAACTACACCCGCATAATTTTTGATAAAACACCCATCACAATCTTTCATGCCCCTTCCTCTGCCAGCCGATTCAAAGAAGCTGGATGCGTCGGGGCAACTCGAAGCGTATTCGGCGAAGTGAAGGCTCGTGGCTGAGGTTTTACCACTAAACTACACCCGCATAATATTTAGTTTAACAAAATCGGGAAGACAGGATTTGAACCTGCGACCCCATGGTCCCAAACCATGTGCTCTACCAAGCTGAGCTACTTCCCGATGATGGCGCGCTCGAGAGGATTCGAACCCCTAACCTTCTGATCCGTAGTCAGATGCTCTATCCAATTGAGCTACGAGCGCAATAGATTATTGCACCAAAGAGACGGATTATATTTTAGCAACTCGCTGTGTTGCTGTCAATAGTTTATCTAAAAAATGCGGTCGAGAGGACTTGAACCTCCACGGGGTCGCCCCCACTAGGCCCTCAACCTAGCGCGTCTGCCATTCCGCCACGACCGCATATTGACTAATCAGTGCGGGTGGAGGGACTTGAACCCCCACGCCGTGAGGCGCCAGATCCTAAGTCTGGTGCGTCTGCCAATTCCGCCACACCCGCTAATATGGTGAGCCATGGAGGACTCGAACCTCCGACCCTCTGATTAAAAGTCAGATGCTCTACCTACTGAGCTAATGGCTCATGGTTGGGTATACACTCCAGGTACTACCTAGCTCTACCTGCCTCTTCCTCTGCCAGCCTATTCAAAGAAGCTAGGTGCGTCGAGGCAACTCGCAGCGAACTCGAAGATGCAGCGCTCGTTACTGAGCTAATGGCTCATGTATTTAACACATAAAAATGGCTGGGCCAGCTGGATTCGAACCAGCGCATCACGGAGTCAAAGTCCGTTGCCTTACCGCTTGGCTATGGCCCAGCGATTTAGTGCAATGGCGGTCCCGACGGGACTCGAACCCGCGATCTCCTGCGTGACAGGCAGGCATGTTAACCACTACACTACGGGACCACAAATCGCGGGGATCACCCCGCGCTATTCAGTGACCCGTACGGGATTCGAACCCGTGTTACCGCCGTGAAAGGGCGGTGTCTTAACCACTTGACCAACGGGCCACGCATATACGTATTGGAGTGGCGGAGAAGGCGGGATTTGAACCCGCGCGCCGTAAAGCCACGACCTAACGGTTTAGCAAACCGTCCCCTTCAGCCACTTGGGTACTTCTCCAAAGAAATGGCTCCGCAAGTAGGATTCGAACCTACGACCTACCGGTTAACAGCCGGTTGCTCTACCGCTGAGCTATTGCGGAATGATGAAAAAATTATATGTCATGCATATCTTTACGATGTGCTCGTTGCCTCTTCCTCTGCCAGCTAATTCAAGAAAGCGAGATGCGTCGAGGCAACTCGCAGCCAATTCGAAGATGTGAGGCTCGTCGCTGAGCTATTGCGGAATGATGTTTGACAATCGACATTGTTTATTATATTGAGCAACTTGTCGTTTGTCAATACGTTTTCCCGCAACTTCCTCTGCTGTTTTCCGCCGCTTAGCGACGGCTTCTATAATTTAGCACACGATCATCCTGATTGTCAACCTTTTTTCGCAAAATGTTTTGTTTGATTATTGGCATTGACTGGACATTATAGTTTAACAATTCTTGACGAAAAGGTAGCTTGTCTATTTTCTCGACTGACGAACACCAAGGCGTGACGGAAGACCGAACAACCACCCGCTTCACAGACCCATGCATGGGTCTGAAAGCGGCGTTGTTCAGTCGCCCGACAGTCGATCGGGCTATGTAAAAGCTACAAATGTTAAAGTTTCAAATTGCATCTACTCTGAAAATACCTGAGCTTCAAAATGTGTAAAACCGTAATATTCGACATAGAGATATTTTCATCCTTCCGATGGCAACCAAATTTTTCTGTCATGGGAGTCTAGGATCGTTTGAGCTTGCTTCGGCAGCGGCCGCAAACATAACGGTCTATGTTGATCCGTCTTTTGCGGCGGTAGGTGAGGCCGCATGACGTGCAAATGTATGTGTAGATCGTTTTCGGCGCTTTTGTATTTCGAGCAAGCGGACGACAATAGCGAGGCGCCCCCACTTTTTGCAGCAGTTCGCGGAAGTCGCGGTCGCGGTGGCGGTAGCCTTTTCCCTCAAGGTGCAAGTGGTAATGGCAAAGCTCGTGTTTGATGATGGCGATCAATTCTTCCTCGCCGAACTGCTCGTAATGTTTTTTATTGAGCTCAATGTTGTGCGTTTGCAACATGTAGCGCCCGCCGGTGGTGCGCAAACGAGGGTTGAAGAAAGCGGTATGGCGGAACGGCTTGCCGAACACGCGAATGGAAATTTGTTCGACAAGGGCTTGCAGCTGCTTTTGGTCCATGGCGGGTCTCTCCTTCATCTTTTGGCACAGGACAATTCACCATTACATACACATATATTACCTTTCCACTGTCAGGGAGGTGACTGATTTTGCCTACATGGCTGAAAAATCAGATGAGACGAGCCTACTATGAGAAAAACCGTGAGCAAATTAAACTGTTGAACCAATGCTGGTTTTTTTATCGGAGAAAACACTGCTCCTAAGGCAGTGCTTTCTCCATTTCACTCTTTCGGCGGCACCATCGACAGCGATATTCTTCCCTTCGCCACATCGACATGCTCGACCCATACTTTGACGACGTCGCCGACCGAAACGACATCGAGTGGATGGCGCACGTATTGTTTGCTTAGTTTGGAAATGTGCACGAGCCCGTCCTGTTTGACCCCAATGTCGACAAAGGCGCCGAAGTCAACGACGTTGCGCACGGTTCCTTCCAGCTCCATGCCTGGCTTCAAATCTTCCATCTTCAACACATCTTTGCGTAATAGCGGCTTGGGCAGCTCGTCGCGCGGGTCGCGCTCTGGGCGGCACAACGCGTCAATGATGTCGCGCAACGTCAGTTCTCCGATGCCGAGCTCGGCAGCCACCATCTCGACCTCGATGGCTTGCAGCGCCTGGCGCAGTTCATCACTGCCAATGGCGGCGGTCGTAAATCCTAACTTACGCAACAGTTGCTTCACTTCCGCGTACCGCTCGGGGTGAATCGGCGTGCGGTCAAGCGGTTCGTCGCCATCAACGATGCGCAAAAAACCGATGCACTGCTCGTACGTTTTCGCTCCGAGCCGAGGAATCGTTTTCAGCTCTTCGCGGTTGCGGAATTTCCCTTGCTCTTCGCGACGCTTGACGATGTTTTCTGCAACGGTTTTCGTGAGCCCGGACACGTACTGAAGCAGGGAGACGGAGGCAGTGTTGACGTTGACACCGACTTGATTGACGACCGTCTCGACGACGAAACGAAGCGACTCGGCAAGCTTTTTTTGCGACACATCGTGCTGGTATTGGCCGACGCCGACCGATTTTGGATCGATTTTGACAAGCTCGGCGAGCGGGTCTTGGACGCGGCGGGCGATCGAGACGGCGCTCCGCTCTTCGACTTGCAGGTCGGGAAACTCAGCGCGTGCAAGGTCGGAAGCAGAGTAGACGCTCGCTCCTGCTTCATTGACAATCAAATAAAAGATATCGCGTTGCACATGCTTCAGCGTGTCGGCGACAAACTGTTCGGTTTCCCGAGATGCTGTTCCGTTGCCAATCGCGATCATATCAACGTGATAGTCATCAAGCAGGCGAAGAAGTTTCGCGCGCGCCTCTTCTTTTCGCTCTTGCGGCGGATGCGGATAGATCACATCAATGCGAAGCAGTTTCCCCGTTTCGTCGACAACGGCGAGCTTGCACCCAGTCCGATAGGCTGGGTCGATGCCGAGCACCGTTTTTCCTTTGAGCGGCGGCTGGAGAAGCAGTTTGCGCAAGTTTTCAGCGAAAATATGGATGGCCCGCTCCTCCGCTTTCTCCGTCAACTCGTTGCGGATGTCGCGTTCAATGGCAGGCTCCATCAGCCGCTTGTATCCGTCCTCGATCGCTTCTGCCACGATGGGAGCGGCCGGGGACGATTCATCAGCGACTGTTTTTCGCCGCAAATAGCGAATGATGTCCTCAACAGGCGCCTTGATCGAGACGCGCAGCACCTCTTCCTTTTCACCGCGGTTTAACGCCAACACGCGGTGCGGAACGATTTTAGCGAGGGGTTCCTCGTAGTCGTAGTACATTTCGTACACACTCTTTTCGTCCTTTTCCGGCGCTTTGGCAACCGAAGCAATCGTTCCTTTCCGCCGCGTCTCGTCGCGCACCCATTGACGAAGAGCAGCGTCATCTGCCACTTTTTCGGCGATGATATCTTTCGCACCTTGAAGCGCCTCTTCAACGGTTGCGACTCCTTTATCTTCGTTGACGAACATTTCGGCCTGTTGTTCCGGAGTTGGGGCCGGTGGACACGAAAGGAGCCATTCGGCAAGGGGTTCAAGCCCTCTCTCTTTTGCGATTGTTGCTTTCGTGCGCCGCTTTTGCCGATATGGGCGGTATAAATCTTCGACTTGTTGCAACTTCGTGGCCTCAAGAATGTCGCGCTTTAACTCTCCCGTCAACTTCCCTTGCTCATCAATGAGGCGAATCACTTCCTCTTTCCGTTGCTCTAAATGCTGCAAATACTCCCATCTCTCAAGCACTTCACGAATTTGCACTTCATCGAGCGCCCCAGTCATTTCTTTCCGGTAGCGGGCGATAAACGGGATCGTGTTTCCTTCTCGATGGAGCGCAATGACGTTTTCGACTTGCTTTGCTGCCAGCTGCTGCTCGGCGGCAATGACTTCAATGAGCCGCTGTTCGTTAGCCAAGCGATTCCCTCCTTAATGATATGGGACTTGAACGCTCTCCCACCTACGCTAACGCTTCGAGGTGGAAGTGGGGGATGAATCGGTTTAGGATAATAAAAAAAGCGCTACCTGTACGCAGCTGCTTTGTGAAACAGTATACATAGATGAAAATGGAAGGACAGACCGTTCCGGAAAGGCCGATCTGCCCGTCTCACCAACGTGAACACTCGATAATCAAGACCGATGCCGCACGTCAACGCCGCTTTCCCCATCCGCTCGGCCGCCCGTTGGCAACCGAAAACGCCGTTTCTCCTGTTCGCTGTTATGCCAAAAGCAAAGGTTTTTCGCTCTATCAAAAGTCGATCAGCCCTAAGCTAATTTGCAGCGCCTCATCGACTTTATCCATCATTTCATCGTCCAAATGAGTGATTTTATCGGTCAGCCGTTGCTTGTCGATCGTGCGAATTTGCTCAAGCAAAATGACCGAATCGCGTTCAAACCCGTAGCGTTTCGCGTCAATCTCGACATGCGTCGGCAGCTTCGCTTTTTGGATTTGCGCCGTAATCGCCGCGACAATCACCGTCGGGCTAAAACGATTGCCGATATCGTTTTGGATCACCAACACGGGGCGCACGCCGCCCTGCTCCGAGCCAACAACCGGGGAAAGGTCCGCAAAATACACGTCGCCACGTTTGACAATCAAAGCATTACCCCCCGCTAACTAAGCGTTCAACGGTGTGGTCGGCCTCGTATTCAGCATGAAACGCTTCAGAAGCGATAGATAAATTGATTTTCGCCATTTCCATGTAGCCTCGTCTCATCGCCTCACGAATTTGCCGTTTCTTCCGCTCGCGAATGTACATTTTCGTCGCTTGATAAATGAGTTCATTGCGGTTGCCGTTTTCCTGCTTTACGAGCACGTCCAGTTCTGTCAGCAGCGACTGCGGCAAACGAACGACGATTTCCGCTGTTGCGCCAGATTCCGACACAAATATACACCTCCACGAACTGCAGCCATTGATTGCTTCCACTTCATGATACCATTAAACAACGGCGCTGCAAAGTCATTTCTCCATTTTCTATCCTTTGTCTTCCGAAGCAGATTATGCATCGCTTCATCCGCGACCAACGGCGTTTCTCACTTCCATTATACGCTTATTTCGGAAAAAAATACGGGGCACCCGGTAGCCGATCGTGCACGGCACTTCATAATTGATTGTGCCCAAATGGCGGGCGACATCATCGATGGAAATGACTTCGTCCCCTTGGCGGCCAATTAATGTCACCTTCGTCCCGACAGGCAACGGCTCCGGCAGGCGGATCATGCATTGATCCATGCAGATACGGCCGACGATCGGCGCCCGCTGCCCGCCAACAAGCACATGAAAGTGCTGCAGGCGGCGCAGCCAGCCGTCCGCATAACCGATTGGAATCGTGCCGATCCACTCTTCCGTCTGCGCGGTGTACGTCGCACCGTAGCTCACCTTTTCGCCTGGTTGCAGTTTTTTGACGTGTACAAGGCGGCTATGGAGCGAAAACGCCTCTTTCAATTCGTATGGGAGGAGCGGCTTGATGTCCGGCGATGGGGCGAGCCCGTACATCGAAATGCCAAAGCGAACCATGTTGAACGCTCGATCGGAAAAACGAAAGGCCGCCGCGCTGTTGGCGCAATGAACGAGCGGCGGCCGCGACGGCAGCCAGTCAAGCATATGCAAAAAGCGGGCGTATTGATAAGAAAAGTAATCCGTATTCACTTCATCAGCGGTCGCAAAATGCGTATACACCCCTTCAAGCACAAAGGGCGGATGGCGATCGATCAAGGCCGCTATTCGCTTTGTCTCCTCTTCGTCTTTCACCCCAAGCCGTCCCATTCCCGTGTCCATCTTTAAATGGAAATGAATCGGGGTCGAACCGTTATACAGCGATGACGCCTTCTCGAGCCAATCAGAGCGAAACACGGTTAAGGCGATGCGGTGTTCGGCGGCCAACGCCACATCCTCGGGACGAGACGCCCCAAGCACTAAAATCGGGGCATCGATGCCTTTTTTTCGTAAGGCAAGCGCCTCGTCCAAAAAGGCGACGGCCAAGCGGGAAGCGCCCGCTTCGAGCGCCGTTGCCGCCACTTGGGCATCGCCGTGCCCGTAGGCGTTCGCCTTGACAACGGCCATAATTTGCGTACCCTCCGGCAAAAAGCGGCGCAAATTCGCGACGTTGTCGTAAATGGCGTCCAAATCAATTTCCACCCACGTATCGCGGTGAAACTCGTCCATCCTCTCTCGCTGCCTTTCTAGTCATAGCCAGTTTGAAAGCGCTTGAATCGATTGGATTCCTTTTTTAGTTTACCATGTTCCTAGGGAAGAAGGAATAGGATGAGCGGCGGAAAAATGAGAAAAACGGCGGAAAACATTGGAGATCGCAACGATTCGTCCACTGTCCTGCCTTCACTGCTTCTGCACAAAAACAAAAAGCAGCTTCTCCGCTTCAACGCGGAAAGCCGCCTGTTTGCAAAACCGCACTGTCATTTTGCCGCTTTTTCTTGCACTGAGCTGGCGACCATCACCATTTCTTCCGGCGTCAAATCGTCCGAGGCGAGCGTAAACTCCGCCCCATTGTACCACCATGTCAACGTTCGGTCGGTGAGGGCGCCAATGGTGAATCCTAAATCAACCGGGTCGCCGTTGACAAGAACTGGCATGCTTGTCGCCGGAAGCACATCCGCTTTTTCTTGCACGAGCGTAAACGATTTTTTGCCGCCGAATGTCATAATGACGCGCGTGCCGTTTTCACCTTTCACTTCTTTTTCCTCGAGCGCTTGAACCCCTTTCGGAAGCTGACTCGGGTACATGACGGCCATCACTTGCTCTTTTCCTTCGGCCATCGTTGGCACCTCAAGACGGGCGCCAGTCATGTTTTTCTTTGTATCAAACGCGTCATCATCAAACTTTTTGTTAAACTCGACGTTGGAAAACTCGACCGTCAACAGCGCTTTCCGGTCCGTATCCATCACTTTGACCGAGACGGGCGCCAAATCTTTTTTGCGCAGTGTAATCTCTTGGGTTGGAATGACTTCGCTGTTCGGGTAGTTCGTTTTCGTCTCAAACACATAGTAATCGTCCGTCGCCTTAAACTTCGCCTTCGAATCGCTCAAAATGTCTTTGACGAGCGATTCGTACAAATACGCTTGGCTGCTGTTTTTCGGCCAATCGCTCACAAACTTGAAGGTTTTGTTGAGCGCCGGCGTGAAGACGAACACCCCTTCGTCATTGCGCAAAATCATTTGGCTTTGTCCTTTGTCGGCGTTTTTCAAGCTGACGCGGTAGTAGGACGGCTGCTTGTGCCACACTTCAACATGATACACTTGCGGCTTCTCACCGGTGCGGAACGTCATTTTCGCCTCAGCCTGATAACCCGTCATCTCATCGACCTTTTCATCAAGCGCCTTCAGCACCTCTTCCTGCGATTTCGACCCGCAGCCAGCCAAAGCAAACAGAAAAATGATGCCGACCAACGCCATCAGCACGTTTCTGCCCATCGCTTCAACCCCTTTGCCTCATATATCGATTTCTACCCATGCACTACAATATATGAGACAACTTTCGGGAATATGCAGACTAGCCATGGCAAGCATCAGCCGGCGTCATCGGTCCAAGGCGCTCAATGACGACTTGGGCGACGGCGTAATCGCGGCTATGGGAAATGGACAGATGAACCGTCTCGCCATCGCGGCGGGCAGCAATGCTCGGCTTTCCGTGCTCATCGGAAACGATCTCGATGTCTTGAAACGATAGATGCCGCCCGATCCCCGTTCCGAGCGCTTTGGCGTACGCTTCTTTAGCCGCAAATCGCCCGGCGAGAAACTCTGCCTGTCTTGCGGGCGGCAACTCGCCAAACTGCGCTTTTTCACGCGGCGTCAAAATTCGCTCTGGAAATTTGCGGCTCCGCTCAAGAAGGGAGCGGATCCGTTCCAACTCTACAATATCAATGCCAATGCCGACGATCACTGCTTCCTCACCTATCCTATCCGCCCTGATGGTCGGACAAATTTTTTATGAGAGACCCGCATAAGATGGCTTATAAAAAACGCCCCATTTCCGCGAAGAAGGGAGACCAACCCGTGTTTCAACATGCAAGCGATGTCCGCTCATTTGTCCGCCTTTATCCCGTCGTTGCCGCCTTATTATTGGTCCATATCGCCGCATGGCTGTTGTTTTCTCTTCCCTTGACAGCGCTTGAACCCATTTGGCAATACGCCGTCGGGACGAACGGCGCGATCCGCCATGGAGAGTGCTGGCGGCTTGTCAGCCCAATCGTGCTGCATCGCGATTTCCACCATATGGCCGCCAACAGTTTGTCCTTATGGCTGTTTGGCCCCTGGCTGGAGCGCGCACTTGGGAAAAGAAAGTTTTTGTTTCTGTATATCGGAGGCGGAATCGGCGCCAATGTCGCCACTTTATTCCTTCTGCCGCCGCTGTACACCCATGTCGGGGCGTCGGGCGCCATTTTCGCCTTGTTTGGCATGTACAGCTACCTCGCCCTATTCCGCCGCGACTTAGTCGCCCCCCGCCACGCCCAGCTGCTGCTTTCGGTCATGGCGGTTCATTTGCTGATTGGCATCATGACACCACATGGGAATTTATTGGCCCATCTATTTGGCTTCGCCGTCGGCGGCCTGCTTGCCCCCTTTTTGTCCATCCGCCCCAAGCGGCCGTCGTTTTACATGCCTCGGCTATGAAAAAACGGCGCTTAATGCGCCGTAATCCGCCGTTTCTTCGTCCGGCTGCGGGCTGAGCCGTCCGGGCGGCCGCCCCGTTTTTTCTCCCGCTTGACCGCTAAAGGCGGCTCTTCCGTCAATTGCACCGGCGTCGTATCCGGCTCGCGCGTCAACATTTTCAAGCAGGCAGCGACAATCGTTACCGAATCGTGCTCTTCAAGCAATTCTTCCGCTGCCCGTTTGTAAAATGACAGGTTTTCGGTCTCCACGACGTTGAGAAGCTTTTCGATAGCGATACGCTGTTGGCCTTCGAGCGCCTCATCAAGTGTCGGCGGCTTCATCCGCTCCATTTTCCGCTTCGTCGTCCGCTCAATATGGTGAAGCTGGCCGATCTCCCTTGGAGTGACAAACGTCATCGCCACCCCTGTCTTGCCGGCGCGCCCGGTGCGCCCAATCCGGTGGACATAGCTTTCCGGGTCTTGCGGAATATCAAAGTTGTACACGTGCGTTACGCCGGAAATATCCAAGCCGCGCGCCGCAACATCCGTCGCCACTAAAATTTCAATCGCACCTTCCTTAAACTTGCGCAGCACCGACAGCCGTTTCGCTTGGCTTAAATCGCCATGAATGCCTTCCGCTGCATAGCCTCGCAAGTTGAGCGCCTCTGCCAGCTCATCGACACGACGCTTCGTGCGGCCGAACACGATCGCGAGCTCCGGCGCCTGAATATCGAGAAGCCGCGTCAAAATGTCAAATTTCTTTTTCTCGTGCACTTCTAAGTAGTACTGTTGAATGTTCGGCACGGTCATTTCCTTTGCCTTCACTTTGACAAGTTCCGGCTCGTTCATGAAGCGCTCGGCAATGCGGCGAATCGGATCCGGCATCGTCGCCGAGAACAGCAACGTCTGCCGCTCGGCCGGCACATGGCTTAAAATCACCTCAATATCTTCGATAAAGCCCATATTGAGCATTTCATCCGCCTCATCGAGAACGACCGTATGCACATGCTCAAGGCGGAGCGTCCCGCGGTTGATATGGTCGATAATACGGCCCGGCGTCCCGACGATCACGTGCGGATGTTTTTTCAAAGCACGGATTTGCCGCTCGATATCTTGACCGCCGTAAATCGGCAAAACGCGCACGCGCTTGACGGCGCCGATTTTGTACAGCTCTTCTGATACTTGGATGGCGAGCTCACGCGTCGGCGCGACCACAAGCGCCTGAATGGCGCCGTTTTTCACATCCACTTTTTCTACGATCGGAATGCCAAACGCCGCCGTTTTCCCCGTTCCGGTTTGCGCTTGACCGATTACGTCTTTATTTTGCAGACTGAGCGGAATCGTCTTTGCTTGAATCGGAGTCGTCTCTTCAAACCCCATCCGCTCGATCGCTTTCATCACTTCTTGGCTTAATCCTAATTCTTGAAATGTCGTCAATGTTATTCAAACTCCTTATAAAAAATCGTCCCTTTATCCGAGAGAAAGGTTTGACAGTTATCATACCATGTTATGCGGTGATTTGCAATGATGGGCATGGGCAGCGCGCAAAAATGTTTCCACCTCAGCAAACAGAACGTGCCGATCGATGCTATGACAAACATGATGGAACGAATTGGGCAAAAGCAACAGCTTTTTTTCCGCCGATCCAATCTGCTCATATAAATAATAGGCGCTTTTTAGCGGCACGATCCCATCTTTTTCTCCTTGCACAATGAGCGCGGGTGCCGCGACGCGCGGAAGTCGGGGACGCACATCGCGAACGAGTTTGCGAAACTCCCTGACAGCTGAAAACGGCGTCGCCATCATTTTGTTTCGATAGCGGAGAAACAGTGGGTGCTCCCGCGCTCCTTTCCATCCATTGGCAAACATCTCGCGGATGTCGCGCCATAATTGGCGCGGGTTGACATAGTAAAACGCAGCGCTTAGCAGCACGAGTTTGGCGACCGGGTATTTTTCCGCCAAGTAGACGGCGATCACTCCACCCATTGAAAACCCAATGACATACACCACACTGCAACGGTGATGGAGCGCTAAAAACGCTTGTTCCGCCGCTGCGATCCATTGGTCGTATGTAATTCCTTTCAACCGCAGTTCGCTTCCGTGGCCCGGCAAGGTCGGCGTTTCGATCATCCAATCGGTCCGCTCTCGCAAATAATCGGCCAGCGGCGCCACTTCTTCTGGACTTCCCGTAAACCCGTGAATACATAAACAGCCGATCATCATTTCCACCCCCGCCCGAATGAAAAGCGGCGCCTGTGACGCCGCTTTTAGTTTCTCTCGGGTTGCTTGATGTTACACCCAATATCGAAGCAACTCTTCCAATTTCATGCCGCGCGATGCTTTCAATAAAACAATGTCATCCGAAGTCGCGACGGAACGCACGGCCTCGGCCAACGCTGCTTTATCGTCGAACTCCCTCACCCGTCCATCATCAAAAAATGGGGCGGCCGCCGCGGCGATATGGTGCGCCAGCGGCCCGTAAGTGAACACATAGTCCACCATTCCCGGCCGCAACACCTCCCCGATCTCTCGATGAAACGCCACTTCTTCGTCACCAAGCTCCAACATATCGCCCAATACGGCGATTTTTTGCCGGTAGCCGCCTAATTCCCCAAGCAGCGTCAAGGCGGCGCGCATCGATGTCGGGCTAGCATTGTAGGCGTCATTAATGACGGTAAAGCCATATTTCGTCTTGACGACTTCCGTACGCATGCGCGTCACTTGCAGGCGGGAGAGAGACGCATCAATGCCTTCCCAATCGATGCCGAAAAAGCGGGCGACCGCAATGGCGGCGAGCGCGTTGTACACATGATGCTTGCCTAATACCGGCATAAACAGCGTCCGGCCGGGGAGCGCATTGATGACAAACGATGTTCCTCCCGCTTCAATGCGCACATCGGTCGGATAGTAATCGTTCTGTTCGCCCGCCCCGAACGTCACGACATGGCGGGGAAGCGGCAACTTCGGCACGCGCTCCGTCAAGAGCGGCTCATCGCCGTGGTAGACGAATAAACCATCATGGTGCAAACCCGCCAAAATTTCCAACTTCGCCTTGGCGATGCCTTCCCGCGACCCGAGCTCCTGCAAGTGTGCTTCTCCGATATTCGTGATGACCGCTGCGTCCGGACGGGCGATCATGGTCAGCCGCTCGATTTCGCCAAACCCGCTCATCCCCATTTCGACAACGGCCATCTCCGTCCCTTCGTCAAGCGAAAGAAGCGTCAGCGGCACGCCGATGTGATTGTTCAAGTTCCCTTCGGTCTTTTGCACTCGATAGTGGGTTGAAAGCAGCGCGGCAATCATATCTTTCGTCGTCGTTTTGCCGTTGCTGCCAGTGACGCCGATCACCTTCATTCCAAGCTGCTCGCGGTAGCGGGCGGCGAGCCGCTGCAATGCCAAAAGCGTATCATCCACAACGACCACTGGCACACCTTCCGGCGGCGTTCCTTCCCTTTCCGCCCACAGTACGGCGGCGGCTCCTTTTTGCACCGCTTCTTGCACGAAATCGTGGCCGTTAAAGGTCGCACCGCGCAACGGAACGTACAAGTTGCCGGCTTGGATCGTCCTTGTGTCGGTTGACACACCGCTTACGACCATATTCTCCCATTCCGGCTTTAAACACTGTCCGTCAGCCATTTCGGCGATTTGCCGCACTGTCCGTTTGATCATCGGCTCTCACCTCTTTTCTTTTTTGAACGTGTACGTGATCGTCTGCTTTTCTTGATGTCGTTCCAATGCGAGCGCGATAAGCCGTTCAATCAGCTCCGGGTACGGCACACCGCTGTGCTGCCAAAGAAGCGGGAACATGCTGTATGGCGTAAAGCCTGGCATCGTGTTCACTTCGTTGATATAAACAGCGCCATCTTCGGCGAGGAAAAAATCGACGCGCGCAAGTCCAGACAAATCCAGCGCCTGAAACGCCGTAATGGCCATTTGTTTGATCGTCTCATACTGTTCTTTCGTTACGTCCGCTGGGATGATCAATTCGGTTTGCCCGTCTTCGTATTTCGCTTCATAGTCGTAAAATTCCTTTTTGGGAACAATTTCGCCAACGACCGAACAAATCGGCTCATCATTTCCGATCACGCCGATTTCAATTTCGCGGCCGACAATCGCCTCTTCAATAATAATTTTTCGGTCATACTGAAATGCCTCGATAAATGCGGCTTTTAAATCGCCGCGCTGCTTGCATTTGGAAATGCCGACGCTCGAACCGGCGTTGGCTGGCTTGACAAAGCACGGGTAGCCAAGCTCTCGTTCGATCCGGTCATACACCGTCTCGCCTCTTTTTTGCCAATCGTACTTCGTCACGGCGATATATTTTGCTTGGCGCAACCCGGCCTGCGCAAACAAGTTTTTCATCATCACCTTATCCATGCCGACCGCGGAAGCAAGCACCCCGTTGCCGACATACGGAATGTTCAATATCTCAAGCAACCCTTGCACCGTTCCGTCTTCGCCGTTCGGCCCATGCAAAAGCGGGAAAATGACATCGATCGTTTCCTCGTTTCCTCCCGCAGCCGAATCGGCAGCCGGAACTTGGTTCAAGGAAACCGGAATCAAGGCGGTCGCCGCCGAAGTGAATTGCAGCTGCTTGATTTCCTCGATCGGTCCGGTCAACTGTTCGCCCTTGATCCATTGACCTTCCGGTGTAATATAAATCGGAATGACATCGAATTTATGAGGATCAATGGCGTTCATCACCGCCATCGCCGTCGACAACGATACTTGGTGCTCCGGTGATTTGCCGCCGTATAACACGCCAACTTTCGTTTTCATCATCGTTCCTCCTCTTTCCTTGGCCATCGTTCCTATTGTAACACGTTTCGCGCCCAACGGTCTGATATTTTATATGTACGATGCAGGTTGTTTCGCCACCCCCCATAAGCGATAAGGAACAAAAAAGTGAGGGTGTTTCCAAAGGTGGTTCTTCTTTCAACAAAGCACAACATATCGTTTTCCAGCATTTGTTTTACACGTATATACAGGAATAAGAAAAGGTGCCCCGACCGTTTTGGGACACCTTCTGTCGCTACGGATGCAACACGCGCCAAGCCATGCGTTGCGGCATGGCCGCTACCACTTCGGCGAGCGCTTCTTGCCCCGTTTTTTCCACGCCGGCAAAATAATCGGACACACGGCGGAAAAACCGGTTTTTCTCCACGTCATCCATCAACAAGCGAAGCATGTGCTGCTCGCCGCTTTCTGGCCCGACCAAATGATAAATGAGACCATTTTGCTGTAAATATTGCAAATTGATGCGCTCCTGCCCAGGCAAGCAATCGATCGTAAAAATCGGAATGCGCTTATGAAGCAACTCGCTGACCGTCACCCCGCCTGGTTTCGTAATGACGGCATCCGCCTCTTCATACAGCCGATTCATCTCTTCCGGGTCAGCGATGTATGGAAGCGGCCGGATATGAGGCAGCTGCCAGCTGGCGATTTCCTCGTACAGCTGGCGATTGGCGCCGCACAGCACCGAATAGCGGAACAACGTTGACGTGCGGGCCGCCCGCAAAAACGCCAGCATATTGCCAAGCCCTTGGTTTCCACCGGCGACAAGCACATGAGCAGGCTGCCGCTTGCGTCTCGCTTCCGACCGATTCATAAACACATCGTGCACTGGGATGCCAGTGACGATGATGCGTCCTTTGTCAACCCCGTACTTCGTGGTCAGCTCCCATTTCGCCTCTTGATGGGGAACAAAATGATAGTCAATAAACCGTTTCCCCCAGATGCTGTTCATAAAAAAGTCGGTGTAGACATTGACAACTGGAACCGTCAGCACCCGTTTTCGCTTCAGCCGCTGCAAAATGCGTGACGGAAACGAATGGGTGCAGACGATTAAATCCGGCCGTTCTTCTTCCACCATCTTTTTCATTTTGCTTTCAAAATAAGGCAGCCATGGCTCAAACGAAATGAACTCAAACCGGGGCGGCTCTTGGTACATCAGCGTTTTGTACACACGGTGGTACGAAGCAGGATGCGAGCGAATCCAGCGCAAGTAGGCCTCTGACACCATTTTTTCCATCAGTTCATTGCAATAGCTCAAAAAATCGATCTTTTTGCTTTCGACCGCCGGAAACTGGCGGCGCAAAAAATCCATCAACGTATCGGCTACTTTATGGTGTCCCGTATTCATTTGAAACAGCGGCAAAAACAATACTTTCATCATCGATCGCACCCTTTAGCTTTCGAAAGATTTTTTGCGCCTCCGCTGCCCAACCCATGCCGCAAGCAAAAAAAGCAAAAACAACGCCAAACCGGCAAGCGGAAAAGAAATCAGGGGGATATGGATGCGCTGGCCGAGCCAAAGCCCCGCCGCGGTCAACGGAACGGCCCAACCTGCCGTTCCAAGCGCCGACAGCAACAAAAACGGCCCGAACGGAAACCGGCTCACTCCCGCCATATACGGGCAAATTTGCCGTACCCCGGGAGCATAGCAGCCGAACAAAATCCCCCATTTGCCATAGCGGCCAAACCAGCGGCGAGCCCGCTCCCAACGTTCAGCCGTAATTCCGACGCACTTGCCGTACTTTTGCACAAACGGCGCCCCCCACCACCGGCCGGCGCCATAGGCCGCCACCATGCCCGTCATCGCTCCGCCCCAGCATGAAGCGAGCGACGGTCCAAGCAGCAACTGCTCCTTGGCAACCATCACGCCGACCAAAAAGAGCAAGCTTTCCTCCGGCGCCGGAATGCCGACAATGCCGCAAAACAAAAAGAAAAACAGCATCACATATCCATATGACTGGACATACGGCAACCATACGCTTGTATCCATAGCTCCCCCGCTACATCGCCGAGATTTGTGTATTAGTTTGCACATTTCTCAGTTCCGTAATCGTCACCCAACGCATCTTTTTCGCTGCTTCATCCTTAAACAGCAGCTCGAGCGCTGACAACATTTGCTCTGGCGCGCGTTTGTCAGCACCTAACGCATCCCCATTGTCATGAAGCACAATCACCGCCCCGCCGCGTATGGACGAACGCAAGCGGCGGAACAATTCCATTGTACCAATTTTTTCGTTCCAATCGCCAAGAATATGCGACCATAACACCGTTGTATACCGCTTTTGCACGATCGGCGTCCAAGCGTTAAAATGCCCCCACGGCGGGCGGTAATACACCGGGCGTTGGCCCGTCGCCCGCTCAATCGCCTTAGCGGCGCGGCGCACCCCCCAATCCAACCAAAGCGGCGGCAACAGCCAATTGCTGATGTGGCGGTAATTATGAATCCCAATTTCATGGCCTTCTTCGGCCATCCGCCGCACAATATCCGGATAGCGCTCGACTTTGCGGCCGACAACGAAAAACGTCGCCTTCACGCCATATTTCTTTAATAAATCAAGCAACTTTGGCGTATAATACGGGTCGGGGCCATCATCAAACGTCAGCGCCAGACAATCGGATGCCGTTCCCTCCCGAAACAAACGCACCCGCTTTTTGCGAATGATGATCGTCGGTACAATCCCATAAATGGCAATTCCCACAATGAAACAAACGAACAACCAAGCCCACATGGCATTCACCTCTTGATTGTACTTTACCAATATTTCTTCTCTCTGAAAATAGAAAAATGAATTTTCTGTATTCGAGATCATCACGATGTAGGTGTTTTATCATATAACAAACAAATGAGAAATCGAAAAGAAAATCATGAAAATTTCATGCAGACCGTCCAGTTTTCTTACTATACGAAAACCGCCATCGCTTGGTTTCCTCCCGAAGCTCGGTGGAATTTGCTATAATACATAACGATACACGAGCGATTAAAAAAAGACAGGTGATCCGCATTGCGAAAAAAAATCATTTTAACCGGCGGCGGCACAGCCGGCCACGTGATGGTCAACGTCGCCCTCATCCCGAAATTGAAAGAGCTGGGATGGGATATCGTTTACATCGGATCTCATCAAGGGATTGAACGGGAGATTATCGGCCGCATCGACGGCGTCCCGTACTATTCGGTTTCGACTGGAAAACTGCGCCGCTATTTTGACTGGAAAAACTTTAAAGATCCATTCAACGTGCTGAAAGGCGTTTGGCAGGCGTACCGCCTGATCCAAAAAGAAAAACCGGACGTCGTCTTCTCAAAAGGCGGATTCGTCTCCGTTCCCGTCATTCTCGGCGCTTGGCTGAACGGTGTGCCGTCGGTGATCCATGAATCTGACTTAACCCCCGGGCTTGCAAACAAAATCGCCATGCCGTTTGCGACAAAAATCTGCCTCACCTTCCCGGAAACGAAGCAATACGTCAATGCCGATAAAGCTGTCTACGTGGGCGCCGTCGTCCGCGAAGAGTTGAAGGATGGCAACGCCGAACAAGGGAGGAAGATGTGCCAGTTCGACGGAAAAAAACCGGTCTTGCTGGCGATGGGCGGCAGCTTAGGCTCGAAAAAAATTAACGACGCCTTGCGCGCCAACCTATCGACGCTTCTTGCCGAATTTGACATCATCCACATTTGCGGCAAAGGAAACATCGACCCAAGCCTCGCAGGCCAAAAAGGATACAAACAGTTCGAATACGTCAACGAAGAGCTGCCCCACTTACTCGCCTTGGCCGACATCGTCGTCTCCCGCGCCGGGGCGAACGCCATTTTCGAACTGCTCGCCTTGCGCAAGCCGATGCTGCTCATCCCGCTCTCGAAAGCGGCAAGCCGCGGCGACCAAATCCTTAACGCCCGTTCGTTTGAAAAAGCAGGCTATGCTGAAGTGCTGATGGAAGAGGATTTAACGAACGAATCGCTGCAAGCCGCCATTCACCGCCTATATGAAAACAAAGACCGCTACCAAAAAAACATGGAGAAAGCCGGCGCAAGCGATCCGCTGCAAACGCTGCTTGCAATCATTCAAGACACCGCCCGTTTGTAAAAACAGGCGATGCCCGATGCGGCCAACCAGGGCCGTTTTTCGGCATCGCCTCGTTTTGTTTTCATCACCACACAACGAGCCTTCTCTCCTTTACACCGGCTCAAGCCGATAACGGTTGATACGGAACACATGGTCGCACAAGAGATCGATATCTTCATGATGTTGTACTGGAATTGTGATGCTGGCTCAGTCTTAGCACTCAGCTAGCACTACGGGTTATTTTTATTCAAATTTTTTCTCTTTCCATTTCCTTCCCCCAACCAGAAAACCGCCCGGCGGAACAACCCCGCCAGGCGGCACGACTAGAAGTATAAGAAATAAATGACAACGGCCAGCACGATCCGATACACCGCAAACGGCACGAGGCGGATGCGGTTGATGAGCTCAAGGAAAAAGCGGATCGCGAGCAAGGCGAAGACAAAGGCGCTAAAAAAACCGGCGATGAAAAACGGGATATCGGCGGCGGTGACATATTGCCAGTTTTTCAACAGCGACAGCCCGCTCGCCCCAGCCATGATCGGAACAGCCATAATGAACGTGAAATCGGCGGCGGCGCGATGGCTCATGCCGACAAGCACCCCGCCAGAGATCGTCGAGCCGGAGCGGGAAAAGCCGGGCCACAAGGATAAACATTGCATCAAACCAACAAAAAACGCCTGCTTGTACGTAATTTGGTCGACCGTCTGCGTCCGCGCGGCTTTTTTGGCGAATTTGTCGGCGGCGATCATAAGCAACGCGCCGAGCACAAGGCCGATCAGCACCGTTTTTGTCGAAAACAAATGTTCATCGATGTAATCTTCAAACAAGACGCCGAGCACCCCAGCCGGCAGCAGGCCAATGATGACGTGAATGAGGTTAAGGCGCGGATGTCCGCCCGGATGGCGGCCGCGAACGCCAAGCAAGTCGAGAAATCGGTCTTTAAACACGACCACAGCGGCTAAAATCGAGCCGAGCTGAATGACGACTTTAAATGTATTCGCCGCGTACTTGCCTAAAAACTCTGTGGATTTCAGCCAAAGATCGTCGACAATAATCATATGGCCGGTCGAGGAAACAGGGGCGAACTCGGTCAGCCCTTCGACCATCCCTAAAATGATCGCCTTCCATAATTCCATCCAGTGCATGTCCTTCCATCCTTTCTGCGCGGGGTCGTCCTTTCTATACATATGGGCCAAGCGGGTGGAATAACACTCCGCTTTTGGCCGCGCCTGCTCTATTGTACTACAAATCTTTGTCTTGTACTACCCGCGCTTTTTCTAGGCAGCGACCTTGTTTTCGAGACAGAATCATCGACTTCCTGTTGCTAGTCAATGGGACGGGCCGGACGCTTCCCCTAACTCCCCGCGCCGCTCTAAGTAATGATACAAAGCGCCGAGCAAGTTCGCATCGTTTTTGAATTGGCACGTCTCCACCACTGGCTGGACTTTGGCAATTGGAACGAGCGACAATAACACCGAAAGCCGCTTGTTGATTTCGTCGACGAAATCGGGGCGGCTGCTAATGGCCCCGCCCAAAATGATTTTTTCCGGGTCGTATGCGTACTGCAAGTTAAAAATCCCTTGGGCCAATGAAAAATAAAACCGGTCAATGGCCTTTTGCGCGGCTTCATCGCCGCCCTCTGCCAACGCAAATACTTTTTCCCCGTCCAGTTCACTTTCTTGCATCCCTTTTTCCTCGGCCGCCATCCGGATCAGCGCACTCGTCGCCGCCAGTTCACTCCATGTTTTGCATTCAAGGGTTCCGTTTGCATAACGGACATCCATCAACATATAGCCAAACTCTCCGCCATGCAAATGCGCGCCTTTATGGATGCGTCCGTCTTTCACAATTGCTCCGCCGATGCCGGTGCCGACAATGACAAAGGCGATGTCGCGGCAGCCCCGGCCCGCCCCCTTCCATAACTCGCCAAGCGCCGCGCAATTCGCGTCATTTTCCAGTTCCACCGGCAGGCCCGTCGCTCCGCCGAATACTTCTTTAAAGTTTGGGCCGTGAATGCACGGCAATGCGCTGCTTCCGCCGATGACGCCGATGTCGCTATCCACGCTTCCTGCGGAACTGATCGCAATGCCGGAAAGTGGATAGTTGGCCTGCGCCTGGCGGACGACGTTAAGCAAGTCATCGCGAAATTGATGAAAGTCATGCCGCTCCGAACGGTAACGCCCCTTTTCGAAAAAGTCGCCATGCTCGTTCATGACGGCATGTTTGACATATGTGCCGCCAATATCAAAAACGATATAGTAACGCACCGATGACGCCTCCTTCGTTTATGATCTTTCCTCTCTTCTAGCTCCATTAGGCTTAGCTGTTTCTCCGCTTTTATGTATTCGCCGTCGGTCCATCCGCTCCTCCCCGCCGCAATGAAAGAGGCCGCTCCACTCGGCGGGGAGCGGCTCGCCATCATCATCGTTCATATCCCATTGACAACGCCTTTTGCGCATTGCGAACATCGTTATGCAGCAGCTGGGCAAGATCATATGCCGGGTAATAGCCGCGTTCATACATATAGTTGAACGCTTTTTCGTGCGTGTCAATGGCTTTGAGCAGATGTTTGACAAACGTTTTGCGCAGCACCGGCGTCGCCGCCTCGGTAATGGCAGCAGCATAATTGCGCACTGCCGTTTTTGAAAAGCCAAGCAAGTCGCCAGCGTGCAAGGCGCGGTCGCCATCATCATGGTCGCGGCTTTCTTCCATCATAGGTGCCGCCGGAATGAAGGCAAGCAGCTCGCGCAAATTCGTTTCCAGCCCTCGAATCGTCTCAAGGTACAATCCTTTTAATTCAGGACAGTCGATTTTGCCGACCGCCTTTTTCATTTTTATGAGCCCGTTTGCTTGAAAAGCGATCAGTTCATGCAACTCCAACGTTTCATGCCAAGCCAAATGGCGATGACCGTACGTATCATTCATTTTGTTTCCTCCTTGTTTTATTTTTCCATTTATTGTATATGCCCACTAAGGAGAAACGGTCACCGTTGTACAAGACATCCGCATCAGCAAAAAAGCGCTTCGCGAAATGCGAAGCACCTTCCATATCATCATTACAGCCAATCTCCCCCATCAAATCCATCGCCGCCATCAAACCAATCATCCACGTCCAACCCGTCAGCGACATCATCGATCACATCGTCAAGCAACTCTTCCGCCACCATTCCCGCCAGCATCCCGGCCGCAAACCCACCAATGGCACCAGTCCACCCGTGTCCGCCATGATGCGAATGATGGACGGGTGGATAATGGCCTACTGGATGGCTATAGATTGGCGAATGCGGCGTTGCCAATGGATGCCCGCTCAGCTGGCCGAACGCCCCGGCCGCCCGCACCGCCTCTTCAATGGCTTCTCGAAGCAGACGGGCTGCCGTCGCCGAATCGCGAAGCTGTTCATGAGTGATCAACAGCTCCCGTTTCATTTCGCGTTCCCCGCCAAAGCCGTGGCGGACGTCGATCTCCATATACAAACGCACCCCTTCTCCCTCGACGAGGGCAAAAAACTCGACTTCTTGGACGATCCCTTGAAATTCGCTCGTCGGGAAGAACGCAAATTCCTGGCCATGCGGCGTAATGCTTCCGGATGTCGCTTTCTCCCGGAATCCCAGGGCGGCCAAAGCGGAAAACACTTGCTCCAAGGCCGTCGGCGGCAAAATGTGAATGGCGTCTTGGTCATATGCATCCGCCCCATCGGCAATATCGAGCCGGGTGACGAACGTATAACGGACCGTTGGGCGGCTGATCGGCAAATGGAGCGGCAGTGCGTACGAAAACGGGAGCACTTTCCGCTCACCGGGCTGAATCGTAAACGAGGAAGCGACCGGGATCACCGCTGCGGTTCGGCGATATGCCTTTCCTTCCGCGTGCACCTCCAATTGCAATACGACATCTAGGTTCCGAATGTGTTGGGCGACCGAACCACCTTCCAGCAAAAATTCCCCTTCCAACGTTTCACCAAGGCGCACATGAGGGCGATGCAGCACGAGATCCACTTTGGCAGCGCCAATGCCGAATTTCGATAAAAACTTTTTCCACATCGGACCTCTCTCCTTTTTCATCAACCTATTTTCACATTTGAATTACGAACGAGCCGCCAAAATGGTGTCACCGAAATAATTTGATCAACCCTAGGACAATCAACACAACCCCAGGCAGCATTGTCGCCTTTTTCATGATTCCCGTTTTCGACACCATGTACCCCAACGATAAGCCGACTCGGATGAACATGAGAGTAAATACGCCAACCAACAGGGAAAACGAAAGCGGCGGGAAATGCAAAAGCGACGAACTGATCCCGGCGCCAAATGAATCCATCGACAAAGCGATCCCGATCAACAACGCTTCTTTTTGGCTGATCGTGCCTGAACGATCAAGATCCCCAAGTTCAGGCCGTTTCAATACTTGAACAGCGCCGCTGAATCGATTAGCCTCCCCTGCTTCATCAGACTCCATAGAAAACTTGCTTCCGTCTCCCTTTGGTTTATAGACGTTATAAATCGCCCAACCGCCAAGCGCCATGAGAATGACCGAAGCAAGCCCTCTCTCAACTTGCAATGGCAAAACAAGCGCCAACAGACGGCCGATGTTCATGGACACAAACACCATCATTCCAGACATGCATGCAATAAGCGCCAACGAAAAAAAGGAAAAACGGACACCACCCATTCCATACGTAATGCCTACGCTCAAGCTGTCCATGCTCACGCTGAAAGCGAGCAAAATCATGGACACCCATAACCACATAGGAATCCCCCCTGCGGTACGATATGCAATTTCGTACGGAGAGGGGACTTTTTTGCCATTCGACACGCATCGATTTCCGGGGAAATGTTTCCCCTTTTCTCGACATTATTCCCGCAAATGATACGGCAATGTCGCAATAACGACATCTTTTTTCATAATCAGAAAAAAGCGCAAGATGATGGCGGTTTGGTTATGCAAAAATGTATGCCACCATTTTTTCACGATAAATTGCGGCAAGAGCACTGTCACCGGCGCGCGGTCTGCTTCTTTTTCCGCTTTCGTGATGTATTCTAATAATGGCGACAAAATGGTTCGGTACGGTGAATAGATGACTTCCAACGGAATGTCCGGATAAAACTTCTCCCACTTTTGCCGCAGCTTTTGTTCGTCTTTTTCGTCGAAAATAATCGACAGTGCCGTAATGTCGTCGGAAATGCTGCGAGCGTACTGAACGGATTGGGCGACCACTTTGCTGACGCCGGAAATGGGAATAATGACTTTTGGTTTCAACAGTTTCCCGCGCTGTTGCCACTCCCGTTCGTCCAACCGCAGCTGCTCACCCAGTTTTTTGTAATGCTCGTGAATTCGGATGAACATCCAGACAAACAACGGAATCGCCACGATGACGATCCAGGCCCCCTGCGTAAATTTAGCGATCATCGTGACGAGCGTGACGATCCCGGTGACCACCGCTCCCGTTCCGACGGTGAGCAGCACGCCGAATTTCCGTCCTTCTTCCCGTTTCCATAATTTTTTAATCAACCCACTCTGGCCGATCGTAAAGGAAAGAAAGACGCCAACCGCATAAAGCGGGATGAGCGAATGGGTTTTGGCATGAAACGCGATGATCAATGCGATCGCCAGCACGCTCAACAATATAATGCCATTGGAAAACACAAGGCGATCGCCCCGGGCCGCCAAGCTTCTCGGCAAAAAACCGTCCTTCGCCATAATCGACGTCAACTGCGGAAACCCGGCAAAACTCGTATTCGCCGCGAGCACTAAAATGACCATCGTCGCCAGCTGAAACAAGTAAAACAAAAGACCATTCCCAAACACATGGCGTCCGATTTGCGAAATGACCGTTTGATGCTCGGTCGGAGTAACGCCGAATCCCGCCGCCAACACGGTGATGCCTAAAAACATCACGCCAAGCAATGTGGACATCCATCCCATCGTAATGGCGGCGTTTTTTGAACTGTCTGGCCGGAACGCCGGCACGCCGTTGCTGATCGCTTCGACCCCAGTCATCGCCGAACATCCCGATGAAAAGGCGCGCAGCAAAATAAACAAACTGTAACCGGACGCAAACATGTGAGCTGTGGAAGCATGCTCATGCATCGTAAACCCATGCCATCCTTCCTGCCACAACTGCCACCCGCCGACAGCGATCATCACAAGAACGAAGCCAATGAACACATACGTCGGGTAGGCGAAAACCGTTGCGGATTCGGTAATGCCGCGTAAATTGAGCACCATTAAAAGCAAGACAAGAGCGACAGCGAGCTCCACTTTCCACGGCAGCAGCCCCGGAAACGCCGATGTCAGCGCGGCGACGCCGGAGCTGATGCTGACGGCGACAGTTAAAATATAATCGATCATCAGCGCCGCCCCGGCCACTAAACTAATTTTCGTCCCCAAATGGTCGCGGGCGACGACATACGCCCCGCCGCCGGACGGAAACGCGTAAATGATTTGCCGATACGACAAGGTCACTAACAAAAGCAATACTAAAATCGCCACCGCGATCGGCAGCGAATAGAAAAAGACGCTTGTCCCTAATAAAGCAAGCACAAGCAAAATTTCTTCCGTCGCGTAAGCCACCGATGACAGCGCATCGGAAGAAAAAACGGCCAACGCTTTCCATTTCGGCAATTTTTCATGTTTGAGCCGTTTTGTCTCCATCGGTTTCCCAATCAACAAACGTTTTAACGAAGCCATGCTTCCGTTCCTCCCAAAGCATATTCGAGTTGATTCAAAAAGAAAAAACCGCTGAGGACGCACTCAACGGCTACAAATGTTCTAAAGCCATACTCGTCCCTCCCCAAAGCGCTTGCGAGGTTAGCTGTCGGGTTCGGGCTTGGAGAGATGCCCGTCCTTTCGGATTCACCCCTAGCAACGAGCGTTGCAACGATTGGGTCCCCCGCTCCATGCCGGATTCAGCGCATCGAATCAAGTGATTGTTGCTTCCATATGTTACCCCTTTTCTTGTCCCTCCGCCAACCTTGAAAAAGGAGGAAAACAGCGAGTTTTTAGGCTTTTGGGCTTATTTTTTCTTTATTATTTCCCCTTCGCTCACGCTCCCGACATTTTTCTGTTTTTCACTCATCCAATCATCATTTTCCCTTTCGGATAGCGGAACGGATCGGGCTGACGGCGCAGCGTGACCGCGTACGCGATCGTCAACGGGCCGACGCGGCCGGCAAACATCGTCAAGGCAATGATCACCTTTCCGAGCGGAGACAACTCCGGAGTCAGTCCCATCGACAGCCCGACGGTTCCAAACGCCGACGTCGCTTCGAATAAAATCATGAGAAAGTCTTTTCCGCGCTCGGTGATCGTCAGCACCATCGTCACAAACATGACGATAAACAGCCCGCTCATTGTCACGGTCAGCGACTTGTACACCGTATCGTACACGATCCGTTTCCGAAATAAAATGACATCCTCTTTCCCGCGGATTTGCGACCAAACCGCGCCGAGCAACGTCGTAAAGGTCGTTGTTTTGATTCCTCCGCCCGTCGAACCCGGGGAAGCGCCGACAAACATGAGAAACACGATCAAAAACAGCGTCGGTTGCGTCAAATCCGGGATGTTAAGCGTATTCGAGCCCGCCGTTCTCGGAGTGACCGCTTGGTAAAACGCGGACAAAAACTTGCCTGAGAGCGACAGCGGCCCCATCGTCTTCGGATTGTTCCACTCCAGCAGCAATATCAGCGCCATGCTGGCCAACACCAGCCATGCCGTCGTGATCACCACCACCTTCGTATGAAGAGACAGCCGCCGTGTTTGCCGGTACTCATACACTTCATTCATGACAATAAATCCGATGCCGCCCAGTATAATTAAAATCGGCACGACAAGGCTCACGACCGGATCTTCCACATAGCCGGTCAAACTGCGAAACTCGCCCATCAAGTCAAAGCCGGCGTTGTTAAAGTTGGAAATCGCATGAAAGAACCCAAAGTACACGGCTTTCCAAAACGGCATATCGAACGAGAAACGAATCGCCAACAGCAATCCGCCGATGCCCTCAATGACGACGGTAAAAACGAGAATGCGTTTCACGAGCCGAACAATCCCTTCGATGCTCAGCTGATTGAGCGCCTCTTGCAGCAACAACCGCTCTTTCAAGGAAATCCGCTTGCCGAGCAAAAAGGCAAACAACGTAGCAAATGTCATAAATCCAAGCCCGCCCACTTGGATCAGCGCTAAAATGACCAGCTGGCCGAACAACGTGAACGTCGTCCCGGTGTCGACGACGACAAGTCCGGTTACGCACGTCGCGGAAGTCGCTGTAAACAAGGCGTCTAAAAACGGAAGTCCTTTTCCGTCAACGGTCGCCGTCGGCAGCATCAACAAGAAAGCTCCAACCAAAATAATCAAGGCAAAGCCGGACACTAATACTTTCGGCGGATCGAAAAATTTACGGTTCGCATTCAAAGCCCCATCCCTTCCCCCTCGCTCACATAATCGCCTCTTTATAGTTGTGGATGATGCATAGAAAAAATATACCAAAAACAAGCTTGTTCGGGTACTCTAAACCATTTTCATCATAATATTCTTTCTGCATAATAAAATGGATAAAGGGCATGGCCACCGACTTCAAGAATGTGGATGCATTGAAACCTTTTCCGTCTCCGTTCGTCTATATGAATGGCAAATGGCAGTCCGACTGGGACCACACAGGCATTGAAGCGCGGAAGGGGGCTTGCGCCAGTCCCATAAAAACATTCCATTGACTTTTGGCAACAGACGTATTATGCTACTTGACATGGAGACGTTCCGATGTAAAATCATGTAAGAATAAAACGTTTGTTGCTGTGGGCAACGGCTGTTGATATAAACATAGAAGCATCGTTAAGAATACGAGGCAAAGGAGGAGAAGAGGACGTGAAGGCAATTTGGGAAAAATGGTTGAAAAAATGTCGTTCTCTCCCTAACCAATACATTGGCTTTTTTATTTTTGCCGTGCTCTTATTTTGGTTGAAGACGTACGCCGCCTATTTAGCGGAATTTAACCTTGGCATCAGCAACTCCATGCAGGAGTTTTTATTGTTCATCAACCCGATCAGCTCGGCGGTATTCTTCCTTGGGTTGGCGCTGTTGGCCAAGGAAACGCGTGTGTACAAATGGCTCATTATTATTAATTTCGTTTTATCGTTCATTCTATACGCCAATATCGTTTATTATCGTTTTTTCAGCGATTTTATTACATTCCCGACGTTGACGCAAACGAAAAACTTCGGCGATCTCGGCAGAAGCATTTGGGAGTTGCTCCACTGGTATGACGTGTTCTATTTCTTGGATACGATCATTTTGGCGGTGATCGTTTTCTCGAAGCGATTCTCGCTCCCGGAAGTGCAGGCCGGCCGATTCAAAAAAGGCGCCATTTTCGCTTCGGCCATTCTTATGTTCAGCATCAACTTGGCGCTCGCTGAGACCGACCGCCCGCAGCTCTTGACAAGAACGTTCGACCGCAACTATATCGTCAAATATTTAGGCGTGTACAACTATTTGATTTACGATGCATTCCAAAGCATGAAATCATCGACGCAGCGGGCGTTCGCAAACAAAAGCGACATCACGACTGTGCTGAACTATGTGCAGGCGACGTATGCCAAACCGAACCCGAAATATTTCGGCGTGGCGAAAGGGAAAAACGTCATTTACATTCATTTAGAGTCGCTGCAAAACTTTGTGATTAACTATAAGTTGAACGGTGAAGAAGTCACCCCGTTCTTAAACTCGCTCACCCGCGATCCGAACACGTTCTATTTCGATAACTTCTTCCATCAAACAGGACAAGGGAAAACGTCGGATGCGGAGTTTATGCTCGAAAACTCGCTGTTTGGCTTGCCGCAAGGCGCTGTCTTTACGACGAAAGGACAAAACACGTATCAGGCGGCTCCGGCCATTTTGCACCAATACGGCTATACAAGCGCCGTCTTCCACGGCAACTACAAAACGTTCTGGAACCGCGATGAAATTTACAAGTCGTTCGGCTTTGACCATTTCTTTGACGCCAGCTACTACGATATGAACGATAAGGACGTGTTGAACTACGGCCTGAAAGACAAACCGTTTTTCCGGGAGTCGATCCCGCTGTTAGAAACATTAAAAGAACCGTTCTATGTGAAATTTATTACGCTGTCGAACCACTTCCCGTACCCGATCAGCGAGGAAGATGCGACGATCCCGCCGGCGACGACAGGCGACGGCTCGGTCGACCAGTATTTCCAAACGGCACGCTATTTGGACGAAGCAGTGAAAGAGTTCTTTGACTACTTGAAAAAATCGGGTCTGTACGACCGCTCGGTCATCATTTTGTACGGCGACCATTACGGCATTTCGGAAAACCATAACAAAGCCATGGCGCAAATTTTAGGAAAAGAAATTACGCCGTATGAACATGCGCAATTGCAGCGGGTGCCGCTGTTCATCCACGTGCCGGGCATAAAAGGCGGCGTCATGCACGAGTTTGGCGGCCAAATCGATTTGTTGCCGACGGTCTTGCACCTGCTGGGCATTGATACAAAAAATTACGTCCATTTTGGAACGGATTTGCTGTCACCTGAACATCAAGAAATCGTTCCGTTCCGCAACGGCGACTTTGTCACGCCGAAGGTGACAGCGGTCAACGGCAAGTACTATGACACGAAAACAGGCGAACCTCTTGAAAGCACGCCGGAAATTCAGCGGCTCGAACAAATCGTCCGTACGAAGCTTGACCTATCGGATAAAGTCGTCTACGGCGATTTGCTCCGGTTCTATACACCGAAAGGCTTCAAGCCGGTCGATCCGTCAAAATATGATTACAATAACCGTGAAGAGGGAAGCGATCAATGATCGCCTCCCTCTTTTTTCTAGCGCTGCAGCAGTTGCTCAATGGCCCGCTTCGCATTCACGTAACCCGCCCCATATACGTTCGGGTCGCGCCCTTTCCACAAATCGGCGCCGTCTTTTAACGCCTGCTTGATTTCATCCGGCGTTGCATTTGGTTTGGCCTGAAGCATCAACGCGACAATGCCGGCGCAAATCGGCGTCGCCATCGATGTACCGGACATCGATATATAATGGTCACCGACCCGGCTTTGCTTATTCATCTTGTCAAGAAATGAACGCGGGGCGCGAAGCGATATAATGTTGACCCCGGGAACGACGAGATCCGGTTTTGTCACCCCATACTCGGTCGGCCCTCGGCTCGAAAACGACGCCACCTCATCGTCGGCGCGCGTTGCCGCCGTATCATGATCGTCAAGAGCACCGACGGTAATGATGCGGTCGCTAATGCCCGGGCTTGAAATCGTCCCATAATTCGGCCCTTCATTCCCTGCCGCCGCACAGACGACAATGCCCTGCTCCCACGCCCGCTCCGCGACTTGCACGAGCGGATCATCATTTTCTATCGGAAACGGCTGCGGCTCCCCTCCAAGCGATAAGGAAATAATATGGATTCGCTTGGCCGAGTTTTTCTTATTGTAATCAATGCACCACTCAATGCCGCGTATGATCGTCTCGAGCGTCCCGCTTCCCGAACGGTCGAGCACCTTGATACCAATGAGGCTTGCCTCATACGCCGGTCCGGCATACAGCCCGTCCGACATGCGCCCGTTTCCGGCCGCATCGCCGGCGCAATGCGTACCGTGGCCGTTGTCATCATACGGGGTTGTGCGCCCATTGACAAAATCGACAAAGGCGGCAATCCTCCCCTCCAAGTCCGGGTGCGGGTAAATGCCTGTGTCGACAATGGCGATCGTCACTCCTTTTCCGCTTAACTCCGTTCCGTTGACAGCCACATGTTTAGCATTGGCCGATGGGACTGCATTGTTTAACAGCGCCTTGACCTGCCGATTGAGGTACACTTTTTTCACTTTCGGATGCTCGAGCAGCTGCTCAATCGCTGCCGGAGTCACCCGTGCGCTCCATAGCGGGACATGGCGGAAATGGTGATGCAGTTTCATGCGGAAATGATCCCGCTCCGCTTTGGCCAGCGCCTCAATGCCCTCTGTGCCTTCAACCTCGATCAAAACAGAAACGGTCCTCCATTTTCGCAACCACTGCTCCATCCAGCGGTGAAAAATGCACGGCATTCGTGTCATCGGCTTATACATATTCACAAGCGCATGACGAAGCGGACGGTCAAGCCGCGCTGCATGGCGGCGAGCGAGCTGCACGATCGAATAGGTGAACACATTCTTCCCCTCCTTGCGTGTTTCGCTATACTCATATGAGGGAAAGATCGCGAAAGAAGCGGCGAGCTCACCAAGACAAACAAACAAAAAGCTCGCCCAGCGAAAACTAGGCAAGCCTTTCTTATTTACATTCCAATCCGCTCCAACACAATGTATTTTGCTTTTCCTAAATAACGCTCCACTTGGCGCAACACATTTTCCTTCTCCGCAAATGCCCCGACTTGCGTTCCATCCACCGTCACACGAGTTAAAGAGAGGTTTGATTTTTTTGTCAGATCCAATGCCCGTGCAATTCCGTTTACGTGCCCACGGGCGACTGTTCGCAAAAACTGGGTGTCATTCAATTTTTCTGCATCCTCTTTTCGATCAATAAATCCGTTCTCCGTGAGCACCGCCGGCATCGCTGTTTCGCGCAGCACATGGAAGTTTGCTTTCTTTTTCCCGCGGTCGCGAAATCCTGTAGCTTTGACGACTTCTTCGTGAATGGCATCACGGATGCGGGCTGTTGCCGAATCGTCATCGAGCCGATCATAAATATAATCTTCATACCCCGTGCCGCCACCGGCATTCACGTGAATCGCGACGTATACATCCGCCCCCCATTGATTGGCCCGGTCCGTCCGCTCATCAAGTGACACCGTTTCATCTTTTGTTCGGCTTAGCTGCACGGAAACTCCTTCATACTCATTTTGCAGCAGACGGTTGATTTCAAGAGCGATAAACAACGTAATGTCTTTTTCCAACAACCCGTTGCCGACCGCGCCGGCATCGTTCCCACCGTGACCTGGATCGAGAAAAATTTTAACCATCTTTCTTCTCCTTTCACATCCTTCGTCGTTTCGGAATATGGCACTGTTAGCATAAGCGTGGCACTCCAAAATGCCATAGATACTTCCCCAAGGCCAACAAATAAGGCGCAGTCAAAAAAACGACTGCACCTGACATTTCCGCTGATCGACTTGTTCGATATGATGAAAGCCCCCCCACACAGCCGTACAAGAAAACATAGACCGCTGGGCATTATATAAATTGTCCACTCTGTTGGCTTCGACTGAACTTGTAAACAGCCAGAAGGAAAAAGGTCAGCGCAAAGGCGAGAAGAATCAACAGATGCCAATACAAACTTCCGAAAGAGCGCCCCTCCTGCAGCTTTACCAAACAATCGAGCGCCCACCGCTGCGGTATAAAATACGCCGCTTTTTGCAAAAATTCCGGCATCAGCTCAACAGGCCAGAAACAACCGGCCAGCATGCATGTCGGCACCGTGACTAAGGGCTGCAGCGCCCCGGCGGAAGCAGAGCTGTTCGCAAACATCACGGTAATCAAAGACAAGCCGATCGCGGATAAAGAGAAAAGCAGGAGCACTAGGGCCATTTGCCACATCGAAATATTAGGATCAATATGAAAGATGTTCTTCATGGCCACGATTGTTACGATGATTTGTGCCGCCATCATCAACAAATTCACCACGATATTCGATAACACATACGTTCTCGCCTGAATCGGCGTCGTCAATAAACGAGAATAGGTGCGCTCTTCTTTTTCTTTGATGATGATCTCCGTCAAATTTCCCGCTGACATCAACATAATCATGACCAAATACCCGATCGTTTGATACGTGACCCCTTTTTGTTTGGCTGTGTCGGACAGCGAGTGAACAGACAAGCGGAACGGCGCCTGTTGATACCGTTCATACATCTTCCAAAAGAGATCGCGATCCCCATTGGCCAATCGCCCCAATGTCGCCAGATGATCGATGTATTCATGCAAGTACGACTTGATGAACATCGTGATTTCCGCTCCCTTGAGCGAGACGAGTTGGATCGGCCGGGGCTGGCCGTGCTGAACGCTTTCGGAAAACCCTTGGGGGAAAATGAGCACGCCATCCACCTTTTGCGAGGTGATTTGGTCGTCCACCGCTGACAACTTGACGCTTTTCACCGATAGATGATCAATCTGTTTCAGAAAACGGATCGCATCATCGGCAACCCGCCCATGATCCTCATTGACCACCCCGATGCGCACATCCTTGGCCGGGGAGCTTCCGTAAGCAAACAAGGACAACAGAATCGCGGCCAAAGGGGTGCCGAAATAGAGCAAAAAATTGATTTTCCGACGAAACGTTCGCTTTAACGTATATCTCACCAACCAGATGACGTCATTCACCTTATAATCCCTCCCGTCTCGCCATCGACGCGACAGCGATCATCAAAAACAACGCCGCTATACTGATATTCAGCAGCATAGTGGGAACGACGCTTGACAAATCGTTCGCGTACACGATTTTGAAAATCGTGTCATTCATCCAAGAAAGCGGAGACAAATGAGCATACCATGCTGTTTCATCGATCGGAAAATAAGCGCCGCCGAAAAAGGAAGACAGCTGAATGATCACCATCGCAATCGTTCGCGCCGCTCCTTCCGTCCTTGCCATATAGCTCATCCCTAGACCAAAGCTGATGGCCAATACCACCTCGGTCAACATAAGCAACCATACGAGGCTTACGTGATGCCCCCAATCGGCATGAAGCACCCATTGGCTGAACAACATGACGACCGCAACACAAAGAAAATTCGCCGCCACGTTCCCGGTCAGCTTTCCAATAAAAATCTCGCTTTTGCGAACAGGAGCAGCCAAAAGGCGATCAGCCGTCTTCCGCGTCCGCTCCCCCCGCAGCAACGAACTGCCCGGCAATGCGCTGTATAAAGCAATCATCGTTGTCATCGCCACCGCATAATAATCCATCGCTCCCGGTTTGCGCTTGGAATGCAGCGACCGTTCTTGAATATACTCATCATGCACATGTTTATTGGATGGAACAAAACCAGGCTTCACCTCGGAAACGGCCATCGCCAGCTGGCATCGGCCGACAAACGCGGCCATCACCCCCTCTACAATGCTTCCTTTGATCTTGTTGCGCTCATTGGTGTACAACTCCACTCCATGCGGGCCGATCTCAATGTATCCATCCGCTTTTCCTTCCTGCACCGCTTTCGTTCCTTTTCATCCCTCCTGAGAAATGTTTCGGATAACTTTTGCGCTTATCGCTTAAACCGACAAACTCGAGCGCCTCTTCCACCCGCTGGCGCAACTGTGCGCCGCGCAGTCCATACAACCCGGCAAAAAATTCAACATTTTCATACGCCGTCAAATGTTCATAGATGGCGATCTCTTGGGGAACAATGCCGATATGCCGTTTGGCAAACTGGCGATGCTTGGCGATGTCCTTGCCGAGAATCTTGATTTCTCCAGCGTTCGGGCGCAGCAGCCCAGCAATCATATGGATGGTTGTGCTTTTTCCTGCTCCATTGGCTCCGAGGAAGCCAAAAATTTCCCCTTCGGCAACCGTAAGAGACATATGATCGACCGCGATGAAGTCACCAAATTTTTTGGTCACTTGTTTGATCTCTAACATGTTCATCGTTCCACCTTCTTTCCATGCTTGGTATTATGGATTATAGAAAAAAAGATGAACTCCTGTAAGTGCAGGAATTCATCTCGTTGACATGAGAAAATTCACGATTTACTCATGAATCGGAAGCAACGTCGTGACAGAGAAACCGTTCGTTCCATCGACAATGACCGTGCCATGAACAGAGGCCGCCCGCTCCTCCATGCCGATGATCCCAAGTCCTTTCTTGATCTTGGCCGCACCTTTCCCGTTATCTTTCACTTCCACCTTGATGACTCGATTCAACACGTGAATTTCAACGGCAATGGCCGTGGCCTCAGCGTATTTGCTCGCATTCGTCAACGCTTCGGCAATGTTCTCATAAATCACTTTCCATTGGATTGGTGTAATCACATCCAATAATAAACGGCAATTTGCGTTCGATGTTGCAGTCCGGTTTTGTCCAAAATCGAGGTGATGTAATTGGCCACCGTTCCCTCGGAGAGAAAGAGCTGTTTGGCAATCTCTTTATTCGAAAGCCCCTTCGCAATGAGCGCCATAATGTCCAACTCTCGTTCCGTAAACAGGCTTTTATCGATTTTCGGGGCTGCTTCTGTTTCTTCTTTTAAGTTGGACTTAATTTTGTCCATCACAATCTCCTGCATCACCACTTGGCCGTGATAAACCGCTTTGATCGCTTCGCGGATTCGTTCCGGATCGGTATTTTTCAAAAAATATCCTTTTGCACCGTATTGAATGGCGTCTAGAATGTATTCATCATCATCAAACGTCGTCAAGATGAGCGGCTTTGTCTTCGTCTGCTCGCATAGAAGCTTTGTCGCTTCCACTCCATTCATGTTCGGCATGCGCACATCCAATAACGCGACATCAACTTCATGATGTCGACAATATTCCACTGCCTCTTTCCCATCGCCTACAGTCGCGGCGACATCAAACTCGTCATACGTGCTTAAGATGATCCGCAGCCCTTCGCGGACAAAAGGATTGTCATCGGCGATGAGCACTTTGATCCGCAGCGGATCGGGCGCAGAGGTCTGTTTCATCTTTCCCCATCCTTTCCTCATCCACTTTGCGTTTTCCCATTCATCGTCATGTGTGGACAAAGTGCTGAACGATTTACTTTCATTGTAATGAATAAGAGGAGTTTCTTCCATTGCCATGAGGGAAAGGGAGCTCAAGCAGGAGTGATATGATTCCCCCGAGGGCGGTGCGGTAAACATAGTGATCGATGAAGAACCCGCCATATTGCAAATTGCCGTTTCAGATACTGGCATCGGCATCGCGCCGGAACATTTGCCCTTTTTGTTCGATCGATTTTACCGCGCAGATGAAGCGAGGACGCGAAATCGCGGGGGAATCGGATTGGGTCTGGCCATCGCCAAAGAATTCGTATCAGCTCACGGCGGAACCATCGATGTCCATAGCACCCCTGAACAAGGGACCACCTTTCGGGTCAGGCTTCCTCGCTGACGATAACGAAGACGTTTATGGTAAAATAAAAACAGAAATCCTTAACCAAAAGGAGGTATCACCATGTCCCGCGCACAACAATGGGTGCAATATTTCCTTTCCCACCGCCATGTCACGATGGAACTGATCCACAAAATCGACGAAGCGCATTATGATTACAAACCGACGCCGACCTCGATGACAGCGAAGCAGCTGGCGACGCATATGCTGTTCAGCTTCTACAATTTCGCTAATACGGCAAAACACGGCGATCCATCGCTGTTCCGGCAAAAAATCGAGGAACCGGAGACGAATTTGGCCAAGCTGGCGGAAACATATACGGAAAAAACGAGGCAGCTCATCGAATCGATGAGCGATGACGACTTCGACCGGACGCTTGATTTAACTGCCATCTTTGGCACGCAAATGTCCACAGCTCAGTTCCTGCAATTGGCAATGGACCATGAAATCCACCATAAAGGCCAGCTGTTCGTCTACGTCCGCGGCATGGGGCATACGGACTTGCCGCTGTTTGTGAAACGCGGTTAATCTTCCCCATTTTTGTTTCATCTAACTAAACGAGAAGCTTCTCCGAGAAAATAACAAAAAAGCCGGCTAAGAAACCCCTAGCCGGCTTTTCCTTTTTGGTTGAGGCGATTTAGTCAATCGAGCAGCTTCCGTCTGCGCACATTCCGCCTTCACCCGCCAACGACCGCAACGGGGAAGCTTGTTGTTCTTCCTCCCATACTTTCTCTAGCGCCCGCCGGAACACGTCAACCGGCTGGGCCCCCGAAATCGCATACTTCCCATTCAGCACGAAAAACGGCACGCCGCGGACGCCCAACGCCGCTGCTTCTTCCTCATCGCGGCGCACCTCTTGTGTGTAGCGGCCACTGGCCAACACTTCTTCCGCTTCCGTCCGCTCAAGCCCGACCGCTTCGGCGATCGCAAGCAGCACATCGCGGTCGCTGATTCGCTTCGACTCCGTGAAATACGCATAAAACAGTCGTTCCACCATGTCGTTCAGCTTCCCTTTTTCCTTGGCGTATTGCGCCAAGCGGTGGGCGTCAAACGTGTTCGTCGGCTTCATCGTGTCAAAGCGGAACGTCAAGCCGACCGCCTCCGCCTGCCGGCCGATATCGGCGTTCGCCCGCTTCGCTTCTTCAAGCGAAATGCCGTATTTGTTGGCGATGATTTCATGAATCGTCAACGGGGTCTCGTTTGGTGCGTTTGGATCGAGTTCAAAGCTGCGGAATACGATTTCAACGTCTTCCCGGTGCGGAAATGGCTCAAGCGCCTGTTCCAATCGGCGTTTGCCGATATAGCAAAACGGGCAGACAAAATCGGACCATACTTCAATTTTCATGGCCATCCTCCTCTACTTTTGACGCGCTTCCCCTCCATTGTAGCCCATCGCTGGTCAAATGGCGAACGAAAGGCATGGGGGCGGACCCGCCCGCATACATTGTACTACCATGCTGTTGGGACAAGGAGGGAGAATCTCATGCATTCCCAGGAATTCGGCGCCTTTCTGTTGCGGATTGTCACCGGGTTCATCTTTTTCGCCCATGGGTGGGTGAAATGGCAGCGGGGGCTTGAGGCGGCGGCCGATTCGTTTGCGGCGATGGGGCTTCCCGGCTGGCTCGCCTACATCGTGACGATCATAGAGCTTGCTGGCGGCTGGGCGATGATGCTTGGCCTTGGCACACGGCCGATTGCGGCGGCGTTTGCCATCATCATGACCGGAGCCATCGCCACCGCCAAAGCCGACGCCGGTTTGCTTGGCAACGGCCGGGAAACGGGCTATGAATTCAACCTCGCCTTGCTTGCGATGTCCGTATATTTGTGGCTGAACGGCAGCCGGCTTTGGTCGTTAGATGCAGTCATCGGACGGCCGCGCGGCTGAACAGCCGGCACGAAAACAGGTGTCCCGCATACCGAACGGGACACCTGTTTCTACTTGCCTTGTCCTTTTTCCACTGTCAGCTTGACAACGCGCTCGCCGATCGCCCGAATCAATTCAGGCGGCATCGGGAAGCTGACTGCAGCCGGATCGGAGGCAACCGCCGGGATGGTGGCCGCGAACTGCTCCGCCGTGATCGGGTAGTCAGCAAAATCCCTTGGCAAGCCAATGTCGTCGCGCAGCTGGCGGATTCGTTCAATGGACTTCGCCAACAGCACATCGTCTCCTTGGCCGTGATCGTGAATGCCGAGCGCTTCAGCGAGCAGCTTCGCTTTCGGCAAGTACAACTCCGGAATCGCTTCCATCACGACCGGCAAAAAGACGGCGTTCGCCAAGCCGTGAGGAATGCGGAACATCGCGCCGTACGCATGGGCGAAATTGTGCACCGGAATGGCGTTTAAGGCAAAGCTGAACGCGGTGATGCCGAGCAGGCTCGCCTGCAGCATCTCCAAGCGGGCGCGGATGTTCCCGCCGTCGCGAACGGCGGTCGGCAAATGGTCGCGGATCAGACGGATCGCCTGCAAGGCGCACGCATCGGTCATGGCGGTCGCCGTCGGCGAGGCGAGCGCTTCAATGGCATGGGTGAGCGCATCCATGCCGGTGAACGCCGTCACCTTCGGCGGCAGCCCGACGGTTAAATCCGGGTCCAAAACGGCGACGTCGGCATTGATAAACGGATTGATGATGTTCGTTTTCAAGCGCAGCTCTTCGTTATAGATGACCGCAATCGGCGACACTTCCGACCCCGTGCCGGCCGTCGTCGGGATGGCGATGTGCGGGATCGGCATGAATTGCGCTTGCGGAAACGACTCGTACCGCAGCCCGCCGGGAATCGCCTCTTTAATGTCACGCAACCCTTTAAACAGGGCGTATTTCACCCCTTTGGCCGTATCGAGCACGCTGCCGCCGCCGACCGCCAACAAGGCGTCAGCTCCGATCTCGCGCGCATAGCGCACCGCTTCATTGACGCATTCGCTCTCCGCATCTTGGCGAATATCTAAAAAGATGCCGGCCAGCTCCGGTCCAACGCCGCGCGTTGTCAGCCGAAACAGATCGGCCACTTTCTCCACGACCCCAGCCTGCTCGAGTCCTCGGTCGGAAAGCAATAGCACCCGCTTAGCACCCAGCCCGCGGAACAAGTCCGGCACGAGCGCGCGGGCGTTCGATCCGGTGTAAATGGCGGTGCGCAGCCAAAAGTTCGCTAACGTCGTCATGTTCCTTCGTCCCCCTTTACTTTTTCATCATAGCGTGCAGGCGGGAAAACAGCACTTGATACCATTTCCGCTTTTCAAGCTCCGGCACCATTGATGTGTGCACATGCTTCAGCTGCGTGTAGGCATCCAGTGAATATTTGCCCATCTCGCGCCCGATGCCGCTTTGTTTGTAGCCGCCAAACGGCGCGTCATTGCGAAGCATATGCCAGTCATTGATCCAGACGACGCCAGCCTGCAGGCGCCCAGCGATGGCGTACGCCTTGTTGACGTCGCGCGTCCAGACGCCGGCCGCAAGCCCGTAGATCGTGTCGTTGGCCATCGCCACTGCTTCTTCCACGTCATGATAGCGGATGATCGACAACACTGGACCGAAAATCTCTTCTTGGGCGATTTTCATGTCATTCGTGACATTCGAAAAAATCGTCGGCGCGACAAAATGGCCGCCTTCACAGCCGGGCACTTCGACTTCATGACCTCCGCATACAATGGTCGCACCTTCTTGCTTGCCGGCTTCAATATAGGAGAGCACTGTCTCTTTTTGCCGCTTGGAGATAACCGGCCCGACGTCGGTCGCCGGATCGAGCGGATGGCCGATTTGCAGCGTCTTCGTCAGGGCGACAAGCCGCTCGACCACTTCATCATGGAGCCGTTCAGGCACAAACAGCCTTGTTCCCGATTCGCACAACTGACCAGAGTGCAAAAAGACGCCAAACAAACTGCCGGGAACGGCAAGGTCCAAATCCGCATCTTCGAGCAAAATGTTCGGCGACTTGCCTCCAAGCTCAAGCGTAACGTTTTTCACCGTTTCCGCCGCCAACGCCATAATGCGGCGGCCGACTTCCGTCGAACCGGTGAACGCCACCTTGTCAACTTGCGGATGGCGGACAAGCGCCTCCCCGACATCGGCGCCGGGACCAGCCACCACGTTGATGACCCCCGGCGGCACGAAGGACGAAATGATTTCCGCCAGCTTCAGTGTCGACAGCGGTGTGTAGCTCGCCGGTTTCACGACGATCGTATTGCCCGCTGCCAGCGCCGGGGCGATTTTCCACGACGCGATCATGAGCGGCAAGTTCCATGGTGTGATCGCCGCGCAAACCCCGATCGGCTCGCGCCAGACAAAGTTGTGCGCCGGTCCGGGAAACGGCGGGATCGGCAGTGTTTCCGAAAACGGGTACTCTTGGACGATGTTTGCCATCGTTTGGAATAAATCGACCGTCTGCAAAATATCGATCGAGCTGATGCGCCGGATCGTCCCTCCGCTTGAGATTGCTTCCAAATAGGCGAGCTCTTGAGCGTTGGCGGCAATGGCTTGGGCGATCACATTCAGCACGCGCGCCCGTTCTTTCGGTTTCATCGCCTTCCAATCGGTCTCGTCAAACGCCTTGCGCGCCGCCTTCACCGCCCGGTCAACATCATCCGCTGTCGCCTTCGCGACGGTCGCCACCGCCTCTCCGGTCGCCGGATTGTATACGTTAAACGTTTCCCCGCTGCTTGCCGGCTGCCATTGGCCGTCAATGAAGAGCGGAAAATGATGCATTTGCACGTCAATCGTCATGATGGCATCTCCTTTCTCTTTTTTTGTTGCCCATATGGCATCACCCATCGATTTCCCCTGCCGCTGAACAGCCAGGCACCAGTGCGGGTTGGCGACTGCCTGTCCAACGCACAGAAGACCGTTCTTCGGCTTAATCTCTCCCTATCACCCGACAATTTCGCTTTCTTCAAGCCCAAACAGCTCGTCAAACGGTTTCTCCTGCGCTTTTTTCAACACTTCCATCCTCGTTGCCAGTTGGCGAGCGGTGAAATTCATGATGTCGGCATGGTGATCGGGGCCGAACATCGAATCGTGGACCGCCGCTTCCAACCGCTTGGCCTTTTGATAAAGCCGAAACGGAAACGAATCCTCCTGCAGCCCGCGGCTGCCTGTTGTAACCAACGGCTCGGCCCGCCGCACGCTCACCACTCCTTTTCCATTTTTCTTGAAATGTCGGCTGGTGTTGTACTTCTAGATGGATGAACGCGGGGACAATCGATTGATGTAAAGGCTTACAAATAGGCTGTTGCGACAATCGGCAGGTTGATGGCAAAGAGGCAAGTTGTACGAATGACCGAAGTGTTGTGAATAGTCACTCATTTTCTCTCATTCTAGCAATCTTCTTTTCCTTTCGTCAACGAAAAGCGAATGACATTTTCCGACAATAACGGTGAAAAAACACCGCCTGCTGTCAGCAGACGGCGTTTCGGTCAGACCCGCACTTTTCCGTATTCTTTCCGCAGTTCGCTCGCAATGATGTTGCGCTGGATTTCCGAGGTGCCTTCGTAAATTTTCGTAATGCGGGCATCGCGGAAGTAACGTTCGATCGGGTAATCTTTCATGTAGCCGAGGCCGCCGTGGATTTGCACGGCCATGTCAGCGATTTTGTTGTACACTTCCGAACCGAACAGCTTGGCGATGGCCGCTTCTTTGACGACGCGCATCTTTTGGTCGACCATCCAGGCGACGCGGTAGACGGTCGAACGCAGCACTTCGATCAACATGCTCATTTCCGCCAGCATATGCTGGATCGCTTGCTGCTCGATAATCGGCTTGCCGAACTGTTCACGCTGTTCGGCGTATTCCATGCAGTATTCCAAGAGGCGGATGCACGAGCCGAGGTTGCGCGCGGCAAGACCAGCACGGCCGTTCGCTAAAATCTTCAAGGCGTTGACATACCCTTCGCCTTCTCTCCCGAGCACGTTTTCGGCCGGCACTTCCAAGTTGTCAAAAAACAGCTCAGCCGAATGCGATCCGCGCAGCCCCATTTTCCGCTCGACTTTTCCGACGATAAAGCCGGGAAAATCTTTTTCTACGATAAAGGACGTGATGCCTTTCGGGCCTTTCGACGGATCGGTGACGGCCATCACCGTAAACACGTGGGCGTCAATGGCGTTTGTAATGTAATGCTTCGAACCGTTGATGATGTAGCGGTCGCCTTTGCGGACGGCGGTCGTTTTGATCGCAGCGGCGTTTGATCCGGCGCTGGGCTCAGTGAGAGCAAAAGCGCCGATCCATTCGCCCGTCGCCATCTTTGGCAAATAGCGCTGCTTTTGTTCTTCCGTGCCGAGCTCAACGATGCCGACGGTGCCGATGCCGGTATGGGCGCCGATTAACGTCGTATAGCCGTTATGCGTTTTGCCGAGCTCTTCGTAAATGGCGCATTTGCCGACCATTGACAAACCGAGGCCTCCGTACTCTTCCGGAATGCTTAATCCAAACAGCCCCATTTCTTTCGACTTTTCAATGATATCTTGCGGAATCTGGTCATTTTCCTCAATATCCATCGCCACCGGTTCGACAACTTCTCTCACAAATTTGCGGACGTTTTCTTTTAAAAATTCAATCTCGGCTGGCAGCGTGAAATCCATCTTCTTCCCCTCCCCATGATTGAATTCCATATTTTTGCGCCTTGCGCACGAGTGTCGACGCATCGACACCAAGCAGTTTCGCAGCCCGCCGATACGTCTTCGCCTTGTGAAGCGCCTTGATGATCAGCTGGCGCTCGACCTCAGCCGTTGCCTGTTTGAGCGGGATGATCTCTCCGACCGCCACCGGGCTCGCAGCTGGCTCCGGTTCAAGGTGGAGCCATTTCGCCACTTGGTGTTCGTCAATGACTGGGGAAACGGCGGTCACAAACATACGTTCTACAGCATTAACGAGCTCTCGAACGTTGCCGGGCCAGTGATAGTCCATCATCGCCGCCAGCGCCCCATCGGTAAACACGAGCGGCTTTTGATACTTTTTGGCAAACCGCTTTCGGTAATGGTCAACCAAGAGCGGGATGTCTTCTTTCCGGTCGCGCAGCGGCGGAATGGCAATCGGCATCACGTTCAGCCGGTAAAACAAATCAGCGCGAAACCGCCCAGCGGCGACAAGCTCCTCAAGCGGCTTGTTCGTCGCGGCGATGACACGCACATCGATCCGCTTCGGCGCCTCCGCCCCCAACCTCATGATTTCCATCGACTGCAACACGCGAAGGAGCTTCACTTGCAAGTGAAGCGGAATTTCACTGATTTCATCGAGAAAAATCGTCCCGCCATCCGCCTGCTCGAAATAGCCTTTTTTCCCTTTCTTCGCCGCTCCGGTGAACGCCCCCGGCTCGTAGCCGAACAGTTCAGACTCCATCAACGTCTCGGGGATCGCCCCGCAATTCACTTTCACAAACGGTCGGGCGCGGCGGGCGCTTTGTTTCCAAATGTAGTTCGCCAATTCCTCTTTCCCGGTGCCCGACTCTCCGGTCAACAACACCGTCACATCGACAGCCGCCGCTTGGCGGGCGATATTGACAACATGCGCCATCGCTGGAGCGCGGTAAATGAGATGATCTTCTTCCTGACGGCCCAACATATGAAGGAGCCGTTTCGTCTCCTCCAGTTCCGAGCGCAGCTGTTCCATCTCGGTCATATCTTTGACGTAGAGAACAACCCGCTCCGCCCGCCCATCTTCCTCGATGATCGGCACCGCGGAAACGATCCAAATGTTTCCCGTTTCCGTCCCCTGATGAAGCATCGAACAGGGCTGACGTCCATCAAGCGCCTGTCGAACGACCCGGTCAAGCGGGGCGGTCACCCGCTCTTGCTCCGTTCCTAGAAACAGCGCATCCCATTTTTTGTTTCGCCGCGTGATCATTCCACTGCGGTCCGTGATAGCGATGCCGTCGCTGGATGCCTCCATCACCGTTTGCAGCTCATTGACGATGCGCTTGACGGTCTCAAGTTCGTTGGAGATAAATTCAATCTCAGAAATGTCTTGAAACACCCCGACCGCCCCAACGACCTTCCCCTCGTCGATAATTGGCGAGCGGTTTGTAATATAGACACGCTTGCCGACGCGGTATTTTTCCGTATGCCCTTTGCCGGTGCGCACGACCTCGAGCAAGCCAGACGGGATCACGACATCGGTCAAAAACTTGCCGATGGCTTCTTCTTTCGTCGTCCGCGCCATTTTCTCAGCCGGTGGATTGATCGATGTAATCCGCCCTTTTGCGTCGATCGATAAAATGCCGTTATGGGCGGCGTTGAAAATGGCATCCAAATGTTTTAAGCGGAGTTGTGCCGCCTTCGCATATGCCGTCAAATGCTGCTCTTTCGTCAACACACCGACAAGGCGTCCGCTCTCATCGACAACGGGCCGGAGCGGACCGCCGCCAAACTCGATCCCCTCCACACGGTCGTGAATGGAAAGCGGCGGCAGCGACGGGCGCATCACCTCACGCACAGTTGTTTTCCCTTGGGCAAGACCGAACAACACGTCTTTGACCGCCACCACGCCGACGATTTCCTCACTGCAACGGCATACGACCATCCCATCAAGTCCGTATTCAACGAATGTCCGAACCGCTTCATCAAGGGAATCGCTTTCAAGAATGACTGCCTTTGTCTTCACCATGATGTCTCCGACCATCATTGTCATTTCCTCTCCCACCGTTCCGCCTTATTTTCTACTCAAGCAATTTTTGTGCCAAAAAGTTCCCGCTATTCAGAAAAAACAAGCCCCTAGAAGGCTGGTGAAAAACAACGAATTCGCTCGGTTTGTGAGAAATCGCAAGGAAAGAAGTTATGGTGTTGCAAGGTTTTTTAATTTGAGAAAACACTGTTGGAGAGCAGCATTTCCTCTTAAATCACCAACCTTCTAAAATTCATCCTACTTGATCGCCTGTTGCCAAACAACAACATATTGTTGCAAATTTGCAACAAACAGAACGAATTTGTTGCAGTTCTGCCGTTATTCAGCTAAAAAATGTTGTTATTTCGCAACACTCATTGATCACTTCTTTGCAACTAAAATTGATTCCCATTTTCAAAAAATCATTGTTTTTTTCATTGGATGCGCTATAATAATATTGATATTGATTCTCATTTTCTTGATCCGGAAGGAGGTGGCCTCATGGTCCGCCTATACGCCGAGGAGTTGACCGTCCGCTACGATGACCGGACGATTTTCGAACGCTTATCCGTCCGCATTCCCGACCGACAAATCACAGCCATTATTGGACCAAACGGATGCGGAAAATCGACGCTGCTCAAGACGTTGACGCGCATCATTTCCCCGCAGTCCGGCGCCGTCATTTTGGACGGCCGGGCCATTTCGCAACAGCCAACGAAAGAACTGGCGAAAAAAATAGCTATTTTGCCGCAGACGCCGGAAGCGACAAGCGGATTGACCGTCGCTGAGCTCGTCTCGTACGGCCGCTTTCCGTATCAAAAAGGATTCGGACGGCTGACAAAGCGGGATTATGAAGCGATTGACTGGGCGCTTGACGTCACCAAAACGGCCGACTTAAAGCACCGGCCGGTCGATGCGCTCTCGGGCGGACAGCGGCAGCGCGTCTGGATCGCCATGGCGCTCGCTCAAGAGACGGACATCATCTTTTTGGACGAACCGACGACGTATTTGGACATCGCCCACCAGCTTGAGGTGCTCGAGCTGCTTGAACGGCTGAACAAAGAAGAAGGGCGGACGATCGTCATGGTGCTTCATGACATCAACCAGGCGGCCCGCTTTGCCGACTATATCATCGCCATGAAAGCAGGAGCCATCATCAAGTCCGGGCGGAGCGAAGACGTTATCTGCCGCGAAGTGCTTCGCGACGTGTTTGGCATTGACGCTGACATCGGCCGCGACCCGCGGACGAACAAACCGATTTGCTTCACTTATCAACTGCTTAGGGAGGCTTGATTCGTCATGAGGAAAACATGGCTTTCCTTGTTGCTTCTTTTTATTCTTGTGTTAAGCGCGTGCGGCAACACAGCGGACGACAACAAGAACAACAGCGCTTCACCAAAAGAAAAAAAGCCGGAAACGATTACATACCAATCGGAAAACGGACCGGTGGAAGTACCGGCTGATCCGAAACGCGTCGTCGTCTTATCGACGTTTGCCGGCCATGTGCTTGCCTTAGGCGTTCCCGTCGTCGGTGTGGATTCGTGGTCAAAAATGAGCCCGCTCTTTCAGGACAAACTGAAAGACGCACAAGTGGTGACAGACGAAGACATTGAAAAAATTATGGCGTTAAAACCGGACTTAATTATCGGATTATCCAATACGAAAAACGTCGATAAATTAAGCAAAATCGCCCCGACCGTCACGTTTACATACGGAAAGGTCGATTATTTAACACAGTTTCTAGAGATTGGTAAATTATTAAATAAAGAAAAAGAAGCGAAAGCATGGATTGACGACTTCAAACAACGGGCGCAACAAGCCGGGGAAGAAATCCGGGCGAAAATTGGCGAAAACGCAACGGTCACCGTAGCCGAAAACTTTGATAAGCAGCTGTATGTGTTCGGCAACAATTGGGCGCGCGGCACAGAAATTTTGTATCAAGAAATGAAGCTGAAAATGCCAAAAGCGGTCGAAGAGCAGGCGCTCAAACCGGGCTACTATGCCGTTTCCCTTGAAGCGCTGCCGCAGTTTGTCGGCGATTACCTCATCTTAAGCAAAAACGGCGACGGCGATACATCGTTTATGGAAACGAACACGTTTAAAAACATCCCTGCTGTCAAAAACGGCCGTATGTTCGTCGCTGATGCCAAGGCGTTTTATTTCAATGACCCGATTACGTTAGACTACCAGCTCGATTTCTTTAAAAAGCATTTTTTAGGCCAATAATGACGAGACGGGGCGTTCACGGACAGTGAATGTCCCGTCCTTTCTTGTGAAAAGGAGGAAACCGCCGATGGAAGCAAACCGCCGGCTATGGCCGTTTCGTTATACGTTTCTCTTCTCTCTTATCCTGCTGATGGCCATCTGGTTCGGATCCATGGCCATCGGCGTCGCTGATACGACATGGAGTGACGTATGGCGCGCGCTCTTTTCCGATGAACAAGGTAAACAACTGGACTTGATTCGCGAGCTCCGTTTGCCTCGGGAAACCGCGGCGGCCTTTGTCGGCGCCGGACTCGCCGTCGCTGGGGCGATCATGCAAGGAATGACACGCAACCCGCTTGCTGACCCAGGACTGCTCGGCTTAACCGCTGGAGCGAACGCAGCGTTGGCCATAACGATGGCCTTTTTTCCTTCCGCCCATTATCTCGCAATCACCATCGCCTGTTTGCTTGGGGCGGCGGCCGGAGCAGGGATGGTCTTTGGCATCGGCGCCGCCCGCAAAGGCGGCTTTTCGCCATTGCGCATCGTCCTAGCCGGCTCGGCGGTCTCAGCGCTTTTGTTTGCCGTCGCTGAAGGAGTTGGCCTTTATTTTCATATTTCCAAAGACGTTTCGATGTGGACATCGGGCGGGGTATCCGGAACGTCGTGGAAACAGCTGTCAGTCATCATTCCGCTCATCGTGATCGGGCTCGCCATTGCCGTATGGTATTCGCGGCAGCTGACGATTCTTAGCTTGAGCGAAGACGTCGCCGTTGGCGTCGGACAAAAAACAACAGCCGTCAAAACGTGGCTGTTTTCCGCTGTGTTTTTATTAACAGGAGCATCGGTCGCCATCGCCGGCAACATCACCTTCATCGGCTTGATGATCCCTCATCTTGTGCGCGCAATCGCCGGCGCCGATTACCGATTCATCATCCCGCTGTCGGCCACGGTCGGCGCGACCGGCATGATCGTCGCTGATACGGCGGCCCGCACGGTCAATGCCCCATTTGAAACGCCAGTGGCAGCCATCGTTGCGGTGATCGGCTTGCCGTTTTTCCTGTTTGTCGTGCGGAAAAAAGGGAGGGGCTTTGAATGAGAATGCGCATCACAGCAGTGTTAGGCATGCTTTTGTTGCTTATTGCCGCAACAGCCGCCATCGCGTTGGGCACCGGCGAAGCGCCGCTCTCGTACGGACGCATCGCGCCGACACTGTTCGGCTACGGTTCGATGCAAGAAGCGTTTATTTTGTTTTCTCTCCGCCTGCCGCGCATCGTGATTACGTTGCTCGCCGGGATGGCGCTCGCCTTGTCGGGATCGATGCTGCAAGGCACCACCCGAAATGAGCTCGCCGATCCGGGCATATTGGGCATCAACGCCGGTGCCGGCGCAGGCGTCGCTATATTCTTTTTATTTTTCCCTATTGAAGCCGGGACGTTCCTTTATGCTCTGCCGCTCGTCGCCTTAGTGGGAGCACTGTTGACGGCGGCGGCCATGTACGCCGTTTCCTACCATCAAACAACCGGGCTGCAGCCGGTATCGTTCGTCCTAACCGGGGTCGGGTTTTCGATGGCGCTCTCCGGGCTCATGATCATCCTCATTTCCGCCGCGGACCGAACGAAAGTCGACTTTATCGCCAGATGGCTTTCCGGAAACATTTGGGGCGATGATTGGCCGTTTATTTGGGCGATGCTGCCGTGGCTTGTCATCGGTGCATTGATCGGTCTATATCGGGCGAAACGGCTAAACCTTTTGTATTTAGGCGATCCGGTCGCCATCGGCGTCGGCGTTCATGTTCGCCGCGAGCGGCTCGTACTGATGGCCACAGCGGTCGCCGTCGCTGCAGCGGCCGTCGCTGTAACCGGGGGCATCTCTTTTATCGGCTTAATGGCGCCGCACATCGCCAAAATGATCGTCGGCCCGCGCCATGAGCGAGCCATTCCGGCAGCGATGCTCATCGGCGGCTGGCTGCTGCTTGCCGCTGACACGATCGGGCGCAACGTTCTCGCCGAACCGCTTCCGGCCGGAGTTGTTGTGTCATTCATCGGTGCACCATACTTCATTTATTTGTTATTGAAGCGTTGAACCTTTTGATGGCCATGAGACGGATCAAGGATGGCGGATAAGCTCATTCAACTGCCTTCATCTTCATCTCTACTCCCGTTTCACTTTGAAACGGGAATTTTTCCGTTTGCGATGCGAAAAGGGCTGGCTCCAAGACCGAAAAACAGCCTTGGGCGCGCAGCCCTTTTTGGCAAAACCATTCCTTAAAATGCCGGAATTAAGAAGCCCGGCGCCGCTTCCAAAAGCGGACAGCTCCAATCAAAATGATGGCAGCAATAATGACATACACCACTTCGGCGTACATCCCAATCACTTCGGATACTTTCCCCCACGACTCACCGAGCGCCGCCCCGATCGAGATTAAAATCGTATTCCAAATGAGCGTGCCCAGCACCGACAGCCAGACAAACAGCCCTATATTCATCTTCGCCATGCCCGCCGGGATGGAAATCAAGCTGCGTACAAGCGGAACCATGCGCCCGAAAAAAACGGCCCACACCCCATAGCGGTGAAACGTCAGGTTCGCCTTGGCGATGTCTTCCGGCTTCACCCGCAGCCATCCGCCCCAACGGTCAACGATCCGCTCGAGCCGCTCAACCGACAACAGCCGGCCGATGCCGTACAGCACCAATGCCCCGGCAACCGAACCGGCGGTCGCCGCCGCAATAACGCCAGGCACCGTCAAAGACGTGTACGTCGTCATAAACCCGCCAAACGGCAAAATGACTTCCGACGGAATCGGCGGAAAGATATTTTCCAGCGCGATCATAAAAAAAATGCCGATATAGCCAAATTGCTCCATAAAATCAGTGATCCACGCCTGCATGGCGCCATTCTCTCCCTTCCGCACGGCTCATTGTATGTACGCATGTCTCTTTCCTCATAATGTATGTATATGATATGGTAGTACAAAAAAAGATCCTTTGCAAAAAAAGAAAAGCAGCTTGCTTTCGCTCTCCCTTCGATATCACCGGCTTCATCGGCCTCCCGCAAACAAAAAGCCGCCCACCCCCAAGCAGATGAGGATGGACGGCACGCCCCTAGGCACAACGTTTCCCATGATTAGACCCAGCCGCGGTAGCGAGCTGCTTCTGCTGTTTGGCGCAGCCCGATCATGTACGCCGCCATGCGCATATCCACACGGCGCGATTCCGCCAATTCATAGACGCGATGAAACGCGCTCGTCAATTTCTCTTTCAACTTCTCGACGACTTCCTCTTCCGTCCAATAATAGCCTTGGTTGTTTTGCACCCATTCAAAATAGGAAACCGTCACCCCGCCAGCGCTCGCCAGCACATCAGGCACCAATAGCACGCCCCGCTCCGTCAAGATTTTGGTCGCTTCCAGCGTCGTCGGGCCGTTGGCCGCCTCGACCACAATTTTAGCGCGAATATTCGCGGCATTGTCACGCGTAATTTGATTCGCTACCGCGGCCGGAACTAAAATATCACACTCTTTTTCCAGCAGCTCTTGATTGGTGATGACATTCTCAAACAGCGTTGTCACCGTGCCAAAACTGTCGCGGCGATCCAACAAATACGGAATATCCAGTCCGTTCGGGTCATACAACGCGCCATACGCATCGGAAATGCCAATGACGCGAGCTCCAGCTTCATGCAAAAACTTGGCCAAAAAGCTTCCCGCATTGCCGAATCCTTGAATAATGACCCGCGCATCCCGCAACTCAATTCCCGCTTTTTTCGCTGCTTCTTCGATGCAAATCGTGACACCGAGCGCCGTTGCTTTTTCCCGGCCTTGGGAGCCGCCGAGCACAAGCGGCTTGCCGGTGATAAAGCCTGGGGAATCAAATTCGCGGATGCGGCTATATTCATCCATCATCCACGCCATAATTTGCGAGTTGGTAAACACGTCCGGGGCCGGGATATCTTTGGATGGCCCCACGATCTGGCTGATTGCCCGCACATAGCCCCGGCTGAGCCGCTCCAATTCCCCCATCGACATGTTCCGTGGATCGCAGACGATGCCGCCTTTGCCGCCGCCATACGGCAAACCGACAATGCCGGCTTTGATCGTCATCCACATCGACAGCGCCTTCACTTCTTCCTCGGTGACGTCCGGATGAAACCGAATGCCTCCCTTGGTCGGTCCTACAGCATCGCTATGCTGGGCGCGGTAGCCGGTAAACACTTTCACTGTTCCGTCATCCATGCGGACGGGAATCCTTACGGTGAGGACACGCAATGGTTCTTTGAGCAGCTCATACATCTCCTCGCCGTAGCCGAGTTTGGCCAGCGCCTCTTTGATCACGCGCTGGGTGGAGAGAAACATATTTTCTTCCATCGTCTCATTCGCCTCTTTGACTCGATTTATGGACGGGACAAGACATTCGCAATCCGTTCGAACGCCCAATCCAATTCCTCTTTCGTAATGATGAGCGGCGGTGCGAAACGAATGACCGTCTCGTGCGTTTCCTTGCAAAGCAATCCTTGCTCTTTCAGCGCCTCACAGTACGGACGCGCCGGCACATGCAGCTCGACGCCGATAAATAAGCCGCGGCCGCGGATCTCTTTAATATCGTCGTTTCGGATTTGTTTTAGTTTCGAAAGGAAGTATTCGCCAAGCTCAAGCGACCGCTCCGCCAGCCGCTCTTCTTCGATCACCTCAAGCGCCGCGATCGACACCGCGCAAGCGAGCGGATTGCCGCCGAACGTCGACCCGTGCGAGCCCGGTTCAAACACCGACAAAATGTCGCGGTTGGCGACGACGCACGAAATCGGGAACACCCCGCCGCCCAATGCTTTCCCTAAAATATACATATCAGGCACAACATTTTCCCAGTCGCAAGCAAACAACTTCCCCGTCCGTCCTAGCCCGGTTTGGATTTCATCGGCGATGAACAACACGTTGTGTTCTTTGCACACGTCATAGGCCGCTTTTAAAAAGCCTTGCGGCGGGATGCGGATGCCGGCTTCCCCTTGGATTGGTTCGACAAGAAACGCCGCCGTATTCGGTGTCATCGCTGCCTTGAGCGCTTCGATATCCCCGTACGGGATGATTTTCACCCCGGGCAAAAGCGGACCAAAACCGCGTTTATAAGCCGGTTCGGACGACAACGACACCGCGGCGAGCGTCCGGCCATGGAAATTGCCTTCACAAACGATGATTTCCGCCTGATTGTCAGGGACGCCTTTCACGTCATACGCCCAGCGGCGCGCCGCCTTGAGCGCCGTTTCTACCGCCTCGGCGCCGGTGTTCATCGGCAGCACCATCTCTTTTTTCGTCAGCCGGCACACTTTTTCGTACCACGGGCCGAGCTGGTCGTTATGGAACGCGCGCGATGTGAGCGTGACGCGGTCAGCTTGCCGCTTCAACGCCTCCACAATTTTCGGATGACGATGTCCTTGGTTGACGGCCGAATAGGCGCTTAACATGTCCATATAGCGGTTGCCTTCCGGGTCTTTCACCCATACCCCTTCCGCTTCGGAAATGACAATCGGCAATGGATGATAATTTCGCGCTCCGTATCGCTCCGTCTGTTCAATGAGCTGTTCGGACTTCGTAGCCATCATCAACCGCTCCTTTCCTTATCTGCGTTTCTTCGCTATAAAAGGGCGGACGCCGCCGCCCTTTTTTGGTTTAAAACATTTCCGATACGGTTTTCGCTTGCATATGGAGGATCAAATAGTCCGGGCCGCCCGCTTTCGAGTCAGTGCCTGACATGTTGAAGCCGCCAAACGGCTGATACCCGACGATCGCCCCTGTGCAGCCGCGGTTGAAGTACAAGTTGCCGACATGGAACTCGTGCCGCGCTTTTTCAAGATTCGCCCGATTGCGCGAGATGACGGCTCCTGTCAGACCGTATTCGGTGTTGTTCGCAATCTCAAGCGCATGGTCAAAGTCGCGCGCTTTCGCAAACGCCACGACCGGTCCGAAAATTTCCTCCTGCATGATGCGCGCGTTCGGGTCGACATCCGCAAACACGGTCGGCTGGATGAAGAACCCTTTCGAGTCGTCTCCTTCCCCGCCGGTCATGAGACGGCCTTCCTGCTTGCCGATTTCGATATACTCCATAATTTTGTTGTACGCCCCTTGGTCGATGACAGGCCCCATAAACGTCGCTTGCTCCGCCGGATCGCCGACGTTGAGCTGCTTCGTCAGCTCGACAACGCGATTCAACACTTGGTCATACACATCTTCGACGATAATGGCGCGCGAGCACGCCGAACATTTTTGCCCAGAGTAGCCAAACGCCGACGCCACGATCGATTGCGCCGCCAGTTCGAGGTCCGCTTCTTTATCGACAATGATGCCGTCTTTGCCGCCCATTTCCGCGATGACGCGTTTCAGCCAAATTTGCCCTGGGTGCACTTTCGCCGCCCGCTCATAAATGCGGATGCCGACATCCCGCGATCCGGTGAAGCTGATAAATCGTGTGCGCGGATGGTCGACGAGATAATCCCCGACTTCGGCTCCGCTGCCCGGAATATAGTTCAACACACCAGCCGGAAGCCCCGCTTCTTCCAACACTTCCACAAATTTATACGCCACGACCGGCGTTGCGCTTGCCGGTTTCAATAGCACCGTATTGCCCGTGACAAGCGAAGCGACCGTCGTTCCGGCCATAATGGCAAACGGGAAGTTCCACGGCGAAATGACAACCCCGACGCCAAGCGGAATGTAGAAAAACCGGTTCGTTTCCCCCGGACGGCTCTCAACCGGAATGCCGTCTTTCAGCTTCAGCATTTGCCGTCCGTAATATTCCATAAAGTCGATCGCTTCCGCGGTATCGGCGTCCGCTTCACGCCACGGTTTGCCCGCTTCTTTCACCAGCCAAGCGGAAAACTCGTGCTTGCGCCGGCGCACGATCGCCGCCGCCCGGAACAAAATATCGGCCCGCGCTTCCGGGCTCGTCCGGCTCCAAGTGCGAAACGCCTCATCAGCGGTTTTCATCGCCCGCTCCGCCAGCTCTTTGTTCGCTTTCGCCACCCGGCCGACCACTTCCGTTTTGTTCGCCGGATTGATCGAAATGATTTTGTCCTCCGTCATCACCCGCTCGCCGCCGATCACAAGCGGATAATCGCGCCCAAGCTCCGATTCCACTTTTTTGAGCGCCGCTAAAAACGCCTCACGGTTTGCTTCTACGGTAAAGTCGGTGAGCGGTTCGTGTCTGTACGGCTGCACCATTTCGTCATCCTCCTTTTAAAGGCAAAAAAATTTTTCGTTATAAAACGGTTTCATAGTTATATTATGCAAATGATTATGGCTTTTTTCAATTGTTTTTACTTGGCGGCCTTGAGCTCCCCTTCTTCTGCGGCTAGGGGCTGAACCCGTTTTTTCGCCACAAGGTGGTAGTACCCGTAGCAAGCGAGCAAAAACGGAATGCCGCAGTAAAGCGCGATCCGTTGATCTGGGATAAAGGCCAGTCCGATGATCGTCGCCATATTCAACGCAAACGCGGCCAGCGGCACGAACGGATACAACGGCGTCCTGTATTTCAGATCGCGCACATCGCCGCCTTCGCGCAAAAACGCTTTCCGGCCGAAATAGCTTGACAGCGCGATGGAAGCCCACACCGTGACGGCGCCAAATCCGGCGATCGCCGTCAGCCAGACGTACACCGTATCTTCCGCATACACGCTGCACAACAGAGACAAGCAGCCGATGGCAATGCTGGCAATAAGCGCATTGATGGGCACGCCGCGTTTCGATAGCTTGCTGAAAAACGGAGTGACCATGCCTTGGCGCGACATCGACCAGAGGACGCGCGATGTCGCATATAAGCCCGAGTTGGCCACCGACAGCACCGCGGTAATGATGACAAAGTTCATGATATCGGCTGCATACGGAATGCCAATGTTGTCAAACACCTCAACAAACGGGCTTTCCACAACGCCGGCTTTCTCCCACGGAAACAAACCAGCCAGCACAAAAATGGCCAAAATAAAGAAGATCAAAATGCGCCATACGGTGTTGCGCAACGCAACCGGCACCGTTTTTTCCGGCTCGCGGCTTTCCCCTGCCGCCACGCCGACCAATTCCGTCCCCTGGAACGAAAAGTTCACGAGGATCATCGTCGTAAAGATCGCCCAAAACCCATTTGGAAACAAGCCCCCATGGTCTGTAAAGTTCGAGAAAAACGGAGCAGGTTGTCCATTTTTCATATGGATGACGCCAAACATCGCCGCCAGACCAAGAACAATAAAGGCGATCACCGTCAGCACCTTGATGCTCGAAAACCAAAACTCCACCTCGCCAAATCCTTTGACAGACAAGGCGTTGATCAAAAACAAGAGCAAAGCGAAGACCGCACAAAACACCCATGTCGGCACATCAGGAAACCATCGCTTCATCAAAATGCTGACCGTGAGCAGCTCGATGCCGACCGTCACCGACCAGTTCAGCCATGACAGCCAACCGATGCAATACCCCACTGCCGGCGAGATGAATTTCGTCGCATACGTCTGATACGACCCGGCATCAGGAATTCTCACGGCCAATTCTCCTAACGAAAGCATGGTCAAATACATAACCAATCCGCCAAAAAGATAAGCAACGACGGCCCCTCCTGGCCCCGCCTCATGAATCGTATAACCCGATCCTAAAAACAAACCGGTGCCGATCACTCCGCCTAGCGCGATCATAAATAAATGCCTGCTTTTTAGCTCTCGTTTCAGTTCTTGCACTGGTTGCATCCGAAAACTCTCCCCTCTCTATGATCGATTTCGCAACCGCTTACATTTCGAGAAAGGGAACAGAACCTCCCTTACTGCAAATCTATTTGTCAATTTATAATAAACTATAACTTTATTATGGAACTATTTTTGTCTATTTTCAATATATTTAGCAAAAAATTTTTTCACATCTTTCTTTCCCTTCCTGTCTCCCGTCCGCCTTATGCTATAATACAAAAAAGAGAGGTGCTGATCGTGAACCGGGATATGGAAACGCTTTTAACGATGTATGAGCAAATTCTCGAACTGATTGACCTTGGCGTCCATGCGGTCGATCAACACGGAAAAACCGTCATTTACAACCGAAAAATGCGGGACATCGAGGGCATGAACATCGAGGACGTGCTCGATAAAAACATTTTGGACGTCTTCCGCTTCAACCCGGAGCAGCCGAGCACGCTGCTAGAAGCGCTGCGCACCGGCAAGAGCATTCTGAATCAACAGCAAACGTATTTCAATAACAAAGGGCAAGCCGTGACAACGGTCAATCAAACGCACCCGCTGCAAAAAGACGGGCGCATCATCGGCGCCGTGGAAATCGCCAAAGACATCACGAAGTTCCGCAAACTGATCCAAGAACACCACCAACGCAAGGAAGCCAGTCGCACGTTTGCCGATATCATCAGCCAAAGCGAAGCGATGCAAAAGGCCATCCGCCTTGCGCGTCATGCCGCCCGCTCCGAAGCGTCCGTGCTGCTCATTGGGGAGAAAGGGACAGGAAAAGACTTGCTCGCTTCCTGCATTCACCATGAAAGCGAACGGCGAGCGAAGCCGTTTTTTGCGCAAACGTGTTTGTCGCTTCCGGACGATTGGATGGAAACGATGCTGTTTGGCAGCGAAGAAGACGGCGAGATCCAGCCCGGTTTGTTTGAACAAGCGGACGGCGGCACTGTGCTGCTTGACGATATCGACTCGTTAAGCCTGCCGCTTCAACAAAAACTTGCCCGTTTCCTGCAAGAAAAACAGTTTGTCCGCGCCCATGGCCAAGAACCGGTTCGTGCGGACGTTCGCCTCATCGCCTCGACAAGCGGCGACCCGATTGACGCGGTCCAAAACGGAGAATTGATCAAATCGCTTTACTACCAAATTGCCGTCCACTGCATCGTCCTGCCGCCGTTGCGCGAACGGAAAGAGGACATTTTGCCGCTCGCTATCCATTTCATCCGTCAAGGCAACGAGCGCTATGGCCTACATGTCGAAGGACTCGGCGATGACGTGCAAGAGGCGTTTCTTGCTTACAGCTGGCCCGGCAACGTGCGCGAGCTTGAGGCCGTCATTTTGGAAACGATGGCGACGATGGAACAAGAACAAACCATCACCCTCGCCCATCTGCCTGCCCCTTTTCGAGCCAAGCTGGCGCCCGACGAAACGAAAACGGACTTTTTATTTGATACGGAAGACATTTTGCCTCTTGACAAATACATGGAAGAAGTCGAAATTTACTACATCCGCAAGGCGCTGCAGCATCACGGCTTCAACATCACCAAAACGGCCAAAGCGCTTGGTTTGAGCCGACAAAACTTGCAATACCGCATCCGCAAATACCAGATTGATAAGGAATGGGGATGAAAAGGCGAAAAGCCTCAGCCAGCGGGACGGCAAAAAGGACAGGGGAGGTCGCTGTGGATGATCGACGCTCATATTCATCTCGACCAGTACACGGACATCGATGAACAAATCAACCGTTGGCAAGAAGCGGGCATCACCGGCGTCGTCGCCGTATCCACCGATTTGCGCTCCAGCTGCCGAACGCTCGAGTTGAAACAGCGATTCCCTTCCTTCGTCTACGCCGCCATCGGTTTTCATCCCGAGCAACCGCTGCCAAGCGCAGCCGATTGGAACGAATGGACAGAGCTTGTCAAACAAGAGCGGCCGCTGCTCGCCGCCATCGGCGAAGTCGGGCTGCCATACTATTCAGCGGAAGCATGCGCCAAGCTGCCCGCGTATCAAGAACGATTAACCGAAATCGCGGCCATCGCCGCGGATGCCTCCTTGCCGCTCGTTCTTCACGCCGTCTACGACCGCGCCGAAACCGCCTTGGCCATCTTGCAGCAAACTGGCGTCCGACAAGCCCATTTCCACTGGCTGAAGGCCGAGCCTGCCGTGGTCAAACAAATCGTCCAATGCGGCTACTACATCTCCATCACGCCGGAAGTGTGCTACCGCGAGCGCGACAAGCAGCTGTTATCCCTCGTTCCCATCGAGCAGCTGCTCCTTGAAACCGATGGCCCATGGCCGTTTGCAGGCCCGTTTGCCGGAAAACTGACAACGCCGTTATGGCTATTGGACTCCGCGCGAGCCGTGGCGGCACACTATGGCCGAGATATCGAACAAGTCAAAACCATGATCACGGCGAACACAAAACGGCTTTACGGTTGATCTTCCTTATCGTACGATGAAACCAAATCTACATCGAAATGAGGGAAACATGATGGATCATAATGAGCGAGTGCGCCAACAGCTGATCAAAAGCGTTTCCGGGCTGTCGGACGAACAGCTGAACACCCGGGCAGCGAAAGGGAGTTGGACCATCGCCCAAGTGCTCGAACACCTGTACTTAATTGAAACATCGATCGCAGCCATGATCGCCCATACAGTAAAGCATGGCGAGAGCCAGCCGGTTGAGGAGAAACCGATCCACTTGACCGTTGACCGTTCCAAAAAAGTGGAGGCGCCTGATTTCGCCCGCCCGGACAACCGCTTTTTCACTCGACACGAACTGGAAGAAAAATTGCATCAATCGCGGCAGCGGTTGCGCCAAATCACGGAGCAAGCCAATCCGGCTGACTTGGAAGCCAAATCGTTCCCGCATCCCATTTTTGGGCCACTGAATTTGAAGCAATGGGTGGAATTTGTCGGCTACCATGAACAGCGCCACCTCGCGCAAATTGAAGAAATCAAGGCACAGCTTCCGTGAGGAGCGGGCGGCTCATCAAGGAAAAAGCCGAGCAACGACCAGCCAAATCCCCGCCCTGCTCGGCTTACAACGATTTTCCATCTTCATGTGAACGCTCCACTGCCCCTGTCACAGCAATTGTTTTCACTTGCTTTAACGTCGCCACGATGAGAAAACTGACAATGACCAACAAACACCAGGAGCTCACTTTTCCTACGTGAACGAGGCTCCACGCCTTCACCTGGTTTGGATATTGCCAAGCGCCAAAAAAGGTGGCGATGTTTTCCGCGATCCAGATGAAAAACCCGATCAGCAAAAAGGACAAAACAAGCGGCATCCGGTAGCGGACTCCCCCGACCTCATACGTCACCCATGACCGCCAAAAGACAACCATGACGAGGCTTGAGAGCCACCAACGAACGTCCACCCAATAATGGTGGGTGAAAAAATTCAAGTAAATCGCCGAAGCGAGAGGAACGACCATCCAAAACGGCGGCCATTGCACCAACTCCACCTTCAGCCTTCGCCACGCCTGGCAAAGATAGATGGCGACGCTCGCATACATAAACCCGCTGTACAAGGGCACGCCAAAGATTTTCGTATACCCCTCTTCCGGATACGACCACGAACCCATGCGCACTTTAAACAGCTCGAGCGCAAGTCCAATGACGTGGAACAAGGTGATCACTTTGAGTTCATCCCGCGTTTCCATCCCTGACCGCACCATCCACCATTGCATGAGAAGGCAAATAACAAGCAGCCAATCATACCGCGGCAATAGCGGAAGCGGCGCGATCTTCGTCAGCGCCAATGAGGCAAAAATGACAACCGGAAACACGCAAGACAACACCTGCGCCCAACCGAAGCGAACAAGCTGCACAAACGCTTTGATCAGCCGCGACTTTCTGCAAAACTGGCGCACCCGGACGATCATGAGGCAAAGCGGTGGGTATTCGTTCACCGCTGCCTCGTGTTTCTCCCCTTTCAAGCCGTCCCCTCCCTACTCACGGATTTGACTCCCCTTCATCACTTCGATACTCCAAAATGTCCCCGGGCTGGCAATCGAGCGCCTTGCAAATGGCTTCGAGCGTCGAGAAACGGATCGCCTTCGCCTTCCCGTTTTTCAAGATCGACAAATTCGCCATCGTGATCCCGACTCTCTCCGACAGCTCGGTGACGCTCATCTTCCGCTTCGCCAACATGACATCAAGATTCACGATAATCGGCATGTCATCCACCTCAAATGGTCAACTCATTTTCTTGTTTGATTTCAATCGCCTGCTGCAGCAGCTTTTGCAAAACCGCGGCGAACACAGCGATGACAAGCGACGCAAACGGCACAATCAGGCCGACGAAAATGACGCCCGGAGCATCGTCTTTCTCGGCGTACAAGTAAAACAACGGCAAGGCGAGCAAATGCAGCACGCTGATGGCGACGGCGCAACGTTTGATCGTCCTTAACGCTTTCACCGACGCCTCGGAAAACGCATCGTTTCGGTCAATATACACTAACAGCCGAAACGCCTGGTACAAAGCAAAATAAAACGGCAGCGCCGATGCATCAAAGACGACGAAAACGAAATACTTAATCGAAGGAAATCCCGGCATCAGCTTCACCGCCACATTGCCGAGCACAGGCACGAAAAAAATGCACAACGCCAAAACCGGGAGACCAATCAACACCAAAGCCGCCTTTAAAAATAGCGTTTCTCGTTTCATTCAAACACCTCACTGACCGGTTTTCGATTTTATTGTAACGGTTGATTTATCGTTTTTCAATAAATAATTATTGATTTTAATTAAATTTTTGTTGCAAAACATGATAAACAAAAAAGCATTCCCGGCACAGGGGAACGCCTGATTACAAACGTTGGTGCAACATAATCCTTGATTTTGGATCATTGCACAACCATATTCACTTCCACGCCGCCCATTACCAATCAATTCGCTTTCCATCCTGGAAAAATCCGCCGTTCGGCCCGTCAGGCCCGATCTCCGCCAGCCAAAGGATCGAACTCGGCTGCTGGCTTTTCGGATTGCCGTTCATCAAACATGGGTGGGGCAAGCCCAACGCCGATCATAAGGTCATCTCGACGGTCTAGTATATATGGTCTAAGAGCCGATATTCGTGACGTGATTTCAACTTTTCGGGATGCTTCACTTTTATGGATGCAACCTCTCCGCAATCAAGACAAACCGTATCTCCAACAAACGGTCAAATCCATCACCGATGAACAGCTTTGGCTTCTGCTTTCGTTCTGTGTATCGTGCCAAACGGATGCTCAGGCGGAGCATAAATGGAATACAGCTTCAGAGGGACATGTCCTGTGTTGATCACATTATGCCACGTCCCCGCTGGAATCATGATGGCGTCATCTTCGGACACATTCCTTTCAAATTCCAGACGGTCTTTGCGTCCACCCATTTGCACAAGTCCCTGTCCTTGTTCAATGCGGATGAACTGATCGACATCGGGATGAACTTCTAATCCGATATCTCCTCCTACCTCGATGCTCATCAACGTCACCTGCAAATGTTTTCCCGTCCATATTGCTGTCCGATAATTCGGATTCCGTTTGGCTGCTTGCTCGATATTGACCACGAACGGTTGACCACCGTAATCCTTTAATTCAACGAGAGGGTTCTCGTCGTTCCTTGTATATTGGATAATACCGCCAGCATACGGTTGCCAGTACCGCCAGTCTTGTTGAGGGGGCCAATAAGCAGGCATGGGATAACACCACTGCATTCTGTTATACGGGTGAATGTAGTAAGGATTCAAAGGGTCACTCTCCTTTTAAGTGGGTTCAGTACATTTCGCGATTATTTTATGCGATGGCCCACTATAGGGTGAAAAGGAGCCTATGGATCAGGTCTCCCCGCCATGCCGCTCCGATGCCGAGAAGGTACATCATCCCCATGTACAGATGGCTTGTCTTCCCTTCGCCCCGCCGAAACAGATTCACGCTCTCCAGTTTGAACGTGGAAAACGTCGTAAACGCCCCAATGATTTTTCGATGGCCATCTTTCCTCACTTCCCTAACATCATTCTTCTTACCTCTTCGATGGTGAAAGGCTCTCTCTTGCTGTGAATAATAAAATGACAATTGGGGCATACAGGCCGTAAATCTCGTATAGGGTCAACTTCGTATTCTTTCTGTATCTCGGATAAGGGTACGAGATGGTGTATATGAATTTTATCTTTACCGATTGGTCCATATGTCTTTTCAAAATCAAAACCACAAACAACACACTTGCTTCCGTAATGATTAATGCAAATCCTTCTTGCACGTCTGTTTCTTTCATAATGATTTACAAAAACTTGCCGCACTGTGCCTTCGGTCAAAGACGAGACATCCTCACGAGAAACTTCAACTGAATAAACGAATTCGGTATCATTTTGACCAAAAATTTCCCCACAGGCAATTACAAGTTCAGGACGCATGATCCAAGGGAATCTTCCTGATTTTTCATATCCCAAAAAAGGCACATGCCACCATCGTGGTTTTCCGTCTTTTCTCAAAGGAGGTTGAACTCCTGTATTATGAATGACACGCTTACTAAATCTACTTATTTGTAAGTTAATCGGCCCATGATGTGGTATGTTTAATCTTGATGTGATCTCTGAAGCTCTTATCTTGTGGTTTTTACTCTCATACACAAGCTTTAAAATTTTTAAGTCATTCTCGGTTGTAACTTCTTTATCTTGAAGCATCTTTATCCATACTGCTGTACTTATTTCCAACGGTTCATTATAAAACATTGATTTCCCCCCTTACGCTGGAACAACCGCTCCATGTTCAACAGGTCAGTACACGTTCACCTGTCGAATAAACTCCGCCACGTTCCCCATACAACAAGCCCCCTGGGGGTTGTTCACTTCACAGCCGCAACGGCCCGCCTGGACATGGGTCTTGATTTCCTGAAGCGAATCCTTGCCTTGCCGTAGGGCTTGAACGATGCGTTCCCTCGTCCAGTCAAAGCAGTAGCACACGGGAACATCCAGGCCCGAATCCTTTTGAAACACAGGCACTTTCAAGTCTCCCACGAAAAAGGCCAGCGAACCGTCCAACGCAAAATAGACCGTTTCACAGAACGGGTTCGGACAAAAGACATAATCTCGGTCAGGGACGAGCGTTGCCAAAGCCGCAGGTTTCAGCAGGGACTTGAGCGTGATTAGCGGCACACGTCTTCCGTTTTGCCCGCATTTCGGGCAGTTTGTTTCCGTCGTTTCTCCACGGTTTGTCGGAGCACAACAGTCCATTGTAATCGCACCTTTCATTCAGGCAAGTGAGCCATGATCTTCCTGACTTAAATATACTTCGCATCAAATATTGTATCACACACCAGGCCAGTGCCGATGAAATGCACATTGATCCATTCCAGTCTTTTCTAAATGTCCTTTCGCCTTTCCCTTCCAAGCGTTCACACTATCCGAACCATGCTTTCATCATGTTTGATTTCCCTGCTATGTTAAGGGAAAATAAATCATGTCCGCTAATTTGAAAGAAATCAGGCGAAAAGGAGACAGTGAGTACTCCTTTCAAACGAAGAAAAGCCCAGCATGGACCCAGGCAAAACCCTGCCCCTGCTCGGCTTCTTGGACATTTTTTCCTGGACGGATATATTTTACGGGGATAAATATCATCTACTCCCACTCTTCAAAAGATAAATTGGTAGGCTCGTCTAAAAGGTCAACTGTAAAATCAATATTTGTTGTTGGTGTACGCTCATCCACTTCCTCAAATTTAAGTTCATCAATCCATACTTGCCCTTTCCCCGAAAGTAAAACACCAAAAGATATGACTGCACTATTTTTAGGAACATCTAAAACGATATAGTAATGATTCCATTCAGTATCTCCTACAATCGGGCGGTCACTCATATTATCAAATTGCAACACATCCCCAAGTGCATCATCCACTCGCATCCAAAACCCACAGAATCCATCAACACCTTTTGATTTTATAAACCCAGAAAGTTTTATCCTTTTACCAAGATACTTTTCTGCCTTAAATTGTTGCATCATTGTGGCAAATTCAGCTTGAGATTGGACAGTAACAGCCTTTAAGAATCCAGATGCTTTCCCCTTGTGAAAGATTTCTCTGTCAATTCCCATTTTATAATTAAACGGGTGACTTCCGCTTAATTTCCATCCTTTCAATTGTTCGTTTTTCAACATGACATCCTCCCTTTGTAAAGTTAATTTACCCATGATTTTGCGGTATTGTCCTGGCGGTAATTGATAATATTTCTTAAACGAACGGGTAAATGATTCTTGTGTTTCAAAGCGATAATAGAAAGCAATATCTATCACGAGTGTTGATTATCCAAAATTATACATACGCCTTCCATAAATTTGGGCATACTCAAACAAAGCAGCGGCCATCCCGGATTTCCAATCGAGAGG
>NZ_JAEIGB010000018.1:0-62599 GCF_022341265.1 Geobacillus sp. YHL
ACTAGCCAATGCCGATGAAGAGAAACAAAAAGAATTCGTCGAAATCACCTTCCCTGAAGTAAAAAAAACTGGTAGATGGGAACATCGCCCATGTCCTCTTTCAAGATGAGTCGATGATTCGTGATTACCAAGCGATTCAAAAAACATGGTTTGTCAAAGGAAAACAACGAATCATTCCGACGTTTGGAAAACATCAAGGGCTGAAGCTGATTGGCACGTTGAACTACGAAACAGGGGAAGTGTTTTGCATCGAAGAAGAACGCTATGACGCGGAAACATTTCTTCGATTTCTTCAACTTGTGTTAGAACGCTATCCCACAGGCAAAATAGTGATGATTTTAGATAACGCTCGAATTCACCATGCCAAACTCATTCAGCCATTTTTAAAAGAACACGAAGATCGGTTAGAGCTCGTCTTTTTGCCACCATACAGTCCGCAATTGAACTTGATTGAAGGGCTATGGAAATGGCTGAAATCAGACGTGATTTACAACGTGTTCTATTCGAGTGTGCAAGAAATTAGAAAGAATGTCCAAGCCTTTATTCAGCGAATCAACCAGAAACCAGAACAAACGATCGATCGTTTGTGTGTTCAGTTGTAAATCTTTAATTCAACTTATATAGCAAAGTTATTTTTGGTAAACTAATGAGGAGGGGGAGCACTGGGGAGGTGCTCTTCTTGTTTATTATGTGCCTATAGAGAAGGAGGAATAAACCGATGAATAAAAAGTTTCCAGAAGGCTTTTTATGGGGAGGAGCGACGGCGGCCAACCAGATCGAAGGAGGATTTGGCGAAGGAAACAAAGGGGTAAGCATTGCCGATGTGCTTCCGGGAGGAAAGATGAGGCAACAACTGCTTAGGGAAAAAGGGTTGCAGTTTGCCATTGATAAGGAGAAGTACACATACCCGAACCATGAAGCGATCGACTTTTACCACCGGTATAAAGAGGATATAGCCCTGTTTGCTGAGATGGGATTTAAAGCGTTCCGCCTATCGATCGCCTGGACGCGCATCTTCCCGAACGGCACCGAGCTTGAGCCAAATGAAGAAGGGCTTGCCTTCTATGATCGGGTGTTCGATGAGTTACATAAATACGGGATTGAGCCGGTGGTGACGATTTCCCATTATGAAATGCCGCTCCATTTGGCCAAAGAATACGGTGGCTGGCGGAGCCGCGAACTGGTAACGTTGTTTGAACGTTACGCCAAGGTGATTTTCCAGCGTTATAAAGATAAAGTGAAATATTGGCTGACGTTTAACGAAATAAACGGTGCGCTCCATTTTCCGCTCATGAGCATGGGATTTGTGCCGGAAAGCGAAGAGACGAAATATCAAGAGTTGTTTCAAGCGTTCCATCATCAATTTGTCGCCAGCAGCCTGGCGGTGAAGGCGTGCCGCGAGATCATTCCGGACGCAAAAATCGGCTGCATGATTCTCGCCGCCCCCGTGTACCCGTACGACTGCAATCCAGAAAACGTCATGCATGCACTTGAAGAGGAGCGGCTGTTGAATTTCTTTTGCGCCGACGTTCAAGTGCGCGGCGAGTATCCATCCTTTATGAAACGCGTGTTCGACGAGCGCGGGGTGAAACTCGATATTCGCGACGGGGATTTAGAACTGATCAAGAAGCATACGGTCGACTATATCGGTTTAAGCTACTATATGTCCGTCACCCAGAAAAAAGACAAGATGGATGATGAGCTCATCCCCGGCAGCGTATTTGATGGGGTGAAAAATCCGTTCCTTCAAGCGAGCGATTGGGGCTGGGAGATCGACCCTATAGGGCTGCGCATCATTTTAAACCGGTTGTACGATCGGTATCGCGTACCGCTTTTTATTGTGGAAAACGGGCTTGGGGCGCATGACAAAGTGGAAGAAGACGGCTCGATTCACGACGATTACCGCATTGACTATTTGCGCCGTCATATTGAAGCAGCGCGCGAAGCGATCGCCGATGGCGTCGACTTGCTTGGCTATCTTGTATGGGGCTGCATTGACCTCGTGAGCGCCTCCACCGGCGAGTTTTCAAAACGGTACGGGTTGATTTACGTCGATAAACACGATGACGGCAGCGGCACGCTCGAGCGGAGAAAGAAAAAGTCGTTTGATTGGTATCAAAACGTCATCGCGACGAACGGGGAAGAGTTATAATGGGAATGACCGCAAGGGGAATTTGAAGCAAAAGGCAGCTTCTGGAAGTAAAAGGAAAAATAAGAGAATGCATGCTCGCCTTGCGCTGTGGAGGAAATTGACCATCAACCCCATTTGAAGGAGGACGAAAATGATGAACATTGTGGCTCTTGTCGGAAGCTTGCGAAAAGACTCATATAACCGGAAATTAGCGGAGTGGATGAGGGGACGGTACAAAGACAAATTCCAATTGGACATGGCCGATATCGGCGCTTTGCCGCATTACAATCAAGACGATGAGCTCGATCCACCGGATGTCGTGGCGGCGTTCAAGCGGCAAGTGGCGGATGCAGACGGCGTTTTGATCGTGACGCCGGAGTACAACTGGTCCGTTCCCGGCGTGTTGAAAAATGCGTTAGACTGGCTGTCGCGTGTGGACAAAGTGTTGGTCAATAAACCCGTGATGATTGCCGGAGTATCGACAGGGATGATGGGAACGATCCGTGCCCAGCTTCATTTGCGCCAAATCTTGCAAAGCCCGGGGCTAGCGGCGAAAGTGTTGCCGCCGGCCGGGAACGAGGTATTGATTAATTTTGTGAACCAAAAGTTCGATGAATCGGGGCAATTGACGGACGCAGCAACGATCCAATTGTTGGATCAGGTGATCGAACGGTTTGTTCAATGGATTGCCCAAAGCGGACGGTGAGCACCGTTCGCTTTTTCTTTCGGTAGGCAATGAGTCCGAGTCAGCTGAACAATTGGCTTGATGATGGTGGGCATGATTTGTATTAAGGAGCTTATGTTGCGTTTTATACCCATTACCGGTATAATGTAATGAAAAGAGGTGATGTTTGATGAACCATTATGAAGATCATCATGTGGATAAAAAAATGGTTCCACGAACGGAACAGGAAATCGAACGCATCATCAAGCGCTTGAAGCGCATTGAAGGGCAAGTGCGCGGGGTGCAAAAAATGGTGGAGGACAATCGTTATTGCATCGATATTTTAGTGCAAATTTCAGCGATCAGAGCGGCGTTGAACCAAGTCGGGCTGCAGCTGCTTGAACGCCACGTGAGCCATTGCGTGGCGAAAGCGATCCGTGAAGGGAGCGGAGACGAATCGATTCGCGAATTGATGGATGTGATGAAACAATTTTCGAAGTAAGGGAGGGAAAGGGAAATGGGAGAGCCGAAAACCGTGACGCTGAAGGTGACGGGCATGACATGCGCCGCGTGCGCCAATCGGATTGAGAAAGTATTGAATAAGATGGATGGCGTCAAAGCCCATGTCAATTTGGCCATGGAAAAAGCAACGATTCAATACGATCCATCAAAACAAACGATCGCCGATATCGAAACGAAAATTGAGAATTTGGGGTATGGCGTTGCGACGGAAAAAGTGACGCTTGATATTGAAGGAATGACATGTGCGGCCTGTGCGACGCGGATTGAAAAAGGGTTAAATCGGATGGAAGGTGTGACAAGCGCTGCTGTCAACTTGGCGACAAACAGCGCGGTGGTCGAATACAAGGAGGGTGTTACATCTGTCGAAGACATTTTAGAGAAAATCAAAAAGCTTGGGTATAAGGGGCAAATTCGAAACGAAGAACAAGACGATGCTGGCCGGAAAGAAGAGCGGTTGAAACAAAAACAACGGCAACTTGCCATTTCCATCATCTTATCGTTGCCGCTGCTTTATACGATGCTGGCTCATATGCCGTTTGATATGGGCTTGCCGATGCCGCAGCTCTTGATGAATCCGTGGTTCCAGCTTCTTTTCGCTACACCGGTTCAGTTCTACATCGGCGGTCCTTTCTATGTCGGGGCGTACCGGGCGTTGCGAAACAAGAGCGCGAACATGGACGTCCTCGTGGCGCTTGGAACATCGGCCGCGTACGTTTACAGCTTGTACGAAGCTTTTCGGACACTTGGGAATCCTGACTATATGCCGAGACTGTATTTTGAAACAAGCGCCGTCTTGATTACGCTTGTGCTTGTCGGAAAATACGTTGAGGCTCTTGCGAAAGGGCGGACAACGGAAGCGATTTCAAAGCTCCTTAGCTTGCAGGCAAAGGAAGCTACTGTCATCCGTCATGGGGAAGAAAGAAAAGTTCCGCTCGAGGAAGTGGTGATCGGCGATACGATCCTTGTCAAGCCAGGAGAAAAAATCCCGGTGGACGGTACGGTCATCGCCGGAGCATCTTCCGTAGACGAATCGATGATTACCGGTGAATCGATCCCGGTTGATAAAAAGGAAGGCGACTATGTGATCGGGGCGACGATGAATACGAATGGCGTACTGACCATTCGTGCCGAAAAAGTCGGAAAAGATACCGCGCTGGCCAATATCATTAAAATCGTTGAAGAGGCGCAAGGGTCGAAAGCCCCGATTCAGCGGATGGCGGACACGATCTCTGGCATTTTCGTTCCAATCGTTGTCGGCATTGCTGTCGTTGCATTCATTATATGGTACTTCTTTGCTGCGCCGGGTGATTTGGCGAAAGCGCTTGAGGCGGCCATCGCCGTTCTTGTCATCGCGTGCCCTTGTGCGCTCGGTTTGGCCACACCGACATCGATTATGGTCGGCACCGGCAAAGGGGCAGAACAGGGAATTCTCTTTAAAGGAGGTGAGTACCTAGAGAGAACGCATAAAATCAATGCCGTATTACTCGATAAAACAGGAACCGTGACAAAAGGAAAACCGGAAGTCACCGATGTGCTAGCCTTCCGCGAGGACATGCTCGATTATGCGGTTTCCGCCGAGAGCGCTTCGGAGCATCCGCTGGCTCATGCGATTGTTGAATACGGGAAGAAACAAGCGATTTCGATGAAGCCATTGGAGCACTTCTCCGCCATTACCGGCCACGGAATTGAAGCTGTCATTGACGGAAAAAGCATCCTTATTGGGACGCGAAAATTGATGAAGGAACGCTCTGTAGCGATTTCTGTGCATGAAGATAAAATGGTAGAGCTTGAAAAACAAGGGAAAACAGTGATGCTCGTTGCCATCGATGGACAGCTTGCCGGCATCATTGCTGTCGCGGATACGGTGAAAGAAAGCTCGAAAGAAGCGATTCAAACATTAAAACAAATGGGCATCGATGTCTATATGGCAACAGGGGACAATCAACGGACAGCGGAAGCGATCGCCAATGAAGTAGGCATTGAGCATGTGTACGCCGAGGTGCTCCCGGAAAACAAAGCGAACATCGTGGAGGATTTGCAAAAGCAAGGAAAACGAGTCGCGATGGTCGGCGATGGGATTAACGACGCTCCAGCTCTGGCCAAAGCGGATATTGGGATGGCGATTGGCACAGGAGCTGATGTCGCCATCGAGACCGCTGATGTGACCTTGGTCGGCGGCGATTTGCGCCATATCCCGAAAGCCATTGAGTTGAGCCGCCAAACGATGAAAAACATTCGGCAAAATCTGTTCTGGGCGTTGTTTTATAATACGATTGGCATTCCGGTCGCCGCTTTCGGATTATTGGAGCCATGGATCGCTGGAGCGGCGATGGCATTCAGTTCTGTGTCGGTTGTCGCCAACGCGCTTCGTTTGAAACGCGTGAAACTATAAACATTCAAGGAGGAATGGACGATGACCATTACATTACAAGTACAAGGAATGACATGCGGACATTGCAAAGCGGCGGTGACCAATGCCCTTCAAGCGTTGGATGGCGTCAGCCGTGTAGAAGTGCATTTGCAAGAAGGAACTGTCGATGTGGAGTATGATGAAACAAAGGTCAGCGTAGAAAAACTGAAAGAAGCGATTGAAGAGCAAGGATATGATGTGAAATAACATACGGAAGGTGCCCCGAAGTGATGACGGGGCACTTTTTTATCCAGAGCGTAACGGGACATTGTCATCGCCTAAACGAGTTCTCGGCTGGGGAAAGTTTTTTCTCTTCTTGAAGAATATCGAGAAAGCGAGATGTTATAATGAAAATAACAGGCGCGGAAAAAAGAGGGACTGACCCAAAACGCATTTGTGTTTTGGGTCAGTCCCTTGAGCTTTTTTATTCACCTTTATTGGTTGTGTCATTCGGATCTGGAGTATAGTCCGATTTGTAGTCGGTATATTTGACTTCTGTCACCATTCCCGCTGAAGCATGGTGCAAGTCATGGCAATGGAACATCCAATTTCCCGGATGATCCGCTTTAAACGCGACGACATATTCTTCACCAGGGTTTACATTCAAGGAATCCTTCATCAATGGAGAGCCTGTGACCGGCTTGCCGTTTTTGCTCAACACTTGGAAGAAGTGCCCGTGTAAATGCATCGGATGTACATCCATCGGCGAGTTGTTCACGATTTTTACTTTTACGAAATCTCCTGTCTTCACATAGATCGGCGCTGTGTCAGGATACGTTTTCCCATTAATCGTGTAGATCATGCCATTTTTGCCCATGGCGGTTCCTAAATCCATTGTATACTCTACATCATATTTTTGGTCTAACGTAAATGGACCTGTTTCATATTTTCCATATGTTGTCATATCCACGACAGGGAGGTTTTCTTTTGCATTTGCTTTGTCCGTATTGTTTGCTTGTCCTTCGTATTGAATTTTCACTTTCATGCCATCGGTGCCTTTCATATTGCCGTGGCATTCCAGCAGCCATTCACCCGGGTTATTGGCGATAAACTCAATGTCGTAGCGCTCACCCGGAGCGATATTCAACAGTTCATCTTTGATTGGTTGCGGGTTCTTTAACGGTTGGCCGTCCGTTGCGACAATTTTAAACTCATGTCCATGCAAATGAAGCTTGTGGGACATGTACCCTGCATTGATCAGACGAAGCCGCACTTTTTCGCCTTTTTTCACTTTTAACGGTTGGACAGCAGCCCCGCTTTTTCCGTTAATCGTGAAAATATCGTACATATTCATATTATGTCCCATGCTGTTCATATCCATTTGTTGATTATCAGAGCTATTTCCATTATTCATATTACTATGATCCATGCCGCTCATATTCATGTCCATATGGCTTTCGGCGTCCGGGTCGCTCATCCATTCATCTAATACAAGCGTGTAATCTCGATCGACTTTTTCTTCATTTTTCGGTTCTACGATTAATGTACCGTATAATCCCTTGTCCACTTGCTCGGCGCTTTTTTGATGGGAATGATACCAATACGTTCCCGGCACGGTTGCTGTAAATTCATACGTAAACGTTTCACCCGGTTTAATGGCGTCCATCGTGACACCCGGTACTCCATCTTGGTTATTTGGAACAGGGTAGCCGTGCCAGTGAATCGTTGTCGGTTCCGGCAATTCATTTTTTACTACGATTTTTACTTTGTCTCCTTGCTTCACGCGGATTTGTGCACCAGGCACGGATCCATTATACGTGTATACCGGGAGTTTGATTTGACCATTAATGGGTAATAACGCTTCCTTCGCAGTAAGGTGAATTTCTTTCCCGGATAATACTTCTGTATTGGTTGCTAAAGGCAATTGCTGCTTGCTCGTTTCAGCGGAAGTATTTTCTTTTTCCATATTCATGCCGGACATGTCGTGTCCCTGCATGGAAGATGGATTTGAGCAAGCTGCGCCAATCGCTGCTACTCCTGCGAAAATGGCGCCAAGCAGCCATTTTTTCATGTCGTTTTCCCTCCTTAAGCTTGTAGTGGGAGATGCAATGATATGATAAAAAATAGATGTGCAAAATGTATGGAGAAAATCGTTCAACTGAAATGTAAAAAAAGGCAAGCGATTCGGATTCACCGATGTCTAACGGTGGTAGGTAATCGCCTGCCGTCCCATTTGAACCCAAGCGTCGATAAAGTCTTGTTTCGGCGCTTTTTGGTTTTTGACAGCGGTCAATGGATCATTGAAATAAATGTACTGCTCATCGTATCCCGTAATGAGCACCGCGTGTTCCCGGTACGTGATTTTGATCGGGCCTTGCGGGGTTTGCCATTCCCGAAAGGCAGAGGGAGGAAGAGGACGAAAGGTGGTGTTGGTGATCACCCAAACCGGTGTGCCTTTGGCCAAGTATGTATAGATGTTCTCAAACGATTGCCCTGTTAAGTCGATGATTTGGTTAGGCAAGTACCGCTCAGCCAACTGCTTGATCGGCTTATGGTACACGCCGTATCCAGGCTTCGATAACGTATACATATCGCCGACAAACCCTTCATTTGGGTGGCCGTAAAACACTTGGCCATTTCGCACTTGATACGGAGTAGGATTTTTCTTGATTTGTTTCGCCAACGTCATCTTATCGACGCGAATGCCGGCATGATTCAAGAGCATGGCCAAGCTGGTTACTTCGCATCCCCTCGGCAGTTCCGGAAGCTGAGACAAAAGGGGGGCGTCAATCAGGACGGATGTCCTTAGCGCTTGTTTCTTTGAAGAGGCAACTGATCGATTCGCCTCCTTTGCTTGATTGCTGGGGGACGGATTGGTTTCTCTGCTGTTTCTGTTCTGTATGAAGGCTTTGATGGCATCGCCTGTCTGGGCCGAACTTGCATAATAGGATAATGAGGCGGCCAATAGCAAGAAACAGGAAATATACAATCCGAGCGACAGTTGATCCATCCTCCCGTTTAGAGGTCTTCTCAAGAGAACAAAACAAAGGGAAACGATGAGAAAAGTCAAAAAAAGGATAAACGCTAACAAGCCATTCTCAACTCCTTTATAACACGTGTGTGTTTTTATAGTAACAGATCGATGTGCAAAAATGGTGAAATTCACACTTTCTCCATATTTTATCGTTAATATTATGAGAAACTGAAAATCTTGCAAGCAGTTTTCCTGAAAAAATGGAAACAGATTGTTTTTGAAACTTGATGTTGTGTACGATAGAATGAAAGTGTCTTTGTATAAATCATTTTAGTTTTAAACAAAAAGGTTTTTGGTGTTGTTTTTGGATTCTTCTTAGCAAAGTGGGGGGACAATCATCGCCATGTGCGGTTTTATTGGCTGTATTCATGATCGCCCAAGAGCGATTGAGCAAACATGGAAAACAACGTTGGTGGAGATGAACCGCCTGATTACCCATCGCGGCCCCGACGATGAGGGGTATTTTTTTGATGACTACGTGAGTTTTGGTTTTCGGCGTTTGAGCATCATCGATCTGGAGGCGGGACATCAGCCGCTGTCTTATGAAAACGATCGATATTGGATCATTTTTAACGGGGAAATTTACAACTATCTTGAATTGCGGGAAGAGCTGGCGGCGAAAGGATATTCGTTTGCGACGCATTCGGATACCGAGGTGATTGTTGCCCTTTACAGCGCGGAAAAAGAAAAAGCGGTCGAAAAGCTGCGCGGGATGTTTGCGTTTGTCATTTGGGACAAGCAAGAGAAAACGGTGTTTGCGGCGCGGGATCCGTTCGGCATTAAGCCGTTTTTTTATGCGGAGCAAGGAGATCGCACGTTTTTCGCTTCGGAAAAGAAAAGCATCTTGCTGGCCCTCAGACAGGAATCGCCAAACGGTGATTCCCTGCAGCATTATTTAACATTCCAATATGTCCCTGAGCCGCTGACGATGTCGGCCGGCATTTACAAGCTGGAGCCGGGGCATTATCTCAAGAAAAAAGTCGGAAAACCGCTCACCATTCATCGTTATTGGAAGGCATCCTTCGAGCCCATTCGCCAATCGGAAGAGGAGCTTGTAAAGAAAATCCGCGATGCGCTGTTTGATTCGGTCAACGTCCATATGCGCAGCGATGTGCCGGTCGGTGCGTTTTTGTCGGGAGGCATTGATTCATCGTTCATCGTCGCCATCGCGAAACAATTCCATCCGCACCTGAAGACATTTTCCGTCGGGTTTGAGCGGGAAGGGTTCAGTGAAATCGATGTCGCAAAAGAAACCGCAGAGAAGCTTGGGGTAGACAACATTAGCTATGTCATCTCACCGCAGGAGTATATGGAAGAGCTGCCGAAAATTATGTGGCATATGGACGATCCGCTTGCCGATCCTGCGGCTGTGCCGCTGTATTTTGTCGCTCGTGAGGCGAGAAAGCATGTCACGGTTGTGCTTTCCGGCGAGGGGGCGGACGAGCTGTTTGGCGGCTACAACATTTACCGCGAACCAGAGTCGTTGCGGCTGTTTGCGCGCATGCCAAACATCGTAAAAGCGGTGTTGCGGGTGATCGCGAAGATGCTTCCGGACGGAATGAAAGGAAAAAGCTTTTTGGAGCGCGGAACGACGCCGCTTGAAGAACGGTATGTCGGCAATGCGAAAATCTATAGCGAAAAGGAAAAAGCGGCGTTGCTCAAAACGTACCAAGAGGGGCGCGAATATACGGCGGTGACGGCTCCTTTTTACCGCGAAACGCTTCATTACCCACCCGTCAACCGGATGCAGTATATTGATCTTCATACATGGCTAAGGGGCGATATTTTAGTCAAAGCGGACAAAATGACGATGGCCCATTCGCTTGAGCTGCGCGTTCCCTTTTTAGACAAAAAGGTATTTGAGGTTGCTAGGCAAATCGCCCCTGACATGAAAACAGCCAACGGCACGACGAAATATATTTTGCGCAAAGCGGCCGAGGGCATCGTACCGGATCATGTGTTAAACCGGAAAAAATTAGGGTTTCCCGTGCCGATTCGCCACTGGCTGAAAAACGAAATGTATGACTGGGCGAGACAGCTCATCAACGAAAGCGAAACTGATCATCTGTTCCATAAGGACGTGCTCTATCGGCTGCTGGATGAACATGCCCGCCACAAGGCGGATCATAGCCGCAAGCTGTGGACGGTCTTGGCGTTTATGGTTTGGCATCAAGTCTATGTGGAAAAGAAGTACGATTTTGCTCAATCCGTACAAAACGAGAAGCGGCCAGCGTCTGTTTTGGAGGCGTAGCAGAGAAATGAAGCGTCCCGGAGCTCAGTCGGGACGCTTTTTTATCATCTGAACCGAGAAAACTCTCATTCCTTCCAGTGAAGCGAAAGCGGGGAAACAGGTCCGCTTTGATTTTTAAAACAGGATTTTATCATCTCTAACCGAGAAGATCCCCCCTTCCACGCGTTCAGTGTAAGCGGGGGATATGAATCGGCGCCTTCCATCATGGATGTTCCCCCCGAGTTCGACAGTTTTGAGGCCATTTTAGGCAAATGAAAATGGCCAAAATGCTGTTATATCAAAGATTTCGCGATGCGGATCCTAGAAAAAAACGCTGAATTTCATAGGCACACGACTTGTTTATTTTAACTTTTAAAACAGCTGAATATCGGTTATAATATAGGCATGTACATACGGCGAGTAACACGCAAAAACAAAGATGGAACGACCGTGGCGTATCTCCAGCTTGCTCACAACGAATGGGATCCGAAGGCCAAATATGCGAAAGCGAAGGTGATTTATTCGTTTGGGCGCGAAGACGAGGTGGATCGCGCTGTCTTGGAGCGTCTGGCCAAAAGCATTTCGCGATTCCTTTCTCCTGAGCAGGCTTGGGAAATCGAGACGTTGACAGGAGAAGTGTCGGATGACTTTCAGTTTCAATCAAGCAAACGCCTTGGTGGCGCTTGGCTTTTGGATCAGCTCTGGAGACAACTGGGATTGGGAGAGATTCTCCACTCCTTGTTTGCCTCCCGATATCATCAGATTCCGTTGGAACGGCTGATTTTTGCCATGGTGGCGAATCGTGCCCTTCATCCGTCAAGCAAGTTGGCGATGGAGGAGTGGGTGGAGAAAGACGTGCATATCCCTCATCTTCCCCAAGTCGCCAGCCACCAGTTGTACCGGGCGATGGATGAGCTGCTGGCTGTGCAGCCGGAATTGGAACGCCAAGTGTTCCATGCCGTGGCCGATTTATTGAACCTGGAAGTCGATTTGATTTACTTTGATACGACTTCGTCGTACTTCGAAGTGGATCCATCCGAAACACCAGAAGGAGAATCGCTTCGAAAGCAGGGGTTTTCCAAAGATAAGCGTCCCGATTTGGTCCAAATCGTCATTGGACTGGCCGTCACCCGGGAAGGAGTCCCCATTCGCGCTTGGGTATGGCCTGGCAATACGATGGATATGACGGTCATCAAACAGGTGAAACAAGACTTGATTGGCTGGAAGCTTGGGCGTGTGATCAGCGTGATGGACCGCGGATTTTCGTCTGAAGAGAATTTGCGAATCTTGCAACAGGCCGGGGGACACTACATTGTCGGCGAAAAAATGCGGTCCGGCAAAGCCGCCGTCGAAGAGGCCCTAAACCGTCGCGGGCGCTACCAACAAGTTCGCGAGAACTTGCATATCAAAGAAATCATCGTGGGCGACGGAGAAGCGCGTCAGCGCTATGTTCTCGTGTACAATCCCAGCGAAGCCGAACGCCAACGCAAGGAACGGGAAAAGCTGCTCGAATCGCTGAAAGAGGAGTTGGAGGGGCTTCGCCAACTCCCCAATGAAGCTCATCATAAGGCCACCTGCCGGCTGCGTTCCCATCCGTCCTACGGAAAATACTTGCGTCAATTGAAGGATGGAACGCTTCGCATCGACAAGCAAGCGGTTCGTGAAGCGGAAAAGTACGATGGCAAATATCTCATCCGAACCTCCGATGACACCTTGTCTGCCGAGGATGTCGCGCTTGGGTATAAGCAACTGGTGGATATCGAGCAGGCCTTTCGGACGTTGAAATCAACACTCGAGCTGCGCCCCATGTATCATCGCTTGGAAGACCGTATCCGGGCGCATGTGCTGCTCAGTTGGCTGGCTCTCTTGCTGGTTCGGATCGTGGAGATCCGAACTCATGAATCGTGGCCGAAAGTAAGAGACGAATGCGAGCGTCTCATGCTTGGACATTTTTCTTCAAAAAACGGCGACCTTTATCAACGAACCGAACTGACGGCCAAACAAGCGCTATTCCTTGCGGCTCTAGGGCTGGAACCTCCTCCAAAGATTCTAGGCATCCACCCTCGCACCTAGATACACGCCCGAAGTGTGCCCAAATGCCTCCGATCCCTTTTGTATCAAGGGGCGAGAGGCATTTTGTTTGCCTAGTGACTGTCGAACTCGGGTTCCCCAACGCCGCCCAAAATATCTTGAAAGAAGGGCTTCGTTGGCTGTCTTCGGAAGGCAACCAAACCGTGGGATGCACGGGGATGGCTTGGCTGGCAACCTGACGTGGGGCGGGTGTTCCAAAGAATCTCCCACCTCTACGCATTTGCGTAGGTGGGAGAGTGTTCAGGAACGGAATATGAACAAAAAACGATAATTGGCAGAAAGGAAAATTCCATTCAACTGCTCTTGCAATTTTCCCGGTTTTGGTATATGCTTGTTCCATCAGGATGCTAAAATACTATATATTGGTTTTGAAGTCTTGTTGTACAACTACATATCGTTCTGCCAAGCAATGGTGTCCATCAGGACTTAATAGGGAATCCGGTGTGAATCCGGAACTGCCCCCGCAACTGTATGTGCGGACGAAATGGGATGGCCACTGGCGGCAAGAGCCATTCGGCGCGCCGCTGGGAAGGCCCCAAAGTAGGACGATGCACGAGTCAGGAGACCTGCCTTGCTTGGAACGTTTCATGTTCTTCGGGGTGTGAGAAGATGAAACGATAGGGGAAAAGAAAAAGGGTTTCGTATGCCTTTTTTCCGTCTGTCGTTTCATCCGCTCGCCTGCCCGAGCGGATTTTTTATTGAAGGAGTGGGGAAACGAATGACCGCATTGACGAAAATGATCATCATCGATGACCAAGGGAAGCCGGTTTCTTTTTCACGTGAAGAGTTTGCGTCGCTGATTGGGCAAGCCGCCGCTGGATTCGGCCGTCTGTCGCTTGATGAATACGTCGAGCGTGTTTGGCAGCTTCTCAGTCGAAAGGAGTCCGTCACGGTAGAACAGCTGCACCAAACGGCTATTTTGGAAGGACTTTCTTACATTGATGAAGATGAGCCGGACTGGACATTTGTGTGCGCCCGGCTGTATTTGCGGCAATTGTACCGTGAAGCGGCGCGGCAGCGTGGGTATGACGAGCGCGAGCGGTATGGCGATTTCTACTCGCTGCTTGTTGCGCTGACAGAACAAGGGGTGTACAGTCCGCTGCTGCTTGAACGTTATACGAAAGAAGAAATTGATGCCATCGGTGCGTTTCTTGATCCGGAGAAGGACAAGCTGTTTACGTACATCGGGCTGCGCACGCTCGCTGATCGGTATTTGGCCCGCGATTATGAGCGGCGGCTGTATGAATTGCCGCAGGAGCGGTTTCTTGTCATCGCCATGACGCTAATGGCGAATGAACCACCCAAGCGGCGCCTTGAGCTCGTGAAGGAAGCGTATTGGGCGTTAAGCAACTTATACATGACCGTGGCGACGCCGACGCTTGCCAATGCCGGAAAGTCATACGGCCAGCTGTCGAGCTGCTTTGTCGACACGGTCGATGACAGCTTGCAAGGGATTTATGACAGCAACACCGACATCGCCAATTTGTCGAAATCGGGCGGCGGCATCGGCGTCTATTTAGGCAAAATCCGTTCGCGCGGCAGCGACATCAAAGGATTCAAAGGGGTCTCCTCCGGCGTCATCCCGTGGATGAAGCAGTTGAACAATACAGCGGTGAGCGTCGATCAGTTGGGACAGCGAAAAGGGGCCATTTCCGTCTATTTGGATGTATGGCATAAAGACATTTTTGCGTTTCTCGATGCGCGGCTCAACAACGGTGACGAACGGCTGCGGACGCATGATTTGTTCACCGGCGTTTGCATCCCTGATTTGTTCATGGAGCAAGTCGAACAGCGCGGCGACTGGTATTTGTTTGATCCGCATGAAGTGCGGAAGGTGATGGGGTTTAGCTTGGAAGATTTTTATGATGAGGAAAAAGGGTGCGGGAGTTTCCGCGAGAAATACTGGCAATGTGTCAACGAACCAAGACTGTCGAAAGAAAAAGTGCCGGCGATCGAAGTGATGAAAAGCATCATGCGCAGCCAGCTCGAGTCGGGGACGCCGTTTATGTTTTACCGCGATGAAGTGAACCGGCAAAATCCGAATCGCCATCTCGGGATGATCTACTGCAGCAACCTTTGCACGGAAATCGCGCAAAACCAAAGCCCAACGGTGATGAAGCGGCAATATGTAAAAGACGGGATGATCATCATTGAAAAAATACCAGGCGATTTTGTCGTCTGCAATTTATCGTCGATCAACTTGGCGCGGGCGGTGATCGATGGGGTTTTGGCGCGGCTCATCCCGATTCAAATGCGGATGCTCGATAATGTCATTGATTTAAACAATATTCCGGTGCTGCAGGCCGGCCTGACGAACGAAAAATACCGCGCTGTCGGGCTTGGAACCTTTGGCTGGCATCATCTTTTGGCGTTAAAAGGCATTCGCTGGGAGTCGGAGGAAGCGGTCCGCTATGCCGACGAGCTGTATGAAACGATCGCGTATTTGGCGATTCAAGCGAGCATGGAGCTCGCCAAAGAGAAAGGGAGCTACCCGGCGTTTCCGGGGTCGGACTGGCAGACGGGCGCTTATTTTGAGCGGCGCGGCTACGAAAGCCACGGTGAACTCGATTGGGATCGGCTGAAGCAAGATGTGGCCCGCTACGGGATGCGCAACGGCTATATCATGGCCATCGCCCCGAACGCATCGACGTCGATCATCGCTGGCAGCACGGCGAGCATTGATCCCATTTTCTTAAAAGTATACGCCGAGGAAAAGAAAGATTATAAGATTCCCGTTACGGTGCCGGATTTAAACGAACAGACGACATGGTATTACAAATCGGCGTACCATATCGACCAACGTTGGAGCATCAAGCAAAACGCCGCCCGCCAGCGCCATATCGACCAAGCCATCTCCTTTAACTTCTACGTCATGAACACGATTAAGGCAAAAGAGTTGCTCGATTTGCATTTGACGGCGTGGAAGTCGGGGTTGAAAACGACGTATTACGTGCGTTCGACATCGGGGACGATCGAAGAGTGCGATTCTTGCGCGAGCTGACCAAGGGGCGCAACAAACGCCTTTGGTCGGGCTTTCCCTTCCTTGTGCGGGAGGGGCGTCCGCGGTTGGCCGCGCACATGATACTAGAAAACGAAAGGAAGGAATGGACGATGACGATCGGCTTAGTCAAACGACCGATTATGGATCCAGAGGCGCCGAACCGTTCGACGGGCATTATCAACGGCCGCTGCTCGAATGTGTTGAACTGGGACGATATCGCCTACCCATGGGCGTATGCGAAATATAAGCGAATGCTCGCCAACTTTTGGACACCGTTTGAAATCAATATGGCCCAAGATGTGAAGCAGTTTCCGCAGCTGACCGACCGCGAGCAGGATGCGTTTTTGAAAATCATTGGACTCTTGGCGCTGCTTGACAGCATCCAAACCGACTACGCCGGACGTGTCGCTGATTACATTACGGACCCGAGCATCAATGCGCTCATGATCATGCTCGCCCAGCAGGAAGTCATTCACAACCATTCCTATTCGTACGTGCTCTCGAGCCTTGTGCCGAAAGCGAAGCAAGATGAAGTATTCGACTTTTGGCGGAACGAACCGACGCTGCGCAAGCGGAACGATTTTGTGACGAACGGCTACAAGGCGTTTGCGGAAGAGCCGAATGTGGAAAACTTGTTGCGCTCCATCGTTTTTGACGTCATTTTAGAAGGACTGTTTTTCTACTCAGGGTTTGCGTTCTTCTACAACCTTGCGCGCCAGCAAAAAATGGTGGCGACGAGCACGATGATCAATTACATCAACCGCGACGAGCACATTCATGTTGATTTGTTTGCGAAAATTTTCAAAGAAGTGTTGAACGAATACCCGGAGTATCGGACGCCGGAGCTTTCCGATTTTGTCCGTGAAACGTTTACGAAAGCGGCTGAGCTGGAAATCGAATGGGCCGGGGAAATCATCGGGAATGACATCGATGGCATCGACTTGGCTGATTTGGAAGCGTACATTAAGTTTTACGCCAACGTCCGCGCTCATCAGCTCGGTTTTGACCGCCCGTTTGACGGCTATCGGACGAACCCGCTCCGCTGGATTAAAGCGTATGAAGAAGTCGACCTCGGCAAATCAGACTTCTTCGAGCAAAAACCGCGCCAATATACGAAAGTGCAAGTGGACAACGGATTTGATGAGTTATAAATGAGAGAAGCCACGTTTGACAACGGTCAGCGTGGCTTTTTTGTCAGGCAAGGCCGTTCGCCTTTTGCTTGACTTGCCGTTTTTTGACCTACATTTCGCACCCTGAATAAAAATTCAAAGTAAGCCTGATTTTAACGAATAAAAATTAGTTATTTTACAATATTTGGAAAAACATTTATTTTTATGTGAATATTGAGATTGTTTTTTGTATATTATGCAAAGGTTGCGAAATATGAGTTTTGAACGAACAGCAGCGGGCGTTTTAGCAGGACAGATGATGCCAAGCAGTCTTGAAATGTGAGCGAACGATGTATCATTCAATGGGGATGGGACTTGGTGTTGCTGGCGCGCACAGTAGCCCACCTGATTCAAGGGTGAGCTGCTTCCGTTCAGAGCAGACATGGTTTGTGGCGATATCTCGTTTCCTGTTTACGGGAAATGACGACATTAAAGCAACTGTTCAAATGATATCTCCGAGCCACTTTTGGGCGTGCTGACGGCTGACGAGTTCGTCGAGCTGGCGGATTTTTTTCCATGCTAAGTCGTCGCTGATCGTTCGATAATGGTGGCGGCCGCCGGGCTCCTCGTCGGCTTCGTCGGCCCATTTGACGATGGCTTGGAGCGGCGTTCGTTTCCATTCTCCGTCTGGAAGGTAGGAATCGGTATGAAGCAAAATCGCCAGGGCAATTTCCTTAGCGTTTTGCGGATGTTCGCCCAGGCGGATCAGCAGCTTATGGGCGCGCTCGGCCCCTTTGATGGCGTGGATGTCGTTTTGCCGGTATTGTTCGTAGTCCCAACGGCCGTTTTTGTACCATGTGTAATGGCCGATATCATGAAGCAGTGCCGCTTTTGTCGCCAAGTCGACGTTCACTCCGTGGCGGAGGGCAAGGTGGTAGGCATGGTACGCCGCGGTGATGGCGTGGGCGAGGCCGGATCGTTTTAAATATTTTTGCGCAATCGGATGGGCAAAGACGTCGGTTAAGGTGACCGTTCTCATAGGCATCCCCTCCGTTTTTTGTATTTCTCACCATCATACCATGGCGTAAAGAGTCAGGCAATGAGAGAAAGTAGGTGGGAGCGGTTGCATGGGAAAAAATAAGCCGATCGTGCTAAAATAGCGCTCGGCTTATTGGATTTGTGCTTGGCAGGCAAGCCGTTTGGCTGGTTGATCCGTTTTTTCGCGCTCGCGCCGCGTTTTCGGAGCGAGAAGGTGAGCGCCGGCCAGAACGGTGACCATGCAACGGCCACACGTTCCTTTTTTGCATTTGTGATCGAGCAGAACACCTTGTCCTAGGGCGGCGTCAAGAAGCGAAACGCCGGGGGCTGGCTGCACGGTGAACGTTTTCCCTTTTTGTTCGATTTGAATGACAGACGGCCGCACGGCGGACGGCCCATCGGGCTTAGGCGGCGCGGCAGAAATGGAGCGCTCCGATGGCCGGACGGCAGGCTTCAGTGAGCCGACCGTGAATGTTTTACCCATTTTTTTACACATCTCCTTTAAATTACATGGTTAGTTTGAAAATGAATCTCATTTACATCCGAATGAATGATTGGTATCATAATAGTAAAAGGAATTGCGAAAACGCCATCTTGGCTAGGGACAAGGGGGAGACACCATGGGCATTCCGATGAACGGACTGCGCGATATGAAAGCGATTTTGGCCAACGAGCGAAAAGTCGGCGGCGCGGTGGAAGCGGCGCTTCTCCGCCTCCGTTCCGGCGAAGAATATCGAAACGTCTGCATCGTTCATATCGATCAACTAGGCGCCCAATACTATTCGGTCGGTTTTGTGACCGAACAAGGGGAACGGCTCATCGTCAACGTTCATGACATCAGCGTCATCTCTGCGCCTGAACATAAAAAAATTCGTGAGCTGAACAACGCCGCTTATAAACGGGAAGCCATCAACAACAAGCGGCGCTATTTAAAACGCCTCTTTGAGATTTATGAAGGCAGTTATACCGTTCATTTTTGGCGGGAAGCGAAAATGATTATCGATGACATCGGTGTTGAGGCGCTCAGCCCCGAATTGTCGCTGCTCGTCTCCAACGTTCAAGGACAAACGGCCCGCACCGCTTAATGGGAAAATCAAGAAACCGCCCGGCGATCTCCCCTATCGTCCGGGCGCGTCTTCGTTAAAGGGAATTTGCTGTGCCTCGTTTTCATGGCGCGGATCGCTGGCCATATGCCGTTCTTGCTGTTTGATGGCAAGGGAAGCCCGCGTGCCGCTTCTCCGGATCAGGCGCTGCTCATGCTGACTCGTTCGGATCCTCGAGCGTGCAGATGGCGCTTGGACGTTTGATGCGCGGCACAACCGATTCGTAGACACGGAACAAGTAGTTCATGTTTTCCGTATCTAAAAACGCGGTTTGCACATCGACGGCAACAGCGAGGTCGATGTTTTGCCGCCCTGTGTCAATGACGACCCCGCGTTTGCCTTTAATGACCGGAGTTTGGTAAATGCCGGCGGTCATCAGCTCGCGGATGTGCTCAATTTCAAGCACGTGCGTTCCTTCATGGACGCGGTGGATCAACGCATACAATTCCGGCGACAAGACGAGCGCGTATGGGCCGGTATGGCCGAGCTGAAGCAGCTTGTTGCGTGCTTCGACGACGTCAGTAAAGGCGTTGCCCGATTTCATCCAATCGCTGCGAATGTGGGCGATTTTTCCTTTGACGTTCATAATGCCCGGCACATCAAATTCAGTTGAACCATTGAAAATCAAATCGTCCTCGAGCAGCGCGCACTGCTGGGCGGCGTTGGCGGCGGCGGAAAAGTCGATCGGGCTGCCGAGCTGTTTCGCCTGTTCAATGTCACGCCAGTACAAAATAAAGTCTTTATACAAAAGCGGGATCGTTAAATGCACGCGGCGCGCCGGCTCGGAAAGGCTCAGCTCTTTGCCGTGGAAGCTCATGTCCCCCTGTTCCGGGTTCATATAAATATCGTTGGCGACCGACTGGACACCTTCGCCGAGCGGACCGTACAAATCGATAAATCGGCGGCCGACGAGCTGGCGCCGCGCCGTTTCAATGACCAGTTCGTCAAGCTCGCCCCATTGGCTGCTTGTGAGCGGGGCTTCTGGATACAGCTTCGTTTTATCCATGTTTCCTCTCCTTTCTTATCCGTGTTTTAAGCTGCCGACTGTCAGTTGCCGTCTCGTTCCGATCGATGGGCGGACAGGCGCCGGGTCGGAAGGCGGGACGGCGTACTGCGCCAGTTTCAAATGGTCTTTTTGATGCTCTTTTTCGTCAGTCGGCACCGAAGCAGCGAGGGAAACCGGCGCATCCAGTGCACGGTTGAGCATTTCAAGGGCGGCTTTCATCCGCTGGTAGTCCGCAGCGGTCATGTCGCGCAGTGCCGCAATCGCCGGTTCATGTTCCGTTCCTTTATAGTGGAAGAGGGACAAATCGAGATGCTCCAAAAAGTTGTGCAAGCCGAATTTTTCAAGGCTGATGTCTTGCAACAGGCGCAAAAAGTCGCCGTTTTCCCGCGATAAGAATGCTTCGTCCGCCAATGCCTCCTCCAACTTTGGAAGCAAGGCGGTCAAACGGTCAAACCGGTGTTCCTCTTCTTCGTAAATATGATGCCAATACAGCCGTTCATGGTCGTCCGCGGCCTTTTCAATCGTCGGCTCTAAAATCGCTTGAAACTGGCTGAGCGCCTCTTTCGACCGGCCGAGAATGGCGCTGACTTCCGCTAACGTGTCGTACAATGGACTCCCTCCTACACTATGATTGATTGTTATCATCTTTTCCATATTGAAAGAGGCATAAACATCTCGTCTTCCTTCGAACGTCACCTTTTCTCCTGGTCCGGAATAAAACAGAATAAGGAACATTGCCCACTTGATATGCGACGCGATTCCAGCGATAATGGAAACGATGTGGAATGAATGCCGCCAAGCGGCACGGAAGAAGTAAAGAAGGTGACAGAACGATGGAACATGCGGAACAGATTTATCAAAGACTCGTAGAGATTTGTGGAGAAAGAAATGTCCTTCGCGATGAGCCGATGAAAAACCATACATTGGTGCGGATCGGCGGCAAGGCCGATTTTCTCGTCTGGCCGGAGACGTACGAGCAGGTCATTGAGGTGTTGCGGCTGAAAGAAGAGTACGGCCTGCCGTTTACGCTTCTTGGCAACGGTTCGAACGTCATCATCCGCGATGGCGGGCTGCGCGGCATTGTCATGCAGCTTAGGCATTTGAACCGCATTTGGCGTGAAGGAAACAACGTGATCGCACAAAGCGGGGCGGATATTAAAGCGGTGTCGCGGTTCGCGCTCGAACAACACCTCACCGGGTTGGAGTTTGCCTGCGGCATTCCGGGATCGGTCGGCGGGGCGATTATGATGAACGCCGGAGCGTACGGCGGTGAAGTGAAAGATGTGCTTGACCATGTCAAAGTGGCGACGCTCTCCGGTGAGTTGAAAACGCTGAAAAACGAGGAGCTGGAGCTTGGCTATCGAACAAGCATTATCAGCCGGACGCATGATATTGTGCTTGAAGTCGTCTTTGCGCTCCGGCCGGGCGACTATGCACAAATCAAGGCGAAAATGGATGATTTAACCTTTCAGCGCGAATCGAAACAGCCGCTTGAGTATCCGTCGGTCGGAAGCGTGTTTAAGCGTCCGCCGGGCTATTTTGCCGGCAAGCTCATCCAAGACAGCGGCCTTCAGGGAAAAGGATTCGGCGGTGCGGAAGTGTCGACGAAGCATGCAGGATTCATTATTAACAAAAACAATGCGACCGCTGCCGATTACATTGCGACGATCGAAATGGTGCGCAAAACAGTGAAAGAAAAATTCGGGGTCGATCTGGAGTTGGAAGTCAAAATTATTGGCGAGGAATGACGGAGGATCCGAATCCGGTTTGCGGGTTCGGATTTTTCTCATTTCGACGAGAGGAAAAATGAAACCAACCGCCAATAGGTAAGAAAAGGGGTTATGAATGGGGGAAGAGGATGAACCTTTATTTCATTATCAATCCAGCCGCCAAAAACGGCCGGTCCGTGTCCATTTGGAAGCAGCTGCAACCGCTGCTGGATCGGGAAGGAATCGCCTATCAGGCATATTGGACGAGCCGAAAGGGAGAAGGAAAGGAAATCGCCCGACGAATCGGCGAGGAAAGCGTCGAGCCGACGGTGATTGCGGCGGTCGGGGGCGATGGGACCGTGCATGAAGTGGTGAACGGAGCGGGTTCGTTTCCGCACGTTGCGATTGGCTGCATCCCCGCCGGAACGGGAAACGACTTTGTCCGCGGTTTCCGTCTTGCCCGAAAACCGAAACAGGCGCTCCAACGGCTGTTGAGTGACGTTCGATCCGGCAAGGATTTGGCTTTCGATCTCGGCCGTTTTGCCAGCAGCGCCGTGCCCGACGGCGTGTTTGCCAACAGCATCGGCTGCGGTTTTGACGCCCATATCGCCCGCATGGCCAACCGTTCAAAATGGAAAGGGAGGCTGAATCGTTTTGGACTCGGTTCGTTCATTTATGTGTTTTATTTAGTAAGAGAGTTGTTTCGCTATCAACCGGTTGACCTTGATATTTGTGTGGATGGACAGAATTATTCGTTTTTGAAGGCCTGGCTGGCAACGGTTTCGAATCACCCATACTACGGTGGGGGAATGCGCATCGCTCCGTCCGTCCGGGCCGATGACGGCTTGCTTCATGTGACGGTCGTCGGGCCGATGCCGCGTTGGAAAATTCTTGCGCTGTTTTTAACCGTATTTTGGGGCGGGCATGTACGAATGAAAGAAGTTTGCGTGTTCACTGGTCGGAACGTGCGCATCCGCCCTGCCGCTCCTGTCCCGATCCACGCGGATGGCGAGGATGCAGGAGAAGGGGAAGTATTTGCTTGGATTGAGCCGGGGCGTTTGCGGGTCATTGGCGTGAAAACCAGGTGAGTGATTCATTCGTATACTGCAAGTAGACGTAAGGAGGGCGAGGCATGGGGAAGCACTGTTGGCTTTGCCCTGCGCGATGGATTGCCGGCGGCAATCAAGGCGCATTTGATTATTCGCTATAGCATCGAGGCGTTTGACCGAGCGATTGTGATTCGCGAAGTGATTAGCTAGGGATTTACCAGCATGGCAAATATTCTGAATAAGCAAAGCAAGAGCAAGGAAGCGAGCGGTTAAGGCGGAGGTGAAAGAACAATGGAACGACGATGTCCATTATTGTCAAGGAGAAAGGGCTGTTTCCCGTTCGCTTCGGAAAACAGCCCTTGCTTTAGCAACAGCTTCAAAACGGAACTTATTTTTTGTTCTTTTCTTCCTTGTCTTGTTTTCTATGGGCCGGCGAATGGTCGTTTTTCACCTGCGGTTTGGCTGTTTGTTTCGGAGGTTGTGAAACAGAGACGGAGGCGCGGAACGCTGCTTGCTGCTTTCCGGCTGCCGCTGCTTGATGTTCCCGGCCGTTTGCTTTGGCGCTCGCGGCGACACCTTGGCGGACACTGCCCTTTGCTTCCGCTTTTATGGCTCGCGTCAGCGACGATTTCGTGTCTGCTTTGGGGGCGGTGTTCGTTTGTTCATCTAGACGAACCGCTGTATCGTCTTCCACCGGTGCAGCGGCTGGCTTTTCTGTTTCGATGGATTCAGGAGCCGTTGGTGCGCTCTCGTTTTTCGCTTCCTCCGTTTCGCCGGCCGGTGCTGTCGGTGCTGTTTGTTCATCGCCTATTTCCTCTACTTGGCTGCTTTGTTCTGCCTGTTTCGCCAACCGTTTTTCTATTTTGGCTTCCAGTTTTTGTTTCGCTTTTTCAATGTTGCGGGCGAGCACCTCTTTGGCGCGCGGGTTTTTCACCCGTTCAAGTGCGGCTTGCAAGGCCGTGATGTTTTGCGAAAATTTTTCTTCCAGCTGTTGGCGCAATGCTTCGGCATCAGGTTTTGCGGTTTCCCCGCTTGGTTCATCCGCTTGTTTTGTTTTTTCATACACATTCCATGCTTGATCTTGTTGTTTCAGGGCATTGGCGAGCACTTCTTTTGCTTGCTCGACGTCTCCGCGTTCAAGCAGCGCCTTTGCTTCGGCTAGCCGCTCTTCAGCGAATTCAGCGAGCCGTTTCGCCTTTTCCGCATCGTCAAACGTGAGGGCAAGTTCGATTTTTTCCATCATGGTTTTGACAAAGTAGAAAAAGTCGCCTGGCAACAAAACCGGGACGTCGTGGTTGACACCGGCATCTGCTTCGGTTGCCGTGTTGCCGTCTGTTTTCCCCTCGATTCCTGTGCTGGCGAACACCGCCGGGCTGTAAGGAGTGAGCGCAACAGCAGCGGCAAGTGCGCTTGTTGATAGTATGCGAGGGAGCGAAAATCGCTTGTTCATCACCATCGTTCCTCCTTTTGCATTGGGTTTCGTTATAACGTTTTCGCAGTTGACCCGTCTGTTTTCGACTGTAGGCGCGAAAAATCAGGCGAAAGAAGCAGAAAAATAGGAAAGAAAGGGAAACGGTGAGATTCCCTTCACGGTTTGGCAGTTAGCCGCCTGTTTGGTATAATGGAAATAAGTTTGGTAACGACGATATCCAAGGCGACTCCTGCCAATCCGTTTGGTGGGAGTTTGTTTTTGCGATGAGCGCCTAGTGGGGCTGACGGGATAAGGGGGCACCGGCCAATGCCATGCCGGGCGAAAACGAAAGGAGCAAACCGGTCATGACGGAGCGGGTGGATGACATTGTTGATGTTTGTTTATTAGCGGGAAAATTGATGCTTGAAAGCGGTGGGGAGACGTACCGGGTGGAAGATACGATGGGGCGCATCGCCGCTTCGTTCGGTGTTTCCCGCTCACACAGCTATGTGACCCCAACGGGCATCATGTTTTCCGTTGAGGGAACGAATGTAACACGGTTTATTCGCATTTCCGAGCGTTCGACCGATTTATCCAAGGTGGCGCTTGTCAACCACATTTCCCGCCGCATCAGCAGCGGCGAACTGTCGCTCGACGGAGCGCGCAAAGAACTGGAACGCGTTCAGCAGCTGCCACTCGGTTATCCGCTTTGGCAGCAAACCGCTGCCGCAGCGGCGGCGAGCGCTTGTTTTGCCTCGCTGTTAGGCGGCATGAATCATTTTCTCCCTTCCCTTCTTTCTGGTGGAATGGCGTTTTGGTGTTTTGAAATGATGCATCGGTTCGTGAAAATCCGATTCTTCGCTGAATTTTTTGCCGCTTTTGTCGCCGGTGGGATCGTGCTGTTGATGGAAAGTGCCGGATTTGTCAGGGACGTAGGAAACATGATGATTGGCTCGGTGATGCCGCTCGTGCCGGGGCTGGCGATTACCAATGCGGTGCGCGATTTAATGGCCGGCCATTTGATCGCCGGTTTGTCGCGCGGTGCTGAGGCGTTTTTAACCGCGTTTGCGATCGGCACCGGCATTGCCTTTATTTTATCGATTCGTTAGCAGGGAGTACCGATGATGATTGTGCAGCTGTTGCTTAGCTTTGTGGCGTCATCGCTGTTTGGCGTCATTTTCAATATTCCGAAACGATTGCTGCCGCACAGCGGATTTGTCGGCATGAGCGGCTGGGCGATGTATATGGCCGCCGCCCGGTCGGGGGTGGACGGTGTCGCCGCCACGTTTGCAGCGGCGTTTTTCGTCGCTTTTGTAAGCAACGGGTTCGCCCGCCGCTATCGAACGCCGGCGACGATTTTTATCGTCTCTGGCATTATTCCCCTTGTGCCGGGCGGAACAGCGTTTGAGGCGATGCGCCATGTTGTCATGAACGATTACAATGCGGCCATTTCACTAGCGGCAAAAGCGTTCATGATTTCTGGGGCGATTGCGATGGGGCTCATTTTTTCTGAGGTCGTCAACCAACTGGTCAAGCGCCGCCCTTAACTGCGTGTAGTTGTTTTTTCCAATCATTTGCCTATCGTTGTATTTGTTTGCTTGAATATTATAATGAATATAACGATGTTTTTTCTATTGATTTTAAACAGCGGGGGAGAGCGGGATGAAAGAAATTGTTCAGCAGATGAAAGCGGAGCTATGGGAGATTTTCGATCACCTTCATCGTCATCCAGAAATCAGTTGGGAAGAGTGGCAAACAACCGAATTTCTTCGCCGAGAGTTGGAGCGCGAAGGGTATCGGGCGCGGACGTTTGCCGATTGTCCGGGCGTGGTGGCGGAAATCGGAGCCGGGCCGTTTACGGTTGGGGTGCGCAGCGATATGGACGCTCTTTGGCAAGAAGTTGACGGCGTTTGGCAGCCGAACCACGCGTGCGGGCACGACGCTCACATGACGATTGTGCTTGGCGTGGCGAAATTGCTTCGCCGCATCGGCTATGAGCCGCCGGGGACGCTGCGGTTTTTGTTCCAGCCGGCTGAGGAAAAAGGCACGGGGGCGCTGAAGATGATCGAAAAAGGAGCGGCTGATGGCCTAACGTTTTTGTACGGCGTTCATTTGCGCCCAATTCAAGAGGTAAAAGGCGGTTATGCGTCTCCGGCGATCATTCACGGAGCGGCGCAATGCATCGAGGGGCGGATTCGCGGCGTGGCGGCGCATGCCGCGCGGCCGCATTTAGGCGTCAACGTCATTGAAGTTGGCAGCGCCATCGTGCAGGAGCTCGGCAAAATTCATATCGACCCACAAGTGCCAGCGTCGATCAAAATGACGAAGTTTCACGCCGGTGAAAAAGATGCGAACACGATCCCGGACTACGCGGAATTTGCCCTTGATTTGCGGGCGCAAACGAACGAGGCGATGGAGCGGCTCGTCGAGGGGCTGCGCCATGTGATCAATGGGGTCGCTGCGATTTACGGAGCTGATATTGAGCTTGTTGAGCGGACGCGCATCGTCGCCGCTGATCCTGATCCAGATGCTGTGCGGCTGATGGAGGAGGCGATTATCACGACTTTAGGGACGGAAAAATGCGTTCCGCCGGTCGTGACGTCGGGAGGAGAGGATTTCCATTTTTATTCCTTTCAAAAACCGGAGCTGAAAACAACGATGCTCGGATTGGGCTGCGACTTGCGTCCAGGGCTCCATCACCCGAACATGACGTTCCGGCGCGATGATTTGCTTTCCGGCGTGGAAATTTTGGCGCGGGTTGTGATGAACACGTTTGCGACGTTTGCGCCGCAGGGGGAGAACGAGCGTGCCTCTGTCGCTGCAAATCATTGAGACGATCGAACAGTTGAAAGAGATGGCCAGGCTTGAGGAGGAGATTTGGAAAACGACGCCGGTTCCGCTCCATCAAACGCTGACGGCGGCGAAAAACGGGGGCATTGTGATCGGCGCGTATATGGACGGGAAGCTTGTCGGCTTTGTCTACAGCTTTCCTGGGTTTCGAAATGGGGAAGTGTACCTTTGTTCCCATATGATGGGGATTGTTGAATCGTTTCGTGATCGTGGCCTCGGCTATCGCTTGAAAATGAAACAGGCGGAAGAAGCGCGGCGGCGCGGCTACCGGGTCATCCGCTGGACGTATGACCCGTTGCAAAGCCGCAACGGCTATTTGAACTTGGCGAAGCTTGGGGCTGTTGGCGTCGAGTATGTGGAAAACTGCTACGGCGAAATGAATGACGCGTTGAACGGTCAACTGCCGTCTGACCGCTTCATCGTCGAATGGCGGCTTGATGAGCGTCCGACCGGGGAGCGGAGCTTGGCTAAAGCTGATCTTCTCAAGGCCAGAAGTCTGACGGTGCTCGAGGCAGGGCAAAGGGCTGACGGCCTATTGCAGCCGGTGCCGAGAGACATCGATGAAACAGCGGCGCCGTTGTTGTTGACTGCTGTTCCACTTGACTTTCCGCAGCTGAAAGAGCGGGATTTCGCGCTGGCGCTTGAGTGGCGGCTGGCGACGCGCGCCTTGTTTCAGCGGCTGCTTGTGGAAGGATGGATTGCCGCCGGCGCTTGGCGCTGCCTGGAGGAAGGGGTGCTTTATTACATATGGAAGCGGCGGAGTGAACGATGGCAGCAGAAAGGGGAAGAAGAATGACGATCAACATCGAGTACGTCATATTGCGCCATTTGCAAATGGAGTTGAAGGCGCCGTTTACGACGAGCTTCGGCACGTTTCAAAGGAAAGAGTTGATTTTAGTGGAAGTTGTCGATCGCGACGGCGTTTCCGGCTGGGGTGAATCGGTCGCATTTTCCGCCCCGTGGTACAGCGAGGAAACGGTGAAAACGAACTGGCATATGCTCGAGGATTTCCTTGTGCCGCTTGCGTTGGCTGAGCCGATCCACCACCCGGAGGAGCTGTCAAAGCGCTTTGCCGCCATCCGCCAAAACAACATGGCGAAAGCGGCGCTTGAGGGGGCGGTATGGGATTTGTACGCCAAGCGGCTCGGCGTTCCGCTTTCTCAAGCTCTCGGAGGAACGAAAAAGGACATTGAAGTCGGCGTCAGCATCGGCATCCAGCCGACGGTTGCCGATCTGCTTCAGGTGATGGAACGGTATGTGGCGCAAGGGTACCGGCGGATCAAGGTGAAAATCAAGCCGGGATGGGACGTTGATGTCATCCGCGACGTGCGGCGCGCGTTTCCTGACGTGCCGCTTATGGCCGATGCCAATTCAGCGTATACGCTTGCCGATGCGGATCGGCTGAAAGCGCTCGATGAATTCGGGCTGATGATGATCGAGCAGCCGCTCGCCGCTGACGATCTTGTCGATCACGCTCGGCTGCAGCCGCTTCTTCAGACGCCGATTTGCCTTGATGAAAGCATTCGTTCCTATGACGATGCGCGCAAGGCGCTTGACCTTGGCAGCTGCCGCATCATCAACATCAAAATCGGGCGCGTTGGCGGGCTTGGCGAGGCGAAGCGCATCCACGATCTTTGCGCTGAGCGCGGTGCGCCGGTCTGGTGCGGGGGGATGCTGGAGGCAGGCGTCGGGCGCGCCCACAACATCGCGATCACGACGTTGGAAAACTTCACCCTTCCCGGCGACACCGCCGCGTCGTCGCATTATTGGGAGCGGGATATCATCACGCCGGAAGTTGAGGTGCACGGCGGCTTGATCCGCGTGCCGGACGCTCCCGGCATCGGCTATGACGTCGACCGCCGCCAAGTGGAGCGGTATACGCAGTTTGCGAAGGTGTTTCACCGTACGGCGACGGCATAAAGGATGATAAAGGGAGAAAGAAAAAATGATGATCAGACCGATTGAAGTTCGCGATGCGGAACATTTCTTGGAGTTGTGCAAAAAAATTGATGAATCTGGTTTTATGTTATTTGAGCCTGGCGAACGGCAAACAACGGTTGAGCAACAAAGTAAATCGATTGAAAGAATGTTGTCTGAGCCGAATAAAATGATCTTTGTTGCTGAAACGGAAAACAAGCTTGTCGGGTTCCTTGCTGTCATAGGAGGCGATGTAAAACGAAATCGACATTCTGCCAATGTTGTTTTGGGAGTTCTTGAAGACTATCAAGGACAGGGCATTGCCACTAAACTATTCAACAAAGCGTTTGAGTGGGCAAAGGAAGTTGGAATTTTGAGATTAGGACTTACGGTCATGAAAGGGAACGATAAGGCGTTCAACTTATATAGGAAGATGGGGTTCGTATTAGAAGGCGAGAGGGTTCAATCGTTAAGAGTGAATGGGGAATTTGTAAATGAATATTACCTATACAAACTGTTATAATGCTAATTGGGGCTGGCCCAAACGCAAGCACGTTTTGGGCCAGCCCCTTCTTTGCTGTGTTACACGCGTCCTATCCCAGTATTTGCTTTGACGACAATTTCCGTATATTTCTTTTCATCCGATTTTTTCGACGAGACGAGCGTGCCAACGATCGCACCGATAAAGCCGAGCGGAATCGAGATGATGCCCGGGTTGGCGAGCTTAAAGAGCGGTTCGCCGACGAAAATGGCGGCGCCCGGCTGCGGCGACCAGACGTTCGGGCTGAAGAAGACGAGCACCAAGGCGCTGATCAGGCCGACAAGCATCCCCGTAATCGCTCCAGTCGTGTTAAAGCGGCGCCAGAAAATGGTGAATACGATCGTCGGCAAGTTGGCGCTGGCGGCGACCGCAAATGCGAGCGATACGAGGAACGCGACGTTCATTTTTTGTGCAAACAGCGCTAACAAAATCGACAACACCGAGACGCCGACGGATGCCCAGCGGGCGGCGAGCATTTGTTCTTTTTCCGTCGCCTGGCCGCGCCGCAAAATATGGCTGTAAAAGTCATGGGCAAACGCCGAGGCGGCTGACAGAACAAGTCCGGCGACAACGGCCAAAATGGTCGCAAAGGCGACGGCAGAGACGAAAGCGAACAAGAAATCTCCGCCAAGCGCTTCCGCCAACAGCGGGGCGGCCATATTGCCGGCCGGGTTGGCGGCGACGATTTTGTCATAGCCGACAAACGCGGCGGCGCCAAAGCCTAAAAAGATCGTCATGACGTAGAAAAGCCCAATGATCCATGTCGCATACACGACCGATTTGCGCGCAGTCGGGGCGTCTTTGACCGTAAAGAAGCGGATCAAAATGTGCGGCAGCCCGGCCGTCCCCAACACGAGCGCCAAGTTGAGTGAAATCGTATCGAGTGGATCCTTAAACTTGTTGCCCGGGTTTAAAAACGCCTCGCCAAGCGGCGTCGCTGTTTTCATTTCGTGGAACATTTTGGCGATGCTGAAATCGAATTTGGCAAAGACGATGATGGAAATGATAAACGTACCGACCATCAGCAAGACGGCTTTGACGATTTGCACCCAGCTCGTTGCCGTCATGCCCCCGAAGACGACGTACACCGTCATCAAAATGCCGACGATCAAGACGGAATAAATGTAGTCTAGACCCAACAGAAGCTTGATGAGGCCGCCGGCGCCGACAAGCTGGGCGATCATATAGAAGATCGAGATGGCCATCGTATTTAACGCCGCGACGCCGCGCACTTTCTTATCATCAAAACGGGCGGCGATCATATCGGCCATCGTGTATTTGCCGAGGTTGCGAAGCGGCTCGGCAACGATATACAAGACGACAAGATAAGCGACAAGGAAGCCGATGCTGTAAAAGAAGCCGTCAAATCCCGTCAGCGCGATCATGCCAGCGATTCCTAAGAAGGATGCGGCGGACATATAATCGCCTGCGATGGCGAGCCCGTTTTGCCAGCCGGTGAGGCTGCTGTCCGCGGTGTAAAATTCGCTTGTCGTTTTCGTCCGTTTCGAGGCGTAGTACGTAATGACAAGCGTCAAGGCGACGATAATGAGGAAGAGGAAAAAGGCGAGCCCGTGCATTACGTGTTTCCTCCTTCCGCTGCTTCTTGCTTCACTTGCTCGACGATGGCATCAAATTGTGCTGCGCGTTTCGAATAAAGGATGCATAAGGCCCATGTCATAATAAACTGCGCAAAGGCAAACAGCCACGCCCAGCTGACCGGCCCAATCGCTGGTGCGTTGAGCGCTTTCGAATACGACGTCAACACCGGAAGGGCGAAGTAAAAGACGAAGAAAAAGACGGTGGCTGGGATGATGAAGCGCTTCTTCGCCTGAATGAGCCCGCGGAACGAAGCGGATTGAGCGATGGCATCATAGTTGATGCCGCCCTGGTCGACCCTTGATTGTTTTTTCACTGCCATTGTAATCCCTCCTTGTCATTAAAGCGTTTTCAAAAAGGACTATGAACTGTTCTGCCGCAAACGGTGGATGTGCCCCCCTTTCTGACACAAATTTGTCACACATTCATTATACATTTATCTGAAAAATTTGTAAATTGATGTTTTTTGTTATTTTTAAAAACTATTTTTTGCTTTACCGCACAAAACGGAGAAAATTTTTTGCTGTTTTTCTTATTTTCGCACTTTACAAAAAAACAAGGATCATGTAGAATGACAACTGTATTCGACAATAAAATTCAACAATTTTCTACAAAAAACGACAAGGGGAGACATCTATGAATTTGTTTCGTAAAAAACCGATTCAGTTGCTCATGAAAGAATCGGGGGCAAAAGGAGCTTCGCTGCGAAAAGAGTTAGGCGCATTTGATTTGACGATGCTCGGCATCGGCGCCATTATCGGGACAGGCATTTTCGTCCTGACCGGGGTGGCGGCGGCGGAACATGCTGGTCCGGCTCTCGTTCTTTCGTTCGTTTTGTCTGGGTTGGCGTGCGTGTTTGCGGCGCTTTGTTACGCAGAATTTGCCTCAACCGTGCCAGTGTCGGGGAGCGCTTACACTTACAGCTATGCCACGTTTGGTGAGCTCATCGCTTGGATTTTGGGATGGGATTTGATTTTGGAATACGGGGTTGCTTCGTCGGCGGTCGCTGTTGGTTGGTCCGGCTATTTCCAAGGACTGCTTGCCGGTTTTGGCATCGAGCTGCCGAAGGCGCTAACGAGTGCGTATGATCCGGCGAAAGGAACGTTCATCGATTTGCCAGCGATTATCATCGTTCTGTTCATTACGTTTTTGTTGAATTTAGGTGCGAAAAAATCGGCTCGTTTTAATGCGGTGATCGTTGCCATTAAAGTGGCGGTCGTGCTGCTCTTTTTGGCGGTCGGTGTTTGGTACGTCAAGCCGGAAAACTGGACGCCGTTTATGCCGTATGGCTTCTCTGGCGTAGCGACCGGCGCGGCGACGGTGTTTTTCGCTTACATCGGCTTTGATGCGGTGTCGACGGCGGCGGAAGAAGTGCGCAATCCGCAGCGCGATATGCCAATTGGCATTATCGTCTCGTTGCTTATGTGCACATTGTTGTATATTGCGGTTTCGCTCGTATTGACAGGCATCGTTCCGTACGAGCAGCTCAACGTGAAAAACCCAGTGGCGTTTGCGTTAAACTATATCCATCAAGACTGGGTGGCGGGCTTTATTTCGCTCGGGGCGATCGCAGGTATTACGACGGTATTGCTTGTTATGCTTTATGGGCAAACGCGTCTCTTTTACGCCATCAGCCGCGACGGCCTGTTGCCGAAAGTGTTTGCCCGCATCAGCCCGACGCGCCAAGTGCCGTATGTCAATACGTGGCTGACGGGAGCGGCTGTAGCGGTATTCGCCGGCATCATTCCGCTCAACAAATTGGCGGAACTGACGAACATCGGCACGCTCTTTGCCTTTATCACCGTCTCGATCGGCGTGTTGGTGCTGCGTAAAACGCAGCCGGACTTAAAGCGGGCATTCCGCGTCCCGTTCGTTCCGGTCATCCCGATTTTGGCCGTGTTGTTCTGCGGCTACCTTGTTCTTCAGCTTCCGGCGATGACATGGATCGGTTTTGTCTCGTGGTTGCTAATCGGTTTAGTGATTTACTTTATCTACGGCCGCAAGCATAGTGAGCTGAATGAAATGGCACGGACGGAAGAAAAGGCCGGATGAACGGCCAAACAATGAAAAAGGGGCTGACCCAAATGGGGAAACAGCCCCTTTTTCCATTTCGTCAAACTTTTCGGCAACACCGCGTTTCCCCTTTTTCATTAGATGGGAAAAACACCTGATTTTTTGCCGATGGAAGGCGTGTGCTCGGCGCGGCGGCGTTGGGCTCTTTTGGGGACCTGTGTTCACTTGCACAGCTAAAAAAATCCCCTTTGAACGACGGTCATATTTGGATTGCGATGTGCGAATAGTATAAAGAACGAGCGTCAGTCCGGTTTTGTATGAGCGGGGTGAAAAGGGTGTTTGGGACATTATTGAAAAGAAGAGAGAGAACGCTTGAACGGACGGTTGTGGAAATTCAGCGGGGAAATGAAGCGTTGCGCAATGAGCTTATCCGGCAATATAAGCCGTTTATCGTCAAAACAGTCTCAAGTGTATGCAAGAGGTTCATCCGCGAGGAAGATGATGAGGCGAGCATCGGGCTGATCGCTTTTAACGAAGCGATTGAAAAATATGCGTTGCACAAAGGAGGTTCCTTTCTGTCGTTTGCGGAGCTGCTCATTAAGCGGCGCCTCATCGATTACATTCGAAAAGAGGTGAGAATGCGAGAGGCCATATGGCATGTCGAAGATGGAGAAAACGGCGAGCAGGCGGCGCAAACGTACGTAGATGCGAAATTATCGGTTGAGGAGTTTTATAGGCAAATCGAACAAGAACAGCGTCGGGAAGAAATTCTTCATTACCAGCAAGTGCTGAAACAATTCGGCATTCATTTTCACGATTTAGTCGAACAATCGCCAAAACATAAAGACGCCCGCCTCAATGCCATTCGCGTCGCCGAGTTGCTTGTGGCGAACGAGGAATGGCTCGCCCTGTTGTTTCGAAAAAAGCAACTGCCAATCAAACAGTTGGAAACGATGGCGTCGGTCAGCCGCAAGACGATTGAGAGAAATAGAAAATACATTATTGCGGTCGCGGTTATTTTGGCAGGCGATTACATTTACCTAAAGGACTATATAAAAGGGGTGCTTTCATCGTGAAAAAGGGAATTGTGCTGGAGTTGGATGAAGAGTTCGTCACGGTATTGACGCCGGAAGGGGAATTTCTTCGATTGAAAAAAGAAAAAGAATGGGAGATTGGAGAAGAGGTCAAAGCGAATGCGGTTGGCCGTCCTTTTCCGTTTCGCCGCCGTTCGTTTCGATATGCGCTCATAAGCGTTCTGACGGCGGCCGCGGTGCTTCTGGCGACTTGGATTCAATGGCCTTCTAATGCGGTGTACGCCTACATGTCGATCGACATCAACCCAAGCATGGAAGCGGGAGTCGATGCGGAGCTGCGCGTGTTGACACTGAAGGCTTACAATGAGGAAGGAAAGAAGGTGCTGACGGCGCTTCCTTCCTGGAAACGTCAACCGTTTTCTTCGGTAGCGAAACAAATCATTGCGCTAAGCGAACAAAAGGGGTATTTAAAGAAAGGCGGGGAAGTGCTGATTACGACGGTGGAGAGGGAGCGCGACGCCTCTTCGGCGCGGAAGCTGTCTGCCGCGCTCGCCGATATCCAGCGGTCAGTGGCGGATGACCGGATTGTCATTACCACGGCCAATAGTACGATGGCCGTGCGCAACCAAGCTGTCAAACGGGGGATGACAACCGGAAAATTATTGCAAATCGAGAAAAAGGTGAAACCGGCTGCGCCAGCATCTGTCCGCTCGGCAGATGGAAACGGCCGGAAAGGAGAAGGTTGGAAAGATAAGGCCAAAGGTGGAGAAAAAGAAAACAAAATGCCAGCGGTCAAAGAACAACCGACACAACAGCCGTCAAAGAAACAGAACCATAACGAGTCAAACCCGAAGCCATCAAAAAACGAAAAACAGTCGCCGCGCAAGCAGAAACATTCTCATCCGACCAAAGGAAGCCTTTCTCCTGAAAAAGAGAGTTATGTGAAATGGAAAAGCCATGGGAACGCCCGTCCGTTGCGGCCAGGCGCTCATTATGAAAAGAAAAAGGGGAATGGGGGCGACAGCGGCAAGGAGGGACATCGCCGCCAAGCCGACGCCCACCGCCATTTGAAAGCGATGGATGCCAAAACGAAAAAAGCCGAGTGATTCCGCTCGGCTTTATTCCGTTTTTCGGCCTGCCAATTCGCTTTGTGCTTGAGCAATGAGCCGTTTCGTCATTTCTCCGCCGACGGAGCCGTTGGCGCGCGAAACCGTGCCAGCCCCGAGCTGTACGCCAAACTCTTGGGCGATTTCGTACTTAATTTGTTCCAACGCTTGTTCGATGCCTGGAACAAGCAGTTTGTTGCTTGAACGAGCCATATGAAATTCCTCCTTGATGGTTTTTTTGATGAGGTATGATTAGTATGGACGACCGAACAAAGAGATATGGTTGGGAATTACAGGAGGAATTTTTCATTAAAAAAGATTGCAAATAAGATACGCTTTGCCGACGCGCAAATCGGTCGCTGCGGCACTAGGATTTGACAAAGATCCGCTGCGTGCACCGCTTGTCGCTGGCGCATCGTATGCAACTGTATGGCAAAACGGAACGAACTTGCCGATTATTACGAACAACTTCAATAACCAATTTGTCAGCGCTTTCCTCGGTGAACGTCCGCTTGCTGAGGCATTGAAAGAAGCGCAAAAAACGGCCAATAGCGAAATCGAGAGCAAATAAGGCGAATCAGCCCCTGGCAGACGGGCATGCTCTGCCAGGGAGCTGTTCCTTTCTTTCTAACTGCAGCTGTTTTCGGCTGCGTTAGAAAGAGGGGAATAGCGATTTTCGATTCTCGGCAAGGAGAGGGAATAAGATGAAAAGAATGTCAACGAAGCGAATGTGGCGCGAAGCGGGGGCAAGCTACCTGTTTTTGTCTCCTACTTTATTTGTGCTGCTTCTTTTTATTATCGGGCCGATTTGGTTTGCGATCTTTCTGGCCTTTCATAAAGTGCAATTGTTGGGCATGACATTGCCGCTCGCTCGTCCAGCTCTGGCGGCTCAGGCCATTTTCGTCTTCATGGGTTCGTGGAACGATTTCATGCGCCCACTCATTATTTTGTCCGATCCACAGCTGTTTACGTTGCCGCTTGGCCTCAATAGCTTCAAAGGACAGTACATCAGCTATTGGAACTACATTATGGCGGCATCCATGGTGTTTACGCTGCCGGTGTTGGTCATTTACGCCTTTTTCAACCGCTACTTCATCAAAGGAATTTCGTTCACGGGCGGAAAATAACGGACGTTTTGTACAACGGTTTTCCGGTCATGACAAGAAGGGGCTGTTCGCCAAACGGAGGGTTGTCCTCCTTTGGTGGCAGCTTTTTTTCGCGCGGCATATCCATGAAAAAAACGCACATCATATAAGTGGAAATATCGACTTCATAAGAAAGGGACCGAAGCGATGGAATGGACGGTGCAGCTGTCAAAACAGGCAGGGAGGCAGGCTGGTCGGGGGTGGGCGGTCGCTGCGCTTGCCTCGATTCCGCTTGTCATGACGCTGGGCAATTCGATGCTCATCCCGGTGCTGCCGGCGATGGAACGGCATCTCGACATCACGCCGCTGCAGTCGAGCCTGCTGATCACGATGTATTCCGTTGTGGCGATTTTGTTCATTCCGCTGGCCGGATATATAAGCGACCGCATCGGGAGAAAAATGGTCATCGTTCCAAGCCTGTTGCTGGCGGCGGTGGGAGGGGGGCTGGCGGGATGGGCTGCTTGGCGGGTGAGCGACCCGTACGGCTGGATGATCGCCGGGCGCATGTTGCAAGGGCTCGGGGCGGCCGGGGCGTTTCCGATCGTTTTGCCGCTTGTCGGGGATTTGTTTCCGGATGAGGAGGAGGCAAGCCGCTGTTTAGGGACGGTTGAAACGGCGAACACGTTCGGCAAAGTGCTAAGCCCGATTCTCGGGGCGATGCTGGCTGGCATCATTTGGTTTTTTCCATTTTTTTCGTTCCCTGTCTTTTGCCTGCTATCGGCAGCAATGATGGTTTGGTCCATCCAGGTGCCGGCGCGTCGGGAGCGGCCGTTGCCGTTTCGGGATTTTATTGCGGTGGTGGCGGCGATTTTCCGCCGCGAAGGGCGTTGGCTGATCGGGGTGTTTGTCATCGGCGGTTTGTTGATGCTTGTGTTGTTTGCGTTTTTATTTTTCCTTTCAAGCCGTCTTGAAGATGTGTATGGCATTGATGGAATGAGGAAAGGATGGGTGCTCGCCATCCCGCTCGGGGCGCTCTGCCTCGCTTCATTTGCGGCCGGGAAAGCGATTGGCGACCGGAAACAGCGGATGAAATGGGGCGCTGCAGCCGGCTCCGTTCTATTGGCGGCTGCGTTGGCCCTCGTTCCCCTTCATCCATCCCTTTCCGTTTGGCTGGCGTTGTTCTCGGCAGCCGGCATCGGCGCTGCGCTGCCGTGTTTAGATGCGCTTATCACGGAAGGAATTGAGAAAAGCGAGCGCGGGACGGTGACATCGTTTTACAGTTCGCTTCGTTTTATCGGCGTGGCTGCCGGACCGCCGTTGGCAGCCTGGCTGATGAAAGGCGGCGCCGGTCCGCTTTTGTTCTTGCTCAGCGGGCTGGCGTTGCTTGGCGGAGCTCTTGTCGTTTGGCTGATCCGTCCGGAAGGAGAGAAAGGAGGAAGAGGATGAGAGCCGTCACATACCAAGGCATAACTTTGGCTATTCTGAAACGTTTGGCGGCTACCCGGGCGGGCAAGCTGAATATTTGCGCGTGCTTTCGCGCAACATTACGCTGAAAATGAGGCAGGCGCCGGTCATTCATTACATTCCGACGCTGTACGAATGGATCGTCGAAGGAAAATTCGACCCGACTGATATCATCACGAACCGTCTTCCTCTTGACGAGGCGCAATATGCATACGAGATTTTCGATGAAAAAAAGACGGCTGCATTAAAGTGGTACTCAAACCGTAGCGGCGCATAAAGTTGGCGCAGCGGAGACACGATAAGAAAAAATGCGGGAAGGAGGATCGATGTGACTGACATTGCATTCCCGGTTGCCCGCCTGCAAGACGGGACGCTTCGCCAGCTCCAGCAACTCGAACAGCGGCTGCGTGAAGAAACAGGAGAAGAAATTGTGCTTGTCGCTTATGAGCGGAAAACGGTTGATGAGGAGGAGACGAAACGATGATGAAGCGAAAAGTGAAATTTGACGCAGCGAAAAACAACAATAAAACGCCAACGGAAAGTTTGCCGGATACCGAATTTGCGGCACAATATGCCGGCGAGGAGGACATGATCCGCGGTGCGAACCGCAATTCGAAAAAAGGGAGACAAGGAGGCGGCGATGGGTAAAGAGCATAAGGAGCGGCCCGCTCGAACGAATGAAGAAATGGCGTTTGAATGGGGCGATTTCGCTCGTGATCAGCCGTTTTGGCTGATCGAGGAGCAAAAGCAAGCAAAGGAGAAGGAGACAAAACAAAAAGAGCCGCCGCGGTGAGGCCGCCGTTTTGATGGGATTGGATCGGTGGGCGGACAAAGAAGAGCGCTGGAAACAGCGCTCTTTTTCGCTTGGGCGTTCAAGCCGATGCGGATGACGCAAACAGGGTGGAAAGCGGTGCAGAAAAGACCGTAGCTCCTGTGCCAGACGGGTCGAAATAGGCGACGATGGCCGTTGGCGCAAACGAGAGCTGCTTCGCGGCGATATAGCGGCCGACATCGACCGGCACGATTTCCACGACCGTATGTTTAAACAATTCCTTTTCCCCGAGCCCGAGGGCGGCAAAGTCCTCCCCAAGCGCCTCGGGGCGCTCAAGCAGCGCGCGGTAGACGGTCGTGCGCGTCGTTTTCTCCGTTTTTTCTTCCCACCACGGCTTGCGCGGTTTGTATTTTTGGTTGCGCAAGTAGTCGTATTTCATGAGCGATTCGGCGACAGGCAGGGCCTCTGGCGCACACGTACGTAAAAACTCATGCAGGCGGCGGAATAAATCCTCAAGCTGATGGCCAATGCGCGCCCAGCCGCGCTCATCCCAATACGTGCCAAATTGCTGGAAAAAGTCAAACGGCGATGGGAACACATCGGTCACCAAGTACTCGATCGTTTCGTCCATTCGATGGGCGTTCCAATACTTTTCGAGCACGTCTTCCACTTGCTTGATGCGGATGACGTCATCAAACGACAAGACGTTGTTGGCGAGCACTTCGTATGGCGCATGGTCCATATACACATAGCCGTACTCCTCGGCGCGCAGGCGCAACCCAGTGCCGCGCAGCAGTTTCAAAAAGCCAAGCTGCAGTTCTTCCGGGCGAAGGGCGAACACGTCGTTAAACGTCTTTCGGAACGAGTTGTAGTCTTCTTCGGGCAGACCGGCGATCAAATCCAAATGCTGGGCGATTTTCCCGCCTTCTTTAATCATCGTCACCGTTCGCGAAAGTTTTGCGAAGTTTTGCTTGCGCATAATGAGACGGTTCACTTCGTCGTTTGTCGACTGGACGCCGATTTCAAAGCGGAACAGCCCGGGCGGCGCCTCCTTGTTTAAAAACTCGATGACCTCCGGGCGCATAATGTCGGCGGTAATTTCAAACTGAAATACCGTTCCCGGTACATGTTCGTCAATTAAAAAGCGAAACATGTCCATTGCATAGCTGCGGCTGATGTTGAACGTCCGGTCGACGAACTTGATCGTCCGCGCTCCGTGCTTCATTAAATAGCGCAAATCATCCTTGATTTTTTCACGGTCAAAATAGCGGACACCTACTTCAATCGAGGACAGGCAAAATTGGCAGCTGAACGGGCAGCCGCGGCTTGTCTCTACGTAGATGATCCGGTTCGGAAGATGTGGGATGTCTTCCGGAAAGCGAAACGGCGACGGCATATCAGCAAGGCGGATTTTGTTTCGCTGCGGATTGACGACGATGCGCTTTCCATCGCGAAACGCCAGCCCTGCGACATCTGCCACTTCTTTGCGGCCTTCTAAGGCAAAGAGCAGCTGTTTAAACGTTTCTTCCCCTTCACCGATGACGATAAAATCCAATTCCGGCACCCGCTCCATCCATTCACGCACATCGTACGACACTTCCGGTCCGCCGGCGACGATGACAATATTCGGCGCTGCTTTTTTCAACAGCTTGACGACTTTGATCGTTTCTTCAATGTTCCAAATGTAGCAGCTGAAGCCGATGACATCCGGACGGCGTTGGTACAAATCAGTCACAATGTTCAGCACCGGGTCTTTGATCGTATACTCAACAAGCTTGACGTCAAATTCGGGCTGAGCGTATGCTTTTAAATAGCGGATGGCTAAATTCATATGAATGTATTTGGCGTTCAATGTCGCACAGACGATGTTCATCGCAACAAAACCCCTTTGTCTATAATATAGCAGCAAAACTCCTTTGTCTATAATTTATAGATGCAATTGGAAGCTTTCATTTGGCTTTAAGCGAGGGGGGAGAGTTGACTATCATGCAGTTTAGCCAAATGAAAAAGCAGAAAAACTTGTCGAACATTGTGGAAAAGAATTTTAAAAAATCTTCGTAAATCAAGGGAGGAGTAAATTTTTCCACATCGAATATATATTTCGTTGAATGGTTTGAATAGACAAGGAGAGATGGATATGGCCCAAAGCCTTTCTCCTCGGGAAGAACAAAATGCATCGCCGGATGTGCGGTCGCTTGAAGAGGAAAATCGGCGGTTAAAAGAGCGGTTGAACAGTTATTCGATCATTTTTGAGCGGTCGCTCGATGCGATCGTGATTTTAAATAAAAACGGTGAATTTGTCGATGTGAACGAAGCGGCGTGCAAGCTGTTTGAGATGGATAAGTTTTCGTTGATCGGCCATTCGTTTTCTTCGTTCCTCGAACTTGTGCCGCCCGATATTTTGCTGTTTCAGCGCTCGATGTTGCAAAAGTTCGGTTCGTTCAGCGATGAACTGCTCATCAAACTGCCGGACGGCAAAGTGAAGCATGTGGAATTTTCGATGAAAAAGGATGTGTTCGACGAATTTGACCTTGTCATGATGCGCGACATCTCAGCCCATAAGGCGCTTGAGCGCGAACGCATCATTCATGAGTTTTTGTTTCGCGACGTATTCAACCGCGCCGTTGACGGCATCGTCATTTTCGATGAATTTGGGCGGTTTATCGATGTCAATCCGGCGTTTTCGATGAGCTTGAACTTGGAAAAAGGAAAACTGCTCAATTTGTCGTTTCAGCAGTTCGTCGCCCGCGAATGCGCCAATGAGTTCGCTCGGCTGCTCGCGGAAGTGAAAGAAAAGGGAACGGCCAAAGGCGAGTTGTCGCTTGTCCGCCCGGACGGAACGGTGAAAATGTTTGAGCTGACGGCGACTTCCAACGTCTATAGCGGGTTTTACATGGCCATTATGCGCGATGTGACAGAAAAAAAAAATATGGAAATCAAGTTGCAAAAAAGCGAAGAACGGTTCCGGGCTATTTTCGAACAAGCGCATGAGGCGATCCTCATTTGGGACGATTTTGGCTACATATTGAACGCCAATCCGGCGGCGAGCCGGACGTTTGAGCTGCCCTTGAATTTGCTTGTGCGCCGCAATTTGTTTGATTTTGTCGACTATGGGGACGAAAAGGTGAAACGCATTTTCAGCGAGTTCCGGCGCAAAGGGGAAATCCGTGACGAGCTGACGTTTCATATGCCGAACGGTGAGGATAAGCAGCTCGAGTTCACCATGAAAAAAGGAGCGATCGACGGGTACCACTTGACGATTTTCCGCAATGTGAGCGAGCGGCGGAAAATCGAGCGCGAGCTGCGCGAAAGCGAGCAAAAGTTCCGGAGCATTTTCGATCATGCGATGGATGGTATTTTGCTTTGGGATGCCAAGCATCGGATCATCGACGCCAATCCGGTTGTCTGCGGCATTTTTTCCGTCGAAAAGGAGGCGCTGCTTGGCCGAATGGTGGTCGAGCTCGTTCCGGAGCGGGCGCGCCGCCAGCTCAACAAGCTGCTTCAACAATGCCAACGCACCGGCGAAGCGAGCGGCGAGGTCGAATTTTTCGACGAGGGAAAAGGGAGAATTATTGAGTTTTCACTGAAAAAGGAAGTGATTCCCGGCGTCGGGATGATGATGCTGCGCGATGTGACCGAGCGCAAGGAGATGGAGCTGCAGCTGCGCAAGTCGGATACGCTCCACGTCGTCGGGGAATTGGCCGCCGGCATCGCCCATGAAATCCGCAATCCGATGACGGCGCTAAAGGGTTTCATTCAGCTGTTGCAAGGAAGCATTGACGGCGACTATTCGATGTATTTTAATGTCATTATGTCGGAATTGAAACGGATTGAGTCGATCATCACCGAGTTTCTGGTCTTGGCGAAGCCCCAGGCGGTGCAGTACAAACAAAATGATATCTGCAAAATTATGCAAGACACGATCGATTTGATCAGCGCCCAAGCGATGATGCACAACGTGCAAATCATCGCCGACTTCGAGCGCGGGCTGCCGCCGGTGTATTGCGAGCCGAATCAGTTGAAGCAAGTGTTCATCAATATTTTGAAAAACGCCATCGAAGTGATGCCAAAAGGCGGGGACATTACGGTGCGCATCACCCGCGCCGGGTGCTATGTGCGCATCTCCATCACCGACCAAGGATGCGGCATTCCAAAAGATAAAATCAAAAAGCTTGGCGAGCCGTTCTATACGACGAAAGAACGCGGCACCGGCCTCGGCTTGATGGTCAGCTATAAAATCATAGAAGAGCACCAAGGGAAAATTGAAGTGGAAAGCGAAGTCGGCGTCGGCACGACGTTCCATATCACGCTGCCGATCGAACGAATGGAAAGGGAGGACGACGATGACGATTGAATATGCAGTATACCGCTCAGAGCTGCTCGGCGACATTTACATCGCCTCCGACGGCGACGCGATTGTCAAAGTCGAGCTGTTTCCAGAAGAATGGCGCGCGTTCGCCGGCGAACATCCGGCTGTCAAAAGCTGGTCGCCGCTTCTTGAACGCGCGCTTAGGCAGCTGGATGAGTATTTCCACGGTCGACGCCAAGCATTTGACTTGCCGCTGAAGTGGAAGGGAACTGCCTTCCAAGAAGAGGTGTGGGCGGCGCTTTGCCGCATTCCGTACGGCGAGACGGCGACATACGCTGACATCGCCGCGCAAATCGGCCGCCCGAAAGCGGTGCGCGCCGTCGGTCAGGCAAACCGGGCGAATGAACTGTCGATTCTCGTTCCGTGCCACCGCGTTGTCGGCAAAAACGGCGCTCTCATTGGCTATGCTGGAAGCCGCACCGATGTGAAGGCGAAGCTGTTGGAGCTTGAGCGCCGCTTACGTAGATGACGCTCTTGCGTTCGTGGAACAGGCAAAGGGTTTGGAAGGCGTTGTATGCGGATGCTGCAATGAAGCAGGCGGAAAAAGAGGCTGACGGCTTGCCTAGAAAAACGCGTCTGCCCCCGAGGATTGCCATCCACGGGGGCAGAGATCGGGCGTTATTTTTTTTGCCAATGCGACAAGGCGAGGGCGCCGACTAAAATGGCGCCTTTTATAATGTCTTGGGCGTAATACGGAACGTTTGCCATCGTCAAGCCGTTCAGCAACACGCCCATTAAAATCGAGCCGAACAATGTGCCGATGACGTTCGGCTTGCCGGCGCCAAAGACGGAAAAGCCGATGTAGGCGGCGGCGACGCTGTCCATTAAAAGCGAGGCGCCGGCCGACACTTGCCCGGTGCCGATGCGCGAGGCAAGGACGATGCCGCCTAAGGCCGCAAAAAACCCGCTGATGACGTATGCATATGTCCGATAGCGGTTGACCGGGATGCCTGAGAGCCTTGCCGCCTCGCGGTTTTCCCCGGTCAAATAAAAGAGGCGGCCGGGTTTCGTGTACGTTAAAAACAGATGAGCGGCAATGACGACAAACAGCATAAGCAAGACCGAAAACGGCACGCCGAACAGCTCTCCCTGGCCGATAAATAAAAAGGAAGGAATGAATTTGCCCGGCGCCGTGCCGCCATCGGGCAGCGGCATGTCGTTGTAGATCGAAAACCCTTTCGTATAGGTGAGCTGCACGCCGTTAATGGCGTACATCGTCGCCAACGTCGCGAGCAAATCGGGCAATTTGAATTTGACGATCAACAACGAGTTCAAGAGCCCGACAGCAATGCCGAGCAACAGCGGCACGAGCAGGGTGATGAAAATTTCTTGGCGGTACAGGACGAGCGCCGCTGCGCTCGCGATCGTCGCTAGGCTCACCGTCGAGCCGACGGACAAATCGAAGCCATCGACGATGAGCGAAAACGTAATGCCGATTGCCACGAGCGTCACGATCGAAATGGACCGCAAAATGTCACTGAAGTTTTCATACGTAAAAAATCGGTCTTGCGTGATGCCGAAGTAGGCGATAACGGCAAGAATGGCCAGCAAGGTGCCGTGTTTATACAACAATTCAAGAATGGACGGCGCCGTTTTTTTCGACGGCGCTGTGGAAACGGCTGGCTGGCTCATGGATCTCACCTCCGCTGCAATAGTAAACAAGCTGTTCATACGTCAATTCAGCGGCCGGCAGGCGAGCGAGCAGCCGGCCGTCGACCATCACGTAGATGGTGTCGCAAATGTCAAGCAGCTCTTGAAATTCGCTGGAAAAGTACAGCACCGTTTTTCCTTCATCGGCAAGGGAGCGAATGATGGAAAACACCTCTTGTTTCGCATGGACGTCGATTCCTTTGGTCGGTTCGTCAAACAAAAAGACGCGTGCGTTTGTGTTGAGCCATTTGCCGATGACGACTTTTTGTTGATTGCCGCCGCTCAAGTGGCGAACGACGGTGGTGCTTGACGGCGGATGAACACCTAGCGAGCGGACGAGCCCGTCGGCTTCAGCCGCTTCTTTCGCCCAGCTGATCCATTGCCAGCGCGACAGGCGGGAAAGAAGGCGGACGGTCAAGTTCGTTTTCACTGATTCGGGCAAAAACAACCCTTGTTTGCGCCGTTCTTCCGGGATGAGGCAAAGGCCGGCGTCGATGGCTTCATAAGGCGATGAGAACACATAGCGTCTGCCATCAATTTCCCACTCGCCGGATGTGTTCCGGTGGGCGATGAGGCTTTCGGCAAGCTCCGTCTTGCCGGCGCCGACGAGGCCAGCGATGCCGACGATTTCGCCGCGGTGGGCGTATAGGTCGACTGTTGTCCCGGTTTTGTCGATCAAAATTCCGCGGGCGGCAAACGCGATGTCGCTTCTGTATGTGCGTGCTTGTTTCGCGGCGGCGGTCCGCTTCGTTCCAGTCATATGAAGGACGATGTCCTCAAGCGGCAGGCTGCGGGCGCCTCCGTGATAGACGACGCGGCCGTCGCGCAAAATCGTCAGCCGGTCAGCGATCTCCTGAACTTCTTTCAGTTTATGAGAGATGTAAATAAAGCCGACGCCTTGCTGCTTCAGTTCATCGATGATGGCAAACAGACGCCTTGTTTCCGCCTCGCTTAAGGCGGCCGTCGGTTCGTCTAGGATGATATAGCGCGCGTTGGATGAAAGCACTTTGGCGAGCACAATCAGCTGCTTTTCATGGAGCGAGCAGTCGCGAACCAATTTCGTCGGCGGCAACGACAGGCCGACGCGGCGAAGCAGGGCGGCGGCCCGCTCTTTTTCTTGACGCAGCGAGCGAATCGGCCGTTGCTTCACATGGACGAACTCGTCCGCCGCTACATTTTCGTAAATCGGCAAGCCGGGAAAGAGCGCTGTGTCAACTTCTTGAACGACGAGGCCGATGCCGGCTTGTTTTGCTTCGCGCGGCGATGAAAACGTGTATATCGTACCGTCGATCGTGATCGTACCAGCGTCAGGCGGAATGGCGCCGGCCAAAATGTTCATGAGCGTGCTTTTGCCGGCGCCGTTCATGCCTAAAAGGGCGTGGACTTCGCCAGGACGAACGTCGAAGTCCACGCCGTCGAGCACGCGCACGGCGCCAAACGATTTTTCCATGCCCCGCATTGACAACCCGTTCATTTTTTGTTCACCTGGGCTTCCAACGTTTTCATCCACGGCGAGATGGCGACATTGGATTGCCCCCAGCCCGGGATGTATTGCGAAAGCTCATTCATCGACACTTGTTTGTCCGGAAGATCGGACCGTTTCACTAAATGCGGCTCAAGCGAGTAAATGTTCGGCGTTTTTTCTCCGGCGATTTTTTGATACGCGAACCGCACTTGGACGCGGCCGACTTCGGCTGGGTCGGTCGCCGTTGTCGCCACCCATGGGCTGTTTGGTTTTTGGATCATTTGCAAGTCTTCATCGCTCAAATCGATGCCGTACACTTTAATTTCCGTGCGCCCAGCTTGCTCGATGGCGCGCGTCGCCCCTTTGGCGAACTCGTCCCAAGTTGCGAAGACAGCGTCAATGTCGCCTTTGTTCGGGTATTTTTTCAAAATCGCTTCCATTTGCGTTTGTGTGTCCAAAGCTGTGTTGGCGCTCGCCGTGCCAAACTTGGCAATTTCTTTAATGTTCGGATAGCGTTTTTTGAACGCGTCATAAATGATATGGCGGCGTTCCATCGGGGTAAAGCCGCCGACCCAAATCGTGACGATGTTGCCTTCCCCGTTTAAGTCTTCTGCGAGCGTTTTTAATGTTTTCCAGGCGAGGCTGTAGTCGTCTTGGTCGATGACGGTGACGCCGGGAATGTTCAAATCGTTGTCAAACGCCACAACTGGAATGCCTTTGGCGACGGCTTTTTTCACCGGGCCTTCGAGCGCATCGGCGCGGCCGTGGTCAAGCAAAATGGCGTCAACATTTTGCGTAATGGCCGTCTCAACGTACGATGCCATTTTGGTTAAATCGTTGTCGGCGTTGTAAATTTGCACCTCGCCGCCGAATTTTTGCACTTGTTCTTTGACGCCGGCGATGTATTGCGATGAGAACGTGCCGATGGACAGTTGCATAATGGCGGCGATTTTCACCGGCTTTTTCAACTTTTCAGGAATGGCCGCTTGCTCGTCGCTTGTTGCCGTCGAGTGGCTGGATGTCGTTTCCGTTTTGTTGTTCGTGGTCTTGGCTTCGTTGGCTGGCTTGGAGCTCACGGCATCTTGCTCGTGTGTGCAGCCAGCCAAGATGGAGAACACGGCAAAGAAAAGAAGAAAAAGGGAAGATAAGGCCTTAAATCGTTTCATGTTGCTCCTCCTTTGTGAATAATGATGGCAGCGTTGCGTTGTAATTGCCGCGAATGATGCCTTTTTCGGTAATGATGGCGGTAATGAGTTCGTTTGGCGTCACGTCAAACGCCGGATTGTATACGTTGACGCCTTCCGGGGCGATGCGCACGCCGGCGATGTGGGTCACTTCATCCGGATGGCGCTCTTCGATCGGGATGTCCGCACCTGTTTTCGTCGTCAAATCGATCGTGGACAACGGCGCAGCGACGTAAAACGGAATGTCAAACGACTTCGCGAGCAAGGCCAGGCCGAACGTGCCGATTTTGTTCGCCGTATCGCCGTTTCGCGCGATCCGATCGGCGCCGACGATGATGGCGCTGATCTGTTTCGCTTTGATCGTTTGCGCTGCCATGTTGTCGGTGATGAGCGTCACATCAACGCCCGCTTGCATCAGTTCCCAAGCGGTCAGGCGCGCCCCTTGCAAAACGGGACGTGTCTCAAGGGCGTAAACGGATAGCTCGATTCCTTTTTCTTTCGCCAAATAAAACGGGGCGAGCGCTGTTCCGTAGCGGGCGGTGGCGATCGAGCCAGCGTTGCAGATCGTCATCACACGATCGCCCGGACGAAAGAGCGACAACGCGTATTCGCCGATGCGGCGGCACACATCCTCATCTTCCACTTGAATGCGGATCGCCTCATGGATGAGCGCCGTTTTTGCCTCGTTGATGGAGACGGCGTTTTCGACAGCGGCGACGAGCCGGTCAAGCGCCCAAAACAAATTGACGGCGGTCGGTCGGGCGCCGGCCAGGTAGTCGCGATCCTGTTTTAAGCGGCGGCGGAATTCATCGAGCGATTTGGTGTCATAGCCCAGTGCGGCAAGCGCCAGGCCATAGGCGGCGGTGATGCCGATCGCCGGCGCGCCGCGCACTTTCAGCGTGGCAATCGCCTCATAGACGTCTTCCAGAGTGTGCAAGTCGATATATTCGATGATGGATGGAAGCTTTTGCTGGTTTAAAATCGTCACATGCGTCTCGCGCCATTCGACTGAGCGCGGGATGGCAAATGTGCTCATTGCTGTCTTCCTTTCTTTTGGCGTTGTTCGTTTGTCCGGCCCGTCGCCGGCGGGCCGGATCGAATGGCATTACTGCTTGGTTTCGGCGAGCAGCCGGCGGAAGCCATCCGTTCCTGTCAGCTCAGCCCGCTCAATGATCAAGCGGCGGCCGAGGCGGAGCGCATGCCGTTTGGCAACAAGCCGTTCATCTTTGTGCTCGATGCCGTCAAGGTCCGCCACATGGGCGAGGCCGATCGTCCGGCGGATGACTTCGCAGCCGGCAAAGCCGACGGCGTCGATGAACGCGTGCCGGAGCACGTCCTCGAGCAAGCCCGGCGTCGCGGCGTACGTTTCCACGCTCTCGGTGCGCCAAAGGTTTGAGAACACGGACGCAAAGACGTCCCATGTCCGGTCGATGTGGTCAAAGAGCGGTTGGCGCTCTAATTCAGAGCGGGACAACGCATTTAACAGCAAATTGGCAAAAAATTGGCCAAGGTCAAACCCGATCGGACCGTAAAAGGCGAATTCTGGGTCGATCACTTTCGTTTCGTCGGCGCTTACGAAAATGCTGCCGGTATGCAAATCGCCATGCAAGAGCACATCGGCTTCGGTTAAAAACTTGCGCTTCAGCTTTGCTGCTTCTAGGTGCAAGCGGTCATCGCGCCAAAGCGCTTCAACGTCTGGGCGCAATTCGTCTTCAAAGTTGTTCGTTTCGTGGTCAAAAAACGGGTCGGTGAAGACGAGGTCTTCCGTGATTTTGCACAGTTCCGGATTGACGAAGCTTTGCGCCAATTTCTTTTTCTCTTGCTGGTTCATGCCGAAATCAGACGTATAAAACGCCGTCTTGGCGACAAACTCGCCGATATGCTGGGACAAAAGCGGATACGTTTTTCCTTCGATCAACCCTTTGCGGGCGATTTGCAAACGGGATAAGTCTTCCATCACCGTAATGGCGAGCGATTCGTCAGAATAGTAGACTTTCGGCACGTATTGCGGCACATAGCTCGCAAACGTGCGCAGCGCGTTGCTTTCGATGACGGCGCGCTTTAACGTAAGCGGCCAGCTTTCGCCGACCACTTTGGCGTACGGCAACGCTTGTTTGATGATTACGCCTTGCTTTGTTTCTTGGTCGACGATATGAAACACTAAGTTCAAGTTGCCGTCGCCGATCTCGCGGCACAAAAGAGGCGCCCCGTCGCGGAATAAGCCGAGGCGGACAGCGAGAGATACCGCCTTCGGTTCGGTCAGCGGTTCGTAAACCGATGTTTGAACAGTGGTCATTGCCTTGTTCCCCCTTTTTTCATTTCGCTCGTTTTCAAATGCCGGTTCTGACGCGCGCTAAAACTCGGCGTTTCCGGCAAATGAAAAAGCCTCTTTCGCATACGGAAAGAGGCTTGAAGATTCATTCGTTCTTCGCGCCTCTTATCTTTCAGAAAGACATCGGTCTTTCTGTTGGACTTAGCACCGTGCCCTGCGGAAGCATGACGCTTCCGGCGCCGCCCTTGGCGTGCGCCCTATCTCACGATAGTATTACGGTCGGTTGCTGGGCTTCATTGGGCCAATTCCCTCAGCCAACTCTTGATAAGAGTACCGATTTCTCGTATTCAGTTTTTGCAATTTTCACGATGTTGTCAATCGTTTGGTTGTTTGATTCGAATGATACATGGTCGATCAATCGATTGTCAATACGTTTTGAAAAAATTTTTTGCCGCTTCGTAGTCGTGCGGCCGGCGGTCGGCAAACACCGGGATGCGCGCGCGGACGTCCGCAACGAGTGCGGGATCGATGTCGGCCGAGAGAATGCCCGGCTTCTCGTCCGCCTCGGCGATCACTTCGCCCCATGGGTCGATGACGAGCGAATGGCCGGCAAAGACGTTGTTCGGGTCGCGGCCAGCCCGGTTGCAGGCGACGACGTAGCATTGGTTTTCAATCGCCCGCGCCATCAAGAGCGTCCGCCAATGGTGCAGGCGGGGAAGCGGCCATTCGGCGACGACAAACAGCACTTCCGCCCCAGCCATAGCATGGGCGCGAATCCACTCCGGAAAGCGGATGTCATAGCAAATGACCCCGGCGCATGAAAGCCCGTCAAGCGAAAACAAACCTAAGCTGCTTCCCGGCTGCAAATACAAATGTTCATCCATCAATTGGAACAGGTGAAGCTTGCTGTATTCGCCAACGATTTGACCGTTCCGGTCGGCGACGATCATCGTGTTCGTCACGCCGGTTGTTGTTTTTTTAGCGACCGAGCCGGCGACGAGATGGATGCTGTGTGCTTGCGCTAGGCGGGAGGCGAACGCTTTCGCTCGTTCGGCGCCTTCGTCGGCAATCTCATCTAGGCGCGTCAAATCGTAGCCGGTCGTCCATAATTCCGGCAGCACGATGATATTCGCGCCGTCCTTGACGGCCGATTCAATGGCGCTTTCCGCGCGCCGTTCGTTTTCGTTCGGGTCGCCAAACGCAATATCAAGCTGGAGGCAGGCGATGCGGATCGTCATGAGTTTTCACCTCGAAAAAATTTTGCTTTACATTTTGCTTTTTACGATATATGATGTTGCACTAGAATTTCAAGAATTTTTTAAGAAGGTGTGGGCGATGACGATGGAAATTCCTTTTTCCGAGCTGCTTGAGCAGTTGCCAAAGCAATTTTTCGCCTCGCTTGTCGCAAAAGTGGGGGAGAAAATCAAGGCCGGATGCGACGTGATCAATTTAGGGCAAGGCAACCCGGATCAGCCGACGCCAAAGCATATCGTTGAGGCGATGCAGCGGGCGGCGGCCAATCCGAAATACCATAAATATTCGCCGTTTCAAGGCTACTTCTTTTTGAAAGAAGCCATCGCCGCGTTTTACGCGCGTGAATACGGGGTGAACATCGATCCAGACCGCGAAGTCGCCATTTTGTTCGGCGGCAAGGCCGGGCTTGTCGAACTGCCGCTTTGCCTCGTCAACCCGGGCGATGTGGTGCTTGTCCCGGACCCGGGCTATCCGGACTATTGGTCGGGGATCGCGCTTGCCCGCGCGCGGATGGAAATGATGCCGCTTGTTGCGGAAAACGGTTTTTTGCCGGACTATGAAGCCATTCCGGCGGCAGTGGCCGACCGAGCGAAGCTCATGTTTTTAAACTATCCGAACAATCCGACCGGCGCGACGGCGACAAAGGAATTTTTCGCGGAGACGGTGGCGTTTGCCGCCAAGCACGGCATTGCCGTCGTGCACGATTTCGCTTATGGGGCGATCGGCTTTGACGGCCGGAAACCGGTCAGCTTCCTGGAAGTCGATGGGGCGAAAGACGTCGGCGTCGAAATTTATACGTTTTCGAAAACATACAATATGGCCGGCTGGCGTGTGGCGTTTGCCGTCGGCAACGAGCGGATCATTCGGGCGCTTGAGCTTTTGCAGGATCATTTGTATGTCAGCTTGTTCGGCGCCATCCAGGAAGCGGCCGCCGCGGCGCTCCTTGGTCCGCAAGATTGTGTCACGGAGCTGGTCGCATTGTATGAGGCGCGCCGCAATGCGTTCATCGCTGCGCTCTGCGAGGCCGGCTGGGAGGTGCAGGCGCCATCCGGGTCGTTTTTCGCCTGGCTTCCGCTGCCAAAAGGCATATCATCCGCTGAGTTTGCCGACATGCTGCTTGAGCGGGCGCATGTCGCCGTCGCCCCAGGCATCGGGTTCGGCGAGCACGGCGAAGGGTATGTGCGCGTCGGCCTCTTGACCGATGAAGCGCGGCTTCGCGAAGCAGCGGAGCGGATCGGCCGCCTTGGATTGTTCGAAAAAAATTTTTGAAAAATGATTGACAACGCCAATCGGCGATGTCATAATTCAAAGTAAATTTGCCAATTGTTTGATAAGTGCATAAACGAGCAGGCTTTCTTATCAAGAGCAGGCGGAGGGACGAGCCCAATGAAGCCCGGCAACCGGCTTGGCGCGCGCCAAGCACGGTGCTAATTCTTGCAGCGGAAACGCTGAGAGATAAGAAGAGCGCCATGGATGAGTGACGCCTCTTCTTATGAAGAGGCGTTTTTATTTCGAGATTGAGAGGGATGAACGATGAGTGCAGTGATGGCAACGTATTTGCTTCATGATGAAACAGACATTCGGAAAAAGGCGGAAGGGATCGCGCTCGGCTTGACGATCGGCACGTGGACCGACTTGCCGGCGTTGGAGCAGGAGCAGCTTCGCAAACATAAAGGGGAAGTCGTCGCTATTGAAGAGCTTGGCGAAAGCGAGCGGGTAAACGCCTATTTCGGCAAGCGGCTGAAGCGGGCGATCGTCAAAATCGCCTACCCGACAGTCAACTTCAGCGCCGATTTGCCGGCATTGTTGGTCACGACGTTCGGCAAGCTGTCGCTCGACGGTGAAGTGCGGCTGCTTGATTTAGAGTTTCCGGATGAATGGAAGCGACAGTTTCCTGGGCCGCGCTTTGGCATCGACGGCATTCGCGACCGAGTCGGGGTGCATAACCGCCCACTGTTGATGAGCATTTTTAAAGGCATGATCGGCCGCGATTTGGCGTACTTGACGTCGGAATTGAAAAAACAGGCGCTCGGCGGCGTTGACCTGGTCAAAGACGATGAAATTTTGTTTGACAGCGAACTTCTTCCGTTTGAAAAGCGGATCACCGAGGGCAAGGCGGCGCTTCAGGAAGTGTACGAACAAACGGGCAAGCGGACGTTGTATGCCGTCAACTTGACCGGCAAAACGTTTGCGTTAAAGGACAAAGCGAAACGAGCCGCCGAGCTTGGCGCTGATGTGCTGTTGTTTAACGTCTTCGCTTATGGGCTTGACGTGTTGCAGGCGTTGCGCGAGGATGAGGAGATTGCGGTGCCGATTATGGCTCACCCGGCGTTCAGCGGCGCTGTTACGACGTCCGAATTTTATGGGGTGGCGCCTTCGCTTTGGCTTGGAAAGCTTTTGCGGCTCGCCGGCGCCGACTTTGTCCTGTTCCCGTCGCCGTATGGCAGCGTGGCCTTGGAGCGTGAGCAGGCGCTTGGCATCGCAAGGGCGCTCACCGACGACCAAGAGCCGTTTGCCCGGGCGTTTCCGGTGCCGTCGGCCGGCATTCACCCGGGATTGGTGCCGCTCATCATCCGCGATTTCGGCCTTGACACCATCGTCAACGCCGGCGGCGGCATTCACGGCCATCCGGACGGGGCGATCGGGGGCGGCCGGGCGTTTCGCGCGGCGATCGACGCGGTGTTGGCCGGCCGTCCGCTTCGTGAGGCGGCTGCAGAAAACGAAGCGCTGCAAAAAGCGATCGACCGCTGGGGCGTCGTTGAGGTGGAAGCATGACGAAACAGCTCGTTCTCTTTTGTGATTTTGACGGCACCATTACGGAAAACGACAACATCATCGCGATTATGAAACAGTTCGCCCCGCCGGAGTGGGAGGCGTTAAAAGACGACATTCTCGCTGAGCGCATTTCTGTTCAGGAAGGAGTGGGGAAGATGTTTTCCCTCCTTCCGTCCTCGCTAAAGGGAGAAATCATCGATTTCCTGCGGCGCACCACCCGGTTGCGCGCGGGATTCCGAGAGTTTGTCGCGTTTACGAAAGAGCGAGGCATTCCGCTTTATATCGTCAGCGGCGGCATCGACTTTTTCGTCTATCCGCTGCTTGAAGGGCTCATTGAACCGGAGCGCATTTTTTGCAACGGCTCCGATTTCAGCGGTGAGACGATCCGCATCACATGGCCGCATGCATGCGACGGTGAGTGCCAAAACGGCTGCGGCTGCTGCAAGCCATCGCTCCTTCGCAAGCTTGCCCGCCCGGACGGATACCATGTCGTCATCGGCGATTCGATTACGGATTTAGCGGTGGCGAGGCAAGCGGATTACGTGATGGCGCGCGATTTTCTGCTCCAAAAATGCCAAGAGCTCGGCTTGCCGCATGCGCCGTTTGCAACGTTTTTTGACGTGATTGATGCGTTGCAGCGAATGGAGGTGATCGTATGAGCATCGTCGTGAAAAAGTGGAACGAGCTCGCGGAAGTGAAAGCCGAGCTCGCCGCCCGCGACTGGTTTTTCGCGACAAGCGGCAATTTGTCGATCAAGGTGACAGACGACCCATTGACGTTTTTGGTGACAGCGAGCGGCAAGGATAAGCGGAAGCAAACAGACGAGGATTTTCTGCTCGTTGACGCCGCCGGAAAACCGGCGGAGGAAACAAACTTGAAGCCCTCGGCCGAGACGCTCTTGCACGCGGAAATTTACGGACGGACGAATGCCGGCTGCGTCTTGCACGTTCATACGGTCGACAACAACTTGATTTCTGAACTGTATGCGCAAAACGGGGAAGCGGTCTTTTCCGGCCAGGAAATCATCAAGGCGTTCGGCATTTGGGAAGAAAATGCCGCCGTGCGCATCCCGATCATTGACAATTACGCCGACATTCCAACGCTCGCTCGGGAGTTTGCGAACTATATCCATGGCGACGCCGGCGCCGTGTTGATCCAAAACCATGGCATCACGGTCTGGGGGCGTACAGCGTTTGAAGCGAAAAAACATTTGGAGGCATGGGAGTTTTTGTTCCGCTGGCAGGTGAAGCGGCTGCTTTTGCAGCGGGCCGGCCTGCCGGTTGGCTAATCCATATACATTTTTCCAAAGGAGGATGTGAATAATGGCAGTCATCAAAGTGAGAAAAACGGGCCAAGTGATTGAAGGAGAAGACAATGTGCGCGCGTTTTTGAACAGTCAAGGGGTGTTGTATGAACATTGGGACATCACGAAACTGCCGGAGCATTTGCGCGATAAATATGTTCTGACAGATGAAGAAAAAAATGAAATTTTAGCGACGTTCAAAGACGAAATTGAAGATTTAGCGGCGCGCCGCGGCTACAAAACGTGGGATATCGTCGCTCTGTCCGACGCGACGCCGAACTTGGATGAGTTGCTGAAAAAATTTGAACAAGTGCACATCCATACGGAAGATGAAGTGCGCGCCATTACGGCCGGCCATGGCATTTTCATCATCAAAGGCGACAAAGAAACCGGCTATTTTGATGTAGAGCTTGAAGCCGGCGACGTCATTTCCGTGCCGGAAGGGAATCCGCATTACTTTACGCTCATGGATGACCGTCGGGTCGTTGCGGTGCGCTTGTTTATCGACCCGTCCGGCTGGGTCGCTCATCCATATGAAGAAAAAGAGGAAGCCGTCCAATAACAATGAACGCCCCGCTGCTTATATACAGGCAGCGGGGTTGTTTTCGTTAAAACGATTGTGTTAGAAAAATCATAAACAAAATGCCGACAATAAACGCGTACGTCGATGTCCGTTCATTTCCATCGCCATGGCTTTCGGGAATGAGCTCTTTGTAAATGATAAACAGCATCGCCCCCGCGGCGAACGCCAGCCCGTACGGAACGAGCCCACGAAAAAGGGAGGTTAAGTAAAAACCGAGCAGCGATGTGACGATTTCCACGGCTCCGGTCAACGTGGCGAGCAGAAACGCCTTCAAGCGCCCGATTTGCTGGTTGATTAAAAACAAAGCGACCAAAAACCCTTCCGGTGCATTTTGCAAGCCAATCGCCAGGGCGATTAAATTGCCGATTTGGGAAGAGCTGTCGGAGGCGTAGCTGACCCCGACCGACAGACCTTCAGGCAAATTGTGCAACGTAATGGCGGCAATAATGAGCATCGCTTTTTCATCAAATTGCAAGCCGCTTTTTGTATGTTCCAAGTCAATATGGGGGACGGTCATTTCAAGCAACGTCAAAATAAGTACGCCAGCGGAAAGCCCTACTGTTAACGTGCTGAAGCCCCCTGATTTTAACGATTCCGGAATGAGACTCATCATCGAAGCCGCCATCATAATGCCGGCGGAAAAGGCCAGCAGTACGTCACGCCACCGGTGGGTGAGCGATTTGGCCATAAACAAAATCGGCACGGCGCCAAGCCCGGTGGATAAGGCGGAAAGCACGCTTCCAGCCAACACTTGGTTCATCTACTTCCCTCCCTGACATCTTTTCTCCTTCTTCACATATGCATCATTCATCGGAATGTGACAGTCGCCCAAGCGCCGACATTATAATAAATTTATCATAGCCGAAGGAAAAGCCGTGAACCAGGAAAATGCATCATCGCAAACAAAAAACGGTTGCCCGGGAATTTGCTGTTCCAGTATAATGAAAGTAAGAAAATGTCAACTTTAAAGGGTTGGATGCTATGGAACAAAAGGAACAGGCGTTGCAGCAGTCATTAAAATTATTCATCGTGTTATCGAGGGCATATCGGTCGGTCAGCGACCAAGTAAACAAGTCGATTCAAGCGTTCGGCGTGAATCCGACCGAATTTGCGGTGCTCGAACTGCTTTACCATAAAGGCGATCAGCCGCTCCAGCAAATCGGGGAAAAAATTTTGCTCGCCAGCGGCAGCATCACGTATGTCATCGACAAGCTTGAAAATAAAGGCTTGATCATCCGCCGCGCCTGTGAGCGGGATCGCCGCGTGACGTATGCGTCGATCACCGACAGCGGCCGGCAGTTCATCCAGCGCGTGTTTCCCGAACATGCCGAGACCATCCATGAAACGGTGGCGGCCCTGACGCCGGAAGAAAAGGAACAGGCCATCGTGTTGCTGAAAAAATTAGGCTATGGCGCAAAAAGCAGAGACTGACCTCGCGTCAGTCTCTTTAATTTTTCCGAAAATGGATACGTTATATAAAGAACATAACACTGCAAGAAAAAGGAGAGATCACCATTGATGATTCCTGTTGGGGTGTCCAACCGCCACATTCATTTATCGAAAGAGCATATGGCGGCGCTGTTTGGCGAAGGCGCCGAGCTGACGGTGCTCAAGCCGTTGTCGCAGCCCGGACAGTTCGCCGCCAAGGAAACGGTGACGGTCGAAGGGCCGAAAGGGAAAATTGAAAACGTCCGCGTCCTCGGACCGGTCCGTTCGCTGACGCAGCTTGAAATTTCGAAAACCGACAGCTTCAAGCTCGGCGTCGCGCCCCCGGTCCGCTTATCCGGCGATATTGACGGAACGCCGGGCATTACGATTCACGGGCCGAAGGGGACGGTGACCGTCGACAAAGGGGTGATCATTGCCAAGCGGCACATTCATATGACGCCGAAAGATGCGGAAACGTTTGGCGTCTGCGACAAACAAGTCGTGAAAGTGAAAACACAAGGGGAACGGGCGCTCATTTTCGATGAAGTCATCGTCCGCGTCAGTGAAGATTTTGCTTTAGATATGCACATTGACACGGATGAAGCGAACGCGGCTGGCTTGAAAACCGGCGATTATGTCGAACTGCTTCCGTCGTGAAATCATCCGCAGCAATGGGAGACAAGGCGCCCTCTCGTTCGTCCCGAGAGGGCGCCTCCCGTCAACGCGGGTGCTTCTTCTCTGATCGATCTAGAAGGGCGGTGAAAAACAGCGATCGCCCCTAGCTGACGTCGGACGACGTGAAACGAGAAGCTGATACCACGAGATTTCTCAATTTGAGAAACAAGGCGGTGAGGAAACCTGTTCCTTTAATCACCGGCCTTCTAGGGTGCCGACCAGATGAAACGGCGCATCACGCCGAATGGCATCAATGACGCCGCCGCTGATTTCTTGATGGGTGAGCCAGCGCGAACCGTGTTTTTCCACGACAAAACCGAGCTGAACTTGCCGATAAAGGCAAGCGACAGGCAAACAGAGTTCCGATTTCGCTTCGGCTGGATCGGCGCGGCTGCCGAGCACATGAAACAACCGCCAAGAGCCGGGATGTCCGCTATTTTTTTGGATGACAGTGGACAGCGCCTGGGTTCCGTCTGTATGCACCCACGCAATGATTAGAGCAAACGTTCCGTTTTTTTGGATGGACCGGGAAATCAGAGAACAAAGCGCTTCTTGATCGCGATAATCAACAAGAAGCGGGTTGATGGATGCCATCGGTCCAGCGCGGTCGATGAGCTGCTTCATCCGTGCGTAGCGGCGGGCGATGACGGACACATCATATCCTTCCCGCACAAGCCAAAGCGACACATCAGCCAACATGCCTGTCCCGCCGATGACAAGAGCGTGCATGGCGCGTCTCCTTTCGAATTAATCCAGTGGTCCTTTCAAATAATGATCAAACCAACCGACGATTTGGCGAAGACGTTCGAGGCGAAGCGCCGGGTTGCCGGTGCGCGACAAATCGTGGTTGGCGTCCGGGAAGCGGACAAGTTTCGTTTCCCGCCCGAGTTGTTTCAATGCGATAAACAGCTGTTCCGCCTGCTCGATCGGGCAGCGGTAATCGCGCTCGCTATGCAAGATTAAGAGCGGTGTGCGCATGTTTTGGACGTATTTGAGCGGTGAATGATGCCAAAGCCGCTCCGCGTCTTCCCAGATGTCGCAGCCGACTTCCCATTTCGTGAAAAAGTAGCCGATGTCACTCACTCCGGAGAAACTGAGCCAGTTGGAAATCGAGCGCTGGGTGACAGCCGCTTTGAACCGGTCGGTATGCCCGACGATCCAATTGGTCATAAACCCGCCGTAGCTGCCGCCAGTGACGCCAAGCCGTGTCTCGTCAATGAAGTCGAACTTGCTGATCGCGGCGTCGACGCCGGCCATAATGTCTTCATAATCCATGCCGCCATAGTCGCCGCGCACGGCATTGACGAATGCCTGTCCATATCCGTGGCTGCCGCGCGGGTTCGTGAACAAGACCGCATAACCACGCGAAACGAGCAGTTGAAATTCATGGAAAAAGGTAAACCCGTACATCGCATGCGGCCCGCCGTGAATTTCGACGACAAGCGGCGCCTTTTCCCCTTCGCCAAGCCCGGGCGGTTTCATGATCCAGCCTTGAATCTCCCAACCATCCGCCGATCGATACGTAAACGGTTCGGCATCGGCGAATACCACTTCGTTTTCGAGCGCTTCATTGGCACGCGTAAGCCGTGTTTTCGTTCCGTCTTCAAGCGAGATTATATACAAATCGCCAATGACCGTCGGCTCGCTCATGGCGGCGATGGCTTGCTGTTCGCTTGGGTGGATGGCTAAACCGTATAAATGGAAGTTGCCTTCGATCACCGGAACGATCGGGCCGTCGAGCGGGACGAAATACAAGTTGACGCGTCCGCGCTCCGAGGCGGTGACATACAGGCCGCTTCCGTCGCTCGCCCAAATCGGTCCCGGCCCTTTCGCATCAGCGTGTGTGTCGCCGACCATGGCATCGCCGAGATGGACGTCCCAATCGGCGGTCAACACCCGCTTCGTTCCACGCTCCGGCTCAAAGACGTAAAGCCGGTGAAGCGTAGCCCCGAGATAAGCAAGATCATGGCCGATGGCGGCGAGCTTCGTTCCGTCCGGCGACCAGGCGAGCGAAGCGAATGTGCCGCATCCGTTCGTCAAGTTCGTTTCCGCTTTCGATTCGAGATCAAGCAAAACAATGTCGCGCGTAAAGGTTGTGTCTGGATCATCGTTTCGGTTGGCGACAAAGGCGAGCGTCCGTCCGGTTGGGGAAACGGCAAACGAACCGATTTCTTCCTCGCGGCCCGTCAACGCTTCGGTTTTTCCTGACGCTGCATCGATGCGCACCAGCACGTCCTGCTTGCCGTCAAGAAAACCCGACGCGTCTGATTTGTAATAGAGCCGTTCCACAACGCGCGGCTTCGAATCGGCCGGTTTTTGTTCCGCCGTTTTCTGCTCTTCTCGGTCTTCGATCGTTTCTTCGTCGCCAAGCGTCGTTAGGGCGATGAGAAACGTCCCGTCCGGCGACCAAACGTAATCGCGCACACCGTTTTTGAAAAACGTCAGTTGGCGCGCCTCACCGCCATTGGCGGGCAAAAGCCAAAGCTGTGTGCGTCCGGAGCGGTCGGATAAAAAGGCGATCATTTCACCTCTTGGGGAAAAACGCGGCTTCATGTCGCGCCAGCGGCCGAACGTCCATTGACGGACGGAGCCGTCTGCCGCCCATAGCCATAAATGGGAGCGGTATTGTTTTTCCTCATCAATCGATTTTTCCACAAACACGGCGCGCGTCCCGTCCGGCGCGTAGTGCGGGTCGCGCACCGAGCGGAGGCGAAGCAAATCTTCCACCGTTATGCCGCGGCGTTTTGTCGGTTGTTCGTTGTTGTTCATCAGTTGGCCCCCCTCTTTCTTTTAAGTAAAATGGAACTACATTGTATATTTCGTTTTCCGAAAGACAAGATCCTGCCCAAAACAGAAAAAACGAACGCCCCCATAATGGACGTTCGCTTTTTGGCTATGCCGATAATTTTTGTTTTTCTTTCGCCTGCTGTGCCGCTTTTTTTACTTGCGGATAGAAGATTAGGCCGCTAGCGAGCAGGACAACACCGAGTAGGAAGGTTTTGATGTCTGCCGTGCCAGCGATAACGACCCAGATCGAATACACCGTCGCTAAGGCCGCAATGATTCCGTCAACCATCCGCTCGCGCGCCTCCATGTACGTTTCGCCGGTGAGCGTGAGTTTCAACTGAAAGACGGAAGCGATCAAATACGGGATGAGGTAGGCGAGCGTGGCGATGTAAATGACGAAGTCAAACGCCGCGGCCATCGAGTGGGAAATGGTCGAAAAGATGAACAATTGCGCCAAGGCGTTCGACAACGTAAGTGAGAAGCTCGGCACATTTTTCTTGTTTTCCTTTAAAAACATCGGCAGAAACAGCCCTTGTTTGGCCGCTTGGTACGGCACCTCAGCGCTCAGCAAGATCCAACCGAGCGTCGAGCCGAGCAGGCTAATGAGCCCAAGACCAGCCAACACGTAGCCGCCCGCCGGTCCGACGATGGCAATGATGGCATCAACGAGCGGTTTTTCCGATTGAATGAGTTTGTTTTGCGGCAAGACGCCCATTACCAAAAAGCTGATGCCAATATAAATGGCCAAAGCGATCAAAAGACCGGCGATCGTCGCCCGCTTCACATCCGCCTGTTTGCGCGCCCGCGAAGCGAACACCATCGCCGATTCAACACCGACAAACGCCCAAAGCGTCGCTAACGCGGCGTTGTTAATTTGTCCAAGCAGGCCGAGCGGCTGTCCGTCTCCGTCATAACGCGGGGCATCAAGCGGACCGACGACCGCTCTGTCAAAAGCGAACAAGGCAATGACAATAAACAGGAAAAAGCCGAGCACTTTCGCCGCTGTCGCCGCGAAATTCAACTTGCCGGCATCTTCTACGCCGCGCAAAATAATGGCGTGCATCACCCAAAGAAGCGCCGTGCAGACGAGAAAGGTAAGCAAATTCCCAAGCTTTAGCGTAAACGAGCCCATCGTGAGAACGGTTTTGTCGCTCGTTAATACAGGGAAAAATGTCGACAAGTAGCTCGCAAACGTCGTGATGATGGCGACATTGCCGGCAAAGTTGCCGACCCAGTAGCCCCACGATGACATAAATCCCGATAAAATCGAGAGATTGGAGCCTTTCGGAAACAGCTCCTTCGCGTAAATTTGCGGTCCGCCGCCTAAGTCGGGCTTGCGGATTGCCAAGTTGCCGAAAACAAGCGCCGTCATTAGAACGCCGGCTCCGGTCAGCAGCCAGGCGAGCATCACGCCGATGGGGCTCGCCGCCTCCGCCAACGAGCGCGGCAGCATAAAAATGCCGGAACCAACCATATTGCCAACGACGAGCGCCGTTAATACCCAAATTCCAAGTTTTCGCTGATTGTCCAAGATGAAAACGCTCCTTCCTTGAAAATAAGCAAAAATAAAAGAAAGCACCCGCGCCTCTTCAGCGGGTGCATGATCGGTTCGCATCCAACTGAATGGCGATAGCGCTCCACCGCCGTAGGCGATGGCAGTCCTGCACCTGTTCGGCCGCAGGCCCAGCTTGCGCCGCCGGAGCGCGCCGCAAACTTCGGCGGTGAACCCTTTCCCGCTGCGTCATGGACCGCTCCGAGCCTCGGCAGCGCTACTTTTGTTCACCGCAACCTCTATCCCATTAAAGTGGAGAGGGGGTATATGGTTGCCGACATTATATTACCCAATTCGACAAAAATCGTCAATATCTTTTGGTTGGAAGAGTGAGTCAAGACGTTGGATTTTCATGGACACTCTCCTCTACATACCAGACGTGTGAGTAAAATATTTGTGGGTGACATTCCGAAATGATCCCCGACGAGGGTTGCGAACTTTTGTTCGCGACGCTCGTCGGGGCCACCAAGCGAAGC
>NZ_JAEIGB010000019.1:0-54148 GCF_022341265.1 Geobacillus sp. YHL
CCTCCTGGGTTTGTTTGTGTCGCTACTCACATTCTACAGGAAAGGTGCTCTTTTTTCTATACCCTTTGGATTTTATTGGATAATCAACACGCCTGGTTGACGAAACACTTGCATCGTTTCATCTTCGTTCAGCCGCTTCAACTCTTCTTCTGACAGCTTGCCATCGCCTTTTTGCACGATATAGACATTGACTTTTCGTTTTCCCCAATATTTATATACATCTTCGACTGTTTCATAGTATAAGTCAATGCGATGGCCTTTGATCGCCCCGCCTTTGTCGGCGACGACGCCGAACCCGTATCCGGGGATGAACAAAATCGTGCCGATCGGAAACACAGTTAAATCCGCGGCAATCGTCGAATAAAGGTCGCGCTTGACGCGGACGCCGGAGTACGTGATGCCATACTCAGGGTGATCGGGCGTTTTCCCGGTCGATTCAATGCCGGCTGTATAGCCGGTGGCGACCACTTCAACGGAAGGATATTTTGACCAGTCAAAATGATCCTCAAGCCGCAAAACGGAGCGGCCCCCGTTTTTCGCGAGCTCTTTCATTCCCCAGACGGGCTGATGATCCATCGATAAAGCGCTCGGAAAGGGATGGAGAACCGTCTTCGCGTCAACCCCGGAAACGGACTCGAATGTCGCAAAGAGCGCCGCCAAAAACAGCAGCGTCATCGCGGTTCGGCGCACGAACTGCCTAAACCCATTCAATGCTCTCAACTCCTCTCACACCTCTATTTATCTCCATCCAAAATCGAAATATTCATTGCGAATGAGACAAAAAACGAAAAAACCGTCCATGAACAACCTCATTGTGAAACCCGAGCGCAAAGCTTGTGCGTTTTGCCAAAAACATACACGAACCGACGTTGTGATCCGCTCGGGCGCTCATCAGCGCTGTTCACAAAAAAAACGCCCCTGCCCAAGGCAGAGACGCTCTAAAACATTTGATACCCTTTCGCCCGCAGCGTGCGGATCGCCCATCCGGCGCAAAGAGCGCCGGCAAATCCGCTTGACAAAATCAACAGATCCGCCGCCGCCAGCGAAGTGATTTTCCGGCCGAGCGCGGCGAACGCCTCGGACGGTGCGGTGAAATAGCGCGTCAACGGCACATCATCAATAATGAAAACCGCAATCAACGGAAAGCAGACCGCTGTAATCCATGTCATGCGCAGCAACATATTCACCAAAAACCCAATGCCAAAAAACAACACAAAAAATAAAACCATCGAAATCAAAACAACCGGCAAACTCATTTGCATCCGCCCTTCACCTCCCGTACACCCGTTTTCAGTGTACTGGATCGGGCGGATGACCGTCAATGTTCGTTCTCTTCTTTATGATCGCCTGATTGTTTCCAAACGATGTTTCATATCCTCAGACGAACGTCAATGGTCGTCATCCTCTTCGCCATCGCTTCCGGTTCCTTGGCAACTGTAGCACGTTTCCGATCCGCCCAAAAGCAGCTGAACGTATCCATGCCCCTCGCAGTACGGGCAGTCGTTTATGGTCCATGTTTTTGTCATCGATGTTCCCCTCCGTTTCTTTTTTGTTAATATATCAAAATTTTCTGTAAAAACAAACGGCGATTCTCCCCCATTTTCGTCCGTGTAAGCGGATACATCTTTCGATCGCTTTTATTTTCTTGACTATTCTTTCAATTTCGATGATTCGAAGTAAAGGCGGTATTTCGTGTAGCCGAACGGATCGCCGGGATTGAGTCCATCATGCAGCGAAAGGGAATCAAGCGGCTCGAGCGCCAACAAATAGCGAAGCAAGCCTGATGTGTTCGGATCATTCTGAAGCGCCGTTTTGCTTAAAAACGCGGCGGCATACAGCTCATCCGTCTGCACGACGATGTCGCGCGAGAGCGGGCGCAACAGAAAAATCGCCATATTGTCGCTGATCTCCCCAGCGATGACGCCGGTGCGCAAGCCAAGAAGCGCGACCGGTTCGGCGTCGATCCCCGTTTCTTCCTTCACTTCCCGAACCACCGCCTCATCGAGCATTTCCCCCGGCTGGACGAACCCGGCCGGCAGCGACCATTTGCCTTTTAGCCCGCTGTATTTTTTCTTGACAACGAGCCATTCCCCATTCTCGTTTATGACCAGTCCGGCCGCCGCAATCCAAACGTTTCCTCGTTTGTTGTCCATCGTCCTCATCCTTTTCTCCCTATCGTTATGCACCGTTTGTATTTCGACAATCGAGCGGCGGATCCCTGTTTCGTTGCCATACAAAAAGCTCCCGCCATCACGGGAGCTTTTTGAATCGATTAGAAAAATTTAAATTTGCCTTTTTTCATCACAAGCGACGAACCGCCGATCAAATACAGGGCGCGGTTGTCAATCACTTTTTTCATGAAGCTCGCTTTGGCGCCCCACAGCTTTTTGCCGAACACGACGCCGATGGCGTCATCATGGCCGAGCGAGCAAACCGTCCCTTTAATATCCGGCTTAAACGGCTCCAGCTCCCCTTGTCCACGGATGAGCACCGCCAAGTTTTTCGCGCACAGCTGGCCTTCTTGCATGGCGATTTGCGCCGTCGGCGGATACGGGCGGTTCGTTTCTTCATCAATCACGAGCGAACAGTCGCCGACGACGAAAATGTTTTCATGCCCCGGGACACGCAAGTACGGGTCCACTTTAATGCGCGCCCGCGCCGCTTCAAACCCAGATTCCTCGATGACGCGGCTGCCGCGCACGCCGGCCGCCCAAATGACCGTGCCGGCTTTAATTTCCTCGACATCATCACCTTTAGCGACAATGATGCCATCCGGCGTGCATTCCTTAATCGCCGTGTCGATTCGAAACTCGACTCCTTTGCGCTCAAGCTGGCTGACCGCGTACTCGACGAGCTCCGGATCGAAGCCCGGCAACGCCGTTGGCGCCGCCTCCACGCAAATAATGCGCACTTTGTGCGGGTCGATGTCATACTCGCGGCACAGCTCCGGCATCCGGTTGGCGAGCTCGCCTAAAAATTCAATGCCGGTAAATCCCGCCCCGCCGACGACGATCGTCAATCGCTCCTCTTTCTTTTCCTCTTCTGCGTTGTACGTCGCAAACTGGTACTCGATATGTTCGCGGATTTGCCGCGCGGCGTCGACATTGGCGATCGAAAATGCGTATTCCTTCAACCCTTTGATGCCGAACGTTTCTGATTCAAACCCAAGGGCAATGACGAGATAATCGTACGTCAGCTCGCCGTTTTCAAGCAGCACTTTCTTTTCGTTTGGAATGATTTTCGTCACCGTATCTTGGATGAATTTCACTTTGTTCCGGTCGATGACATCGCTGATCGGATAGCGAACGCGGTCATGATGCAGCGTCCCAGCCGATGCCTCATGAAGCCATGTCGTCTCATAATGGTAATCGTGCTTGTTTACGAGCGTAATGTTCGCTTCGTTCACGCCGATGAGCTTTTGCAGGCGAACGGTCGTCATCAACCCGCCATAGCCAGCGCCTAAAATGACAACGTTTGGTTTTCTCACCTGGATCACTTCCACCCTTTTTCATTTTTTCTCATTCATTTGTTATAGCTTTTGCGGCCGCCCCCGTTTTTATTGAGCGAAGTTTGTGAAATAATTCACGTTAACCGCCAAAAAAATGTCGAGGGACTGTCACAAAAAATTAACAATCTCTCCACAAAACATATTAGTCCTTTTTCTTTCCCTTTTCAAGTTTTTTTTTCTGTTCGTCCAACAAAAAGGATCGTTATAACCACGCCCATTTATGGTAAGATAAACTTGTAATGCCATGACTTCGCGCAGGGAGGGATGTCGGTGAAAGAAGATCGCAACGTCTACGATGTCACCATTATCGGCGGCGGGCCGACCGGGATGTTTGCCGCGTTTTACGGCGGCTTGCGGCAAATGAAAGTCAAAATTATCGAAAGCCTTCCGCAGCTTGGAGGGCAGCTGGCCGCGTTATATCCGGAAAAATACATATATGATGTCGCCGGATTTCCGAAAGTGCGCGCCCAAGAGCTTGTCAACCAGCTGAAAGAGCAGATGGACCTATTTTCGCCGACCGTCTGCCTGAACGAGTCGGTCGACACGCTCGAAAAGCAGGAGGACGGAACGTTTAAACTCGTCACCAATCAACAAATCCATTATTCGAAAACGGTCATCATCACCGCCGGAAACGGCGCCTTTCAGCCGCGTCGGCTCGAAATCGAAAGCGCTTCCCGCTATGAAGGAAAAAACTTGCATTACTTCATCAACGACTTGGGGCAGTTTTCCGGAAAGCGCGTGCTCGTCTGCGGCGGCGGCGACTCGGCTGTTGACTGGTCGCTCATGCTCGAACCGATCGCCCAAAGCGTCACGATTGTGCATCGCCGCGACAAATTCCGCGCCCATGAACATAGCGTCGAGCAGCTCAAGAAGTCCAGCGTGCAAGTGAAAACGCCGTTTGTGCCCGTTGAACTCGTCGGCGATGAACACGCCATCCGCCAAGTCATCCTCGAGCATGTGAAAGAAGGAACGAAAGAAACGATCGATGTCGACGCCGTCATTGTCAACTACGGCTTTATTTCTTCGCTTGGCCCCATCAAAAACTGGGGGCTTGACATCGAAAAAAATGCGATCAAAGTCAACTCGCGGATGGAAACGAACATCCCCGGCGTGTATGCGGCGGGCGACATTTGCACGTACGACGGGAAAATCAAGCTGATCGCCTGCGGCTTTGGCGAAGCGCCGATCGCCATCAGCAGCGCCAAAACGTACATCGACCCGACGGCGCGGATGCAGCCGGCGCACTCGACATCGCTGTTTTAATGGCGCTCCGTCGGGAAAACAAGCGGAAGCGAAGGGGCGCTCGGCATTTCGCCTTAACGCCGCATCCCGACTGATTGGAGCCATTCATATAGCCCGCCCCGTCCACACCCGTTTTTCAAGCAAAAGGCGCCCCTCTTTGTTGGGGGCGCCATGCTCATGCCTCATCCCTCTCGCTCCAGCGAAACCGACTCGCCATCAGTATTCCCAGCCTTGTTTTTCGTCCATTCCTCCCGCTCTCTCTCGAGCAGCTTCACCTGCCGGCGCAGGCTGAACAAACGCACCCATCCGAGCATGCCGACGACAAGGCCGCCAAGGACGGCCGAACCTAAAATGACGATAATGAGCGGCAAGCGGGTTTCGCCGACTAAATAATGGATCGTCACCTGCTCGACATTCGCCACCGCCAGCAGCGCCACAATGAGCGCCAAGACAAGCGCCAAGATGACATTGATTTGTCCTTTCATCGTTTCTCCTCCTTTGGCGCTCCCGAAAAGGCCGATGTTGGAGCGCGGCCGTTTTCCCCAATTTCGTGAGGGAAAGACCACCCTTCCAACATTTCGCCAGTCGGTACACGCCCGCGTTTTCAACCGGCCGTGCGGCGAAAACCGGCCTTCTCAAGAGCCCGACGATCACGGCAAGGCAGGCCGTTTGCCTCTGCCAGGCAGATGGACGTCACCCCGCCTGCTTAGCATTGCTCCGGCGTGCCGGCATTGGTCGCTGTGCGGAACGAGGAGCCGCAGCCGCATGTCGCAATGGCGTTCGGATTGTTGATCGTAAACCCGCCGCCAAGCAGCGACTGTTTATAGTCGATGACCGTTCCGCGCAAAATCGGCGCGCTGTCGCGGTCCACCAAAATTTTGATGCCGTGCTGCTCAAATTCGATGTCATCCTCACGCCGCTCATGGTCAAAGCCCATGCCGTACGACAACCCGCTACAGCCGCCGCCATGGACGCCGACGCGCAAGTACGCGCCCTCTTCTTCCTGCTCTTTCATCATATCTTTGATTTGAAACGCTGCCGCTTCTGTCAGCGTAATAACTGCCTCTGCCATCCATGATCCCTCCTTTAACGGTTGACACTGGCCAAACAACTTGGCCGTTTTTCGACAGGTTCGCCCGCTTTCACCCGACGGCTCAGATGGGGCGAATCCCTTGAATGATTCCGATCTTACTTCATAGTATACCGTCTTTGCCTTTCGATGCTCAACCGTTCCGCCCGCCTCGGTAGTAATAAACGCCGGTGCACACGGTCTCCGCCGGACCGGTCATGCGCACGCGCCCGTCGTGCCCCCATACGATCGTTAAATCGCCGCCGGCCAAATGGACGACCGTTTCCTCCCCGCGCGCCGTTTTGCCGTTTAACACGGAAGCGACGACCGCCGCGCACGCTCCGGTCCCGCACGCCTGCGTCACGCCGGAGCCGCGCTCCCAGACGCGGAAATGAAGCTCGCGCTCGTTCACCACTTCGACAAACTCGACGTTCACCCCTTCCGGAAAGCGCGGGTCCTTTTCCACGAGCGGGCCAAGCGTCGTCACCGGCGCACGGCGGATGTCGTCGACGTAAAAGATGACGTGCGGATTGCCCATCGAGACGGCCGTGATTTCATATTCCGCCCCGCCGATGGCAAACGGCTCGGCGACGACCCGCTCCGCTTCCGGACCAAGCATCGGAATGGCGCTCCGCTCAAGGCGCGGCTCGCCCATATCGACCGTCACGCTTGTCACTTCGCCATCTGCTACTGCAACACGGGCTTCGACAAGCCCGGAGAGCGTTTCAATCAAAAAGGTGCGGTCGCGGACGATGCCGTGCTCGTACGCGTATTTCGCCACGCAGCGCAAGCCGTTGCCGCAGTTTTTCCCTTCCGAGCCATCGCTGTTAAAAATGCGCATTTTGACTGGCGCTTTCTCCGATGGACAAATGAGAATCAAGCCATCGGAGCCGATGCCTGTGTGGACATCGGCGACGCTGCGGGCGATCGCCGGCAGCTCCTCCTCGGGCAATGTTTCCCGGAACAGATCAACGTATATGTAGCTATTACCCAATCCATGCATTTTCGTAAACGAAAAAGAACGCACATGACTCCCTCCTGAACATTTTTTGCGCTTCGCATGTATAATGGCGGCATCTCCTGGGCACAATGGGAATATCCCCCGTTTTTTCATTATACATTGAAGAGGATGCCGCATCGCGGACATCCTCCTTTTTTCGTTAAAACATTGGGTTTTCCTCGAGATGCCGATAAATATTTTCCACGAGCTGCTCAGGCGTTTCGCCGCTGACAAACTCGCCGTTGACGAGCGCAAACAGCGTTTCCGCGCAGCGTGTGCAATAGCTTAAGCAACTGTATTCAATGATGTCCAAGTTCGGATCCTTTTCCAACATTTCCATTGCTTTGTACGACCCGCTGGCTAAGTTGCTGATGCAAAATTCGATGATTGGCAACATCATGCGCATGTTCACCTTCCTGCTTCCCATCGTAGCGGTTTTCCGGCGCGGCGTCAATGAACATGCTCGTTCGATCGAGGAAGCGGAAAAATGATTGTTCTTTTGTCACAATTTCGTTATACTTTTCTATGGCATTGTCGGCTTTAGAAACTCGACAAAAGGGGATTTTTCACGATGAGACAACTTGTATTGCTTGGCGGAGGATACGGCAATATGCGCATTTTGCAGCGCCTCCTCCCGGACGAATTGCCAAACGACATTCATATTATCCTCATCGACCGCGTTCCGTACCATTGTTTAAAAACGGAATATTACGCCTTGGCCGCGGGAACGGTCAGCGACCATCACATCCGCGTCCCGTTTCCGGAACATCCGCAGCTTGTGTACCAATTCGGCGAAGTCGTCTCGATTGATCTCGACCAGCAGCTCGTCCATTTAAAGGATGGGAGCAGCGTCCGCTACGATGATGTCGTGATCGGATTGGGCTGCGAAGACAAATACCACGGGGTGCCGGGCGCCGAGGCGCATACGTACAGCATCCAGTCGATCGATAAGGCGCGCGCCGCCTATGAAGCGCTGAACAATTTGCCGCCGAAAGCGACGGTCGGCATCGTCGGCGCGGGATTGAGCGGCGTCGAGCTGGCCAGCGAACTGGCGGAGAGCCGTCCGGACTTGCACATCAAGCTGTTTGACCGCGGTGAGCGCATTTTGCCGATGTTTCCGAAACGGTTGAGCGATTATGTGGAAGGATGGTTCGTTGAACACAAGGTGGAAATCGTCCGCAACTCCAACGTCACGAAAGTCGAACCTGGCGTCTTGTACAACCACGACGAGCCGGTCAAGTGCGACGTCATCGTCTGGACGGCCGGCATTCAGCCCAACCGCGTCGTCCGCGAACTGAATGTCGAAAAGGACAAGCAAGGCCGCGTCGTGCTGACGAAGCGCCATCACATCCCCGGCTATGAAAACGCCTACGTCGTCGGCGACTGTGCGAGCCTGCCGCATTCCCCGAGCGCCCAGCTCGCTGAAGCGCAAGCCGAGCAAATCGTCCAAGTGCTGCAAAAGCGGTGGAACGGCGAAGAACCACCGAGCGAATTCCCGCCGATCAAATTAAAAGGCATTCTCGGCTCGCTCGGCAAAAAGCACGGCTTCGGCTTGCTCGCCGACCGCCCGCTCACCGGCCGGGTGCCGCGTTTGTTGAAATCAGGCATTTTGTGGATGTACAAGCATCACCATGGGTACTGACAGCACAACTGGCCCTTATTCGGCGAAAAAGGCGGAGTTCATTCCGCCTTTTTCCCTTCCGGCGCCGACGGTTGATACCCGAATTTTTCCATTTCTGCACAAATCGCCTTGAGCCGCGGGTTGCCTTCGGCGACGACGTTTCCTTCGATCACCACGACCGGATACACCCAATCTTCTTCGACGATCGTCTGCGCGAGCTCCCGCTTCTCCTCGTCATCGGCCGGCGGCGCAAAAATGTCGACGTACGTCATCACAAACGGCTGATCCGGATACTTGCGGCGCAGCGCGGCCTCGAGCCACTCGTACGTTTCTTTCGACGACGGCAGCTGCACGCATGCCGGGCAAATGACGTCGGCCCCGTACACACAAATTTCAACCGGCTTGAATGTCATCGTTGTCACCCTTTGCAAAAGCAAAATTTATCATTAGATTTTTTTTGTCACTATGATTATAATAAAAACTAAGGAAAGGAGTCGATGGAAATGACGGATCAAGAAATCAAAGAACAAGTGCAAGAAGTTTTAGATAAACTGCGTCCGTTCCTGCTTCGCGACGGCGGCGACTGCGAACTCGTCGATGTCGAAGACGGCGTCGTGAAACTTCGCCTCCTCGGCGCGTGCGGCAGCTGCCCGAGCTCGACGATTACGCTCAAAGCCGGAATTGAGCGCGCCTTGTTTGAAGAAGTGCCGGGCGTCGTCGAAGTGGAACAAGTGTTTTAATATGAAAAATCCGAACAGCGGCCGCTGTTCGGATTTTTTTATCGCCAGCGGGGCGGCGAGCCGACGGGAAGGCTGGTGATGGGCAGCCACAACCCGCCTGATCGGGCGCTTCTCCGTTTTCGTTTCCTTCCAATTGTGCAAGGAAAACCGTCATATCTTTCGCCCGCTCCCAAGCGCGGCGGCGAAACGGCCAGGCCGCTGAACGGACTTCTGTTCGCGCCGGCGCCCAAGAAGGTTCAAGCTTCAAGCGCCAGCTTGTAGACGCGGCTGCCGCGCGGCTCGACGGAAAGACGCGCGATTTCGCACGTCGGAAAATGCGGGCGCAGCCGGCGCGCGAGCCGCTCTCCTTGGCCCGGTTCGGCAAAGACGAGCACCGTCGGCCCCGCTCCGCTCAGCGCCGCACCGATCGCTCCGTATTCAAGAGCGAGCGCCTCCGCCCGCTCGAGTTCCGGAACGAGCTGTCTCCGATACGGCTGATGGAACAAATCGGCGGCCATCATCCGGCCGGCAAGCTCCCAGTTTTTCGTGAGCAACGCGGCGACGAGAACGTTGCTGACGGCGCTCGCCTCGACCGCCCGCTCTCTCGGCCATTGTTCCGGCAGCTGCCCGCGCGCTTTTTTCGTTTCCAGTTCATACTCCGGAATAATAGCGACAAGCTCCACATCCAATTGTGGAATATGGACGACATCCACGCCCGCCTCGCGGCAGCAGCCGATGACAAGCCCCCCGTACAACGAGGCGCCGACATTGTCCGGATGTCCTTCGTATCGGGTCGCCAATTCCATCTTTTGCTCGCGCGGCAACTGAAGCCCAATCAGCGCGTCGGCGAGCTCAATGCCGGCGACGACCGCCGCCGCGCTGCTCCCGAGCCCGCGCGTAAACGGAATGTCGCTGTACACATCGACTGCACAGCTCGGCAGCCGGCGGCCGTAAACGTGCGCCGTCTCCGCCGCCACTTGATACACCAAATTGTCCGTCCCGCGCGGAATGCCGCTCACTTCCGCCGTTTTCGGCGCAAACGACCACGCATCCGCCAAGCGGACGTCAAGCGTCAAATAGCGATTGATCGCGAGCCCGATCGAGTCAAACCCGGGCCCTAGGTTCGCCGTGCTTCCCGGCACGACGATCTTCAACATCTCGTCTTCTTTCATGCCCGGACAACCCCTTGCAAATGCTCCAAGACAACTTGTTCATCGTTCGGCAGCACGATCGGTTCGATCGCCGCGGTCTCCAAGGCGATGGCCGGGTCTTTCAATCCGTTGCCAGTGAGAACCGCGACGACGAGGCTGCCGCGTTCGATTTCGTTCCGTTCGCGCTGCTTGATCACCCCGGCGATCGCCGCGCATGACGCCGGTTCGGCAAAAACGCCTTCCGTCCGGGCGAGCCGCTTGTAGGCGGCCAAAATTTCTGCGTCGCTCACCTCATCAATTTTCCCGCGCGACTCGCTCGCCGCCTCGACCGCTTTGTCCCAGCTCGCCGGATTGCCGATGCGGATCGCGGTCGCCACCGTCTCCGGCTGTTCAATCACCCGGTTGCGGACGATCGCCGCCGCTCCTTCCGCTTCAAAGCCGCGCATTTGCGGCAGGCCCGTTCCTTTCGCTTCATGGTACTCCTTAAACCCTTTCCAATAGGCGGTGATGTTGCCGGCGTTGCCGACTGGAATGGCGAGCACGTCCGGGGCGCGCCCAAGCTGGTCGCACACTTCAAACGCCGCCGTTTTTTGCCCTTCGATCCGGTACGGATTGACCGAGTTGACGAGCGTAATCGGCGCCGTTTCGCTCAACCGGCGCACCATCTTCAGCGCCTCGTCAAAGTTGCCGTCAATCGCAAAAATTTCCGCGCCGTACATGGCGGCTTGCGCCAACTTGCCGAGGGCGATCTTGCCGTTCGGAACGACGACGAGGCAGCGCATGCCGGCGCGCGCCGCGTAGGCGGCCGCTGAAGCCGATGTATTGCCGGTTGAGGCGCAGATGATCGTATGGCTTCCTTCCTCTTTCGCCTTGGCCACCGCCATCACCATGCCGCGGTCTTTAAACGAACCGGTCGGGTTCGCCCCTTCGACCTTGACATAGAGCGCAATGCCGAGCTCCTCCGACAAGCGCGGCAGCGGGATGAGCGGCGTATTCCCTTCGCAAAGCGACAGCCTCGGCGTCGCCGCAGAGAGCGGCAAAAAATCGCCGTAGGCGTCAAGCAGTCCTTTCCATGCCATTACCGTTTCTCTCCTTCCACTCGATACGAGCTTTGCACCCGTTCGACGATTTCCAAATCGCCGAGCTGCTGCAAAATGTCTTCGTAGTCTTGCTGCGAGGCGTCATGCGTAACGATGACGATTTCCGCTAGGCCATCCTCTTTCAGCGGCAATTGCAAAATTTTCTCAAAGCTCACCCCGCGCTCGGAAAACAGCGTCGTAATTTTGGCAAACGCGCCGACCTGGTCTTTGACATGAATGCGCAAAAAGTATTTCGAGAAAATTTCCGCCGGCGTCTTCAACTGCTTTTCATATTGCGGCGCGACGGCATAGCGGCCGTTGACGCCAAGGCGCATATTTTTCATCACCGCGACCAAGTCGGAGACAACCGCCGTCGCCGTCGGCAAGCTCCCGGCCCCCGGCCCGTAAAACATCGTCTCTCCGACCGCTTCGCCGTATACGTACACCGCATTGTATTCGTTGTGCACGGACGCCAACGGATGCGAATCCGGCAAAAACGTCGGCTGGACGCTCACCTCGACCTTCTGCCCGTCGCGCTGGGCGATGCCGATCAATTTCATCGTGTAGCCGAGCCGCTTCCCGTAGTTCAAGTCTTCCTCCGTCACTTGAGTGATGCCTTTCACTTGCACATCGTCCAAGTCGATGTCCATGGAAAAGCCAAGGCGGGCCAAAATCGCCATTTTCCGCGCCGCATCCAGCCCTTCGACGTCTGACGTCGGATCGGCTTCCGCAAACCCGAGCGCCTGCGCTTCAGCGAGCACGTCCTCATAGGAAGCACCGTTTTGCGACATTTTCGTCAAAATGTAGTTCGTCGTCCCGTTCACAATGCCCATGAGCTTCGTAATCCGGTCCGACGCCAAGCCGTCAACCAAGCTGCGCAAAATCGGAATGCCGCCGGCGACGCTCGCTTCATAAAACAAATCGCAGCGGTATTCCGCCGCCACCCGAAGCAGCTCCGACCCGTAGACGGCCATTAAGTCTTTATTGGCGGTCACGACATGCTTCCCTTGGCGCAGCGCCCGCAATAGCAGCTCTTTTGTCTCCTCAATGCCGCCCATCACTTCGATGATGACATCAATGTCTGGATCGTCAATCACCTCAGCCGCACTCGTCGTAAGGAGCGACGGGTCAACGGCGACATCACGCGGTTTCTGTACATCCCGGACAAGGATTTTTTTCACCTTCACCGGGCACCCGACTTGATGCATCAACTTTTCCTGATGGTTTTCAATAATTTTGACCACGCCGCTCCCGACCGTTCCTAATCCTAACAATCCGACCAAAATTGGTTTTTCCATGATTCCCGCCCCTTCTGTTTACGTACAGTAGACATTTGTATTTTTATAGTAGACATTATAAAAGACGATCGGCCATTTGGCAATGAAAATTTTTATGAGATCCGGTTCACAGGCGTCAGCGGCGGCCGTCCTTCGAGCACGGCGATGATATTGTCGCGCGCCAATGTCATCATGGCGCGCCGCGTTTCGTACGTGGCGCTGCCGATATGCGGCAAGGCGACGACGTTCGGAAGCGAAACGAGCGGATGATCGGCCGCGACCGGCTCGTGTTCAAATACATCCAATCCCGCCGCGGCGATCTCCCCGCCGACCAGCGCCTCATACAACGCCTGTTCATCGACGACCGCTCCGCGCGCCGCGTTAATGAAAATCGCGGACTTCTTCATTTGCCGGAACGCCTCGCGGTTGAACAAATGGCGCGTCTCGGAGGTGAGCGGCGTCAAGCAGACGACAAAATCGCTCTCCGCCAGCAAGTCGGCAAACGGGCGGTAGACGGCGCCAAGCTTCTCTTCCGCCTCCGGACGGCGGGAGCGGTTGTAATACAGAATGTTCATGTCAAACCCCTTCGCCCGTTTCGCCACTGCCTGGCCGATGTTCCCCATGCCGACGATGCCGATCGTTTTATGATGGACATCGGCGCCCGCAAGCAAAAACGGGCTCCAGCTTTTCCATTTTCCTTCCTTCAAAAATTCAGCCGCTTCCACGAGGCGGCGGGCGGTGGCCAATAAAAGCGCAAACGTCAAATCGGCCGTCGTATCGGTCAATACATCGGGTGTATTGCAAACGAGAATGCCGCGATGGGTCGCCGCCGCTACATCAATGTTATCGTAGCCGACGCCCATATTGGCGACGACTCGGAGCGCCGAACCGGCGGACAAGACGTCTTCATCGATCGGATCAGACACCATCGGCAAGATGGCCGTCGCCCGTTTCGCCTTTTCCACGAGCACATCGCGCGGCACGGCCATATCTTCATGGGGCCACATCTCTACTTCAGCGATGGCCAAAAGCGGCGCGACCACGTCCTCGGGCAATTTTCGCGTAATGAATACATACGGCTTCGTCATGGTGCAGCCTCCCGCATCGTTTTTTCTAAATCTTATCACAACTTTGGCCGAAAAAAAACGGGAAGTTGTCCTTAGGGTTTAACGGCAGGGAAGCGGTCGTTTTTTCGTTTGGGCCAAAAAAAAGCGAGAGGCTGTCTTCCCTGCGTTACGCCGGCGGCAGCCACTCGACCGCCGGCAGGCGGATGCGGTTCGAGATGCCGGCGATCTTGGCAAACGAAGCCAAAAACCGCTCGTACTCGTGCGATCGATCGAGCAAGCGCCGCAACTCCCCCTCCCGCCTTGTCCGTTCGCTCTCATCCACAGCGATATAATATGCCTCGACACATTCAAAATAGGAAAGCGGAAACAACAACCTGGCGTAAACGAGTCTCCAAGCAAACGGCGACAGCGGCGCCGCATGTTCATACTCTTGAAAAAACTGCCGCACCGCCCGCTGACAGCCAAGTCCGCTCTTTTCGTACAAATGGCGCACCCATTCCGCCAAATCGCGGGCGCAATGGTCATACACCCAGTCGGTCGGCAGCTTCGCTTCGATCCCCCCAACCCACTTCGCCTCGGGGAGACGCTCATGGCAAAATGCCGCGTAATCGATGCGCCCTGGTTCTTCGTCAATCTCCGTGTCCGCCACGTATTGCACCGCGTTTTCCGCCAAGCCTAAATAATACGGGAACGATTCGATAAACAGACGATCAAACAGCGACGACGGCCCGGAAGCGAGCTTGCTCGACCAAAACGCCTCCATTTGATCGATCCGCTTCGCCCACAGCTCCCGCCATTGGCCGATGCGCCGGCAGGCGACGATCGGCCATGGACATGTTCTCCCGCATTCATGCATCACCGCCAATTCCCTTCCGAGCGAACGAAAGCGAGCCGCCGGAAGCGGAGCGCGAACGAGCGCCAACGGCTGTCCATTATAGGAAGCGATATACGTTCCGGACGTCGTTTTGACCAGTTCTCCGACGCCGTCCACTCCTTTTGCCCGCAAATAGCGGCTCATTCGCTGGCGCTCTTCCATTTCCGCTTCGCTTTGCCCATCGGCGGGAACGAGCAAAAAACGCTCCTGCCGATGCCAAAAGGCCGCATGCCGTCCGCTTCGCTCCAACCTCTCGACGCGCATGCCATACTGTTCACGCACCCATTCTTCCATCGCCGCGCCTCCTTTTTCCTTTTTGCCGAAACCAGTCATTCCGCTCGTTCCACACCTTCATCTCATCGCCGCCCCATCGATGAGCCGATTCCGCCTCCGCTCCAGCATGAAACGGCCCCATTCACGCGCCTATGCTGATCAGCCAGCGCATGGCCGCGGAAAAAGAGGGCTACTTTTTATATATGACAGCGGGCGCCAAAAAAGCCGATGAGCATTTTTCTTTATATGGCGGACTTATTTATGACATGATACATATATATAGAAAACGACTTTCTAAAAGAAACAGGTGAAGTTCATGAGCGAATTCATTATGAACAATCTGGAACAAACGGCTCGGCGCTGGCTTGAGGAACGGGGGGTGACCGTGGAAAAAATTGCGGAGCTCGTTTATTACTTGCAATCAAAATATCATCCCGATTTAACGATGGAGGAGTGCATCGAAAACGTCAACCGCGTCATTTCGAAACGCGAAGTGCAAAATGCGATTCTAACCGGCATCCAATTGGATAAACTCGCCGAAGACGGTCGGCTCGATGAACCGCTGCAGTCGATCATCCGCCGCGATGAAGGGCTGTATGGCGTCGACGAAATTTTGGCGCTGTCAATCGTCAATGTGTACGGATCGATCGGGTTTACGAACTACGGATATATCGATAAGCAAAAACCGGGCATTTTGCAATATTTAAATGATAAATCGACCGGCAAATGCAACACGTTTTTGGACGACATTGTCGGCGCCATCGCCGCAGCGGCGTCAAGCCGCCTGGCGCATCGGGCCGCCAATGCGGAGTAACGCCGGCTCCGCCCATGCGCGCCCTCCATCCGCGCCGAGCAACATGAAACGCCGCCTTGCCTTTTTTGGCAAAGCGGCGTTGTTTACAAGCGGTCAAGCCATTCCAAAAGTGAATCAGCCGTATACGTCGGCATCCGTTCGTAGCGGGTGAGCATTTCTTTTGTCGTAACGCCCGTATGGACTAAAAGCGTATCAATGCCAGCGTTCATGCCGGCTAAAATGTCGGTTTCATAATAGTCGCCGATCATCAGCACGTCCTCCTTCGGGACGCCAAGCACTTTGAGCGCCTGCTCCATAATGATTTTTTCCGGCTTGCCGATAAATGTCGGCTTCACCTGCGTCGATACAGCGACGACCGACGTCAGCGCCCCGTTGCCCGGAAGCAGCCCCCGCTCCGTCGGCAAGGCGATGTCGCCGTTGGTTGAGATGAACATCGCTCCATTTCGGACAGCGAGACAAGCGACAGCGAACTTTTCGTATGTAATTTGCCGGTCAATCCCGATGACGACGACATCCGCATCTTCGCCGGCCAAACGGAATCCTTTGTCCGCCAAGGCGGTTTGGAGCCCTTCTTCACCGATCACATACACGGAAGCATCCGGTTTTTTTTCAAAAATGTAATTCGCCGTCGCCTGGCTTGTCGTAAACACATGCTTCTCCTCGGCCGGCACGCCGAACGAACGCAATTTTTCCGCCACTTGCGCCGGTGTGCGCGACGAATTGTTCGTGACAAACAAATACGGAATGCCACGGCGGTGCAGCTCGTTGACAAACGTACGCGCCTCAGCGATGCATTCGGTGCCGCGGTACATCGTCCCGTCCAAATCGATGAGGTAGCCGTTGTATCGTTTCAATGCATTTGCTCTCCTTTCCCGCCATCAATTGCGAAACGCCGACACCGGGCCGAGCTCGTTTTCAAGGTAAGCGCGCACCGCCTTCGGATACGCCTCCAGCGCCGGCAAATGTTCGTTCAGATCGGCGAGCAATTTCGCGTGATCGACGCGCGCATATTCGTGCACAAGCATTTTCCGATGGGCAATGAACGCTTTCAATCGGTCAGCATCCGCCGGCGAGATCACCTGTTCGTCAGCCAAAATGTCGATGATGTCGTTATAGCTGCCCGGGTCGCGCATAATAAACCCGTCGATCATGGCGTTGCCGACGTCCAACACCGCCTCGATGACGATATGAGCGATCCGTTCGAGCGCCAATTGCCGAAGCGGCTCGTCCCATCGCTCCTCGGCCTTGTAACGGTCCAGCATTTGTTCCATGTAGCTGAGCGTTTCTTCCAGTTTTTTGCGATCGACAAAATACATCCGTCATCCCTCCTCGTTCCTTTGTGCGATTTGCTGTCTCCCGTTTTCGCCGCCTGTCTGCTATGATGGACATAGACGAAAAAACAGGAGGGGCTCAAATGATGGGTGAACGGTTTTATTTATACGACGACACCGTCGAAGCGGCCGTCCGCTTCGTCAGCTTTGTCGGCGAGCGGCAGCGGTTTGATTTGGCGCTCATCGAAACGGATCGTTTTTACGGAAAGTGGCTCGTGCTCGACTTGCAAAGCAACCGCTTTGCCATTCTCGGGCGCGACGATTTGGAGGAGCCAGGCTATATCGAGCACGCTTACCAGCTTCATGAACAAGATGCCAACGATTTGCGCGCCTTTTTGGAGGAGTATCTCTCATAACCTTCCTCGGTTTCGGGCATCTTATGAAACAGCCCACGAACGAAGGAAGGTGAGACGAATGGCGGAACGGGAAACATACGCCGATTTTTCCGTCGTCGAGAAACAGCGCAATTTCTTGACCGCTGAAGAGTTCCCAGAAGGGCCGTACGGCTCGCCGCGCCGCGACGACGCGCCGGTCGAAAACAAAAGCACGCCTTGGAAGGAAGGCCAGCGGCATTACAGCGCCTTCAACTACGAGTTTAAATCGTTCCACCAAAACATTCCAAGGCGCGACCCAGCCGCCCACCCGCCGCACGACGATCCGCATCAAAGCGAACAGTTTCCGTACAACGAAGGCGAATGACGAGGCAGCCGCTCGCGGCAAGCGGGCGGCTGCCGTGCTTACCGTTTCACCTTGCGCAGCACAAAATACGCGCAGCCGAAGTTGCAATATTCATACAAATATTCGGACAACGTGCTGATTTTCGTATCGTACGTCGCTTTTTGGTTATGGTCGTCAAAAAACCCGCGCAACCGGAGCTGGTTGTATCCCCAATCCCCGACAATGTAGTCGTACTTCGCCAAAATGTCCGCATATCGGGCGCGAAAGGCTTCTTCATTAAAGGCGTTTTTCACATTTTCCACCAGTTCGTAACAATGATTGTTAATGCAAATCACTGTTCTCACCTCGCCTTTCCACTTCCATCATAAACGATGCATCGCCCCCAATCAATTACTGTCATCAAACCATCATCCGTGTGCCACCCTAAAAGCGAAGGGGGTGCTGACGATGAGACAACCATGGTTGGCCGTTGCGTTCGGAGCGGCCGTCGCCCTAGCCGGCTGCGCGCAGACGGCTCAGGACGAAAACACCGATATTTACAAGCGGAGCGGCAACACGATCAATGTCACCGACCGCAACGAGCTGTACAATGAAAACGGGGTGCCCAACGGCGATGACACGCCGATGAACAACTTCGGCTACGTCCGCCATCAAAAAAGCCCGATCCTCGGCGATGCAAACGGCTATAACGACATGCCGTCCTTCAACCGCGAGAAAGCGGCTGATTTAATCAGCAAATTGTGCACCCAGCTGCCGGGCGTCAAAGACGTCGCCACGCTCGTCACGGATGAGGAAGTGCTCGTCGTGTATGACGCGGACACGAACAACCGGCAGCAAACGGCCGATCAAGTGAAAAAAACAGCGCTTTCCGTCGTTCCACGCTACTACCATGTGTATGTCGCCGACAATCCGCAGCTGATGAAGGACATTGAGCGCTTCGGGCGCCTTGATTCGAACACGCGCAACATCGACCAAATTCTCGATGCGACGATTCAGCGGATGTTGAAATATCCGCAAGGGAAAAAACTGAGCGACGGGGAAAATGAAAACGGCGAAATGATCAACGAAACAAACGATGAATTAGACCGCGATTTCCGCGACGGCACGCCGCGGGCGACGAAAGCGGGGCGCTAGGGAAAAGAAACGGTCTGCCTTCTTTATGAAAGGCATGACCGTTTCTTCGCGTCCATCCGGCCGGGATGATGCTTTCAGCCGCTGAAACAACACTTGCTTTCGCGCCGTTCGTTGGATGTTACGCTTTCAACTGCCGCGCTTTCGCCGCCTCGCTCACCTGCTCATCGGCATGGTACGACGAGCGGACGAGCGGGCCGGCTTCACAATGGCTGAACCCTTTGCTCAACGCGATTTCTTTCAGCTCTTGAAACTCATCCGGATGGTAATATTTCACGACCTTCAAATGCTTTTTCGTCGGCTGCAAATACTGGCCGATCGTCAAAATGTCGACATGGTTGGCGCGCAAGTCATCCATCGCTTCAATGATTTCCTCTTTCGTTTCCCCAAGGCCGACCATGATGCTCGATTTCGTCGGAATGTCCGGCTGCAATTCTTTCGCGCGCCGCAAAAACTCAAGCGAACGTTCGTACGTCGCGCGGGCGCGCACCCTTGGAGTCAAGCGGCGCACCGTTTCGATGTTATGGTTTAAAATGTCAGGGCGGGCATCCATCAAAATTTTCAAGTTTTCATACACCCCGCCCATATCCGACGGCAGCACCTCGATCGTCGTAAACGGGTTTTTCCGGCGGATGGCGCGCACCGTTTCGGCGAATACCGCCGCCCCGCCGTCTTTTAGGTCATCGCGGGCGACGGCGGTGACGACGACGTGTTTCAAGTTCATGATGCGCACCGATTCCGCGACGCGTTCCGGCTCCTGCCAATCGAGCTCGGTCGGCAGCCCGGTTTTGACGGCGCAGAAGCGGCAGGCGCGCGTGCAGACGCTGCCTAAAATCATAAACGTCGCCGTCCGCCGTACGGCCCAGCATTCGTGAATGTTTGGGCACTTCGCTTCCTCGCAAACGGTATGTAAACGGTTTTCCCGCATCAGCTTCTTTAAACCGATATAATTCTCGTTCGTGTTCAACTTGATTTTCAACCAGTCCGGCTTGCGGACGTGTTCTTCTTTCGTCGCCATCGTTCTCACTCCACTTGTCGATGATTGTTCATTTCTCATTATAATGAAAAGCGCAGGAAAACACAAAAAAATCGTCCATCAGACGATTTTCCTCCTTTTAACATTTATGAAATTCCCGTTTCTCCCCAAACTAAACATATGAAACGGGCGGAAAGGGGGAATACGCGTGCATCGATGGCTTGCCGCCATATCGGCGGCAGCGATGCTGTGGATCGCCGCCGGCGCGGCTTCGGCGGCGGAACAGGAAGAAGCGGTGTATGAAAAGCGAATGGAGCTGTACAAAAAGGCCGAGGCCGTTTCCTTGATCCCGTGGTATTACTTTGCGGCCATTGACCAGTATGAGCGAAACGTCCGGCAAGTGCGCCGCGACTTGCCCAAACCGACCGGCGTTCTCGGCATTTATATGAAGCCGGAAATATGGGCCGGGCCGCTGAACAAAAACCCGCATGATACAGACCCGTTCACCATCTCCCAGTTTGGAGGCCTCGGCGTGGACGGAGACGGCGACGGCTATGCGCGGGCGGATGACGATGACGATGTGATCATGGCCATGGCCCGCTATTTGCAGACATACGGCATCGATCATCGCCATATTAAAATCGCGCTTTGGAACTATTACCAGCGCTCCAAAACGGTGGATTTGATTTTAGGAAAAGTGAAGATTTACAAAAAATACAAGACATTGAAACTGGATGACCATGTCTTTCCGCTCCCGTTGCGGGCGAATTACAGCTACCGCGACACGTGGGGCGATGCGCGCGGCTGGGGCGGGCGCCGCATTCATGAAGGAACCGACATTTTCGCCGGCTACGGCGTTCCGGTGCGCTCGACGTGCTATGGCATCGTCGAGCTGAAAGGGTGGAACAAATACGGCGGCTGGCGCATCGGCATCCGCGACATCAACAACACGTACCATTACTTTGCCCATTTGAACGGCTTCGCCGCCGATCTTCGCGAGGGGCAAATCGTCGAGCCGGGGACGATCATCGGTTCGGTCGGCAGCTCTGGCTACGGTCCGCCCGGCACGGCGGGGAAATTTCCGCCCCATCTTCACTACGGCATGTACAAAGACAACGGCTATACCGAATGGGCGTTTGACCCGTACCCGCACTTAAAAGCATGGGAGCGGGCCGAGCGGCAACAACGGCGCCGCTAGCCGCGGCGGCTGGACAAAAAAGAGGCCGATGTCGGCCTCTTTTCGTCTTTCTGCTTTCGTTAATGCCCGCCCAAATACGCCTGTTTCACTTGCTCGCTCGCCTGCAGCTCGCTCGCCGCCCCCGACAGGACGACGCGCCCGGATTCGATGACGTAGGCGCGGTCGGCGATGGAGAGCGCCATGTGGGCGTTTTGTTCGACAAGCAAAATCGTCGTTCCCGATTCGTTGATTTCCTGAATGATGCGGAAAATCGTCTTCACCAGCAGCGGCGCGAGCCCCATCGACGGTTCGTCAAGCAAGAGCAGCTTCGGGCGCGCCATGAGCGCGCGGCCGATGGCGAGCATTTGCTGCTCGCCGCCCGAAAGCGTGCCGGCCAGCTGCTTGCGCCGCTCCTCAAGGCGCGGGAACAGCTGAAAGACTTTGGCAAAGTCTTGTTGAATGCCTTCTTTGTCTTTGCGCAAAAACGCGCCGAGCTCCAAGTTTTCCTCGACCGTCATATTGGCGAAAACGCGCCTCCCTTCCGGCACGTGGGAAATGCCTTGCTTGACGATCGTCTGCGCCGCCTTGCCGGCGATCGAGGCTCCCTCATACACGATGTCGCCGTTTTTCGGCCTAAGCAGCCCGGAAATGGTTTTCAGAAGCGTCGTTTTCCCCGCGCCGTTCGCCCCGATCAGCGTGACGATCTCGCCTTTGTTCACCTCAAGCGATACGCCTTTTAAGGCATGAATGTTGCCGTAAAACACATCGATTGCCTCCACTTTCAACACGTCACGACACCTCCTCGCCAAGGTAAGCCTCGATCACTTTCGGGTTGCTGCGCACTTGTTCCGGCGTGCCGTGGGCGATCAATTGGCCGTGGTCCAACACGTAAATGCGCTCGCATATGCCCATCACAAGCGACATATCGTGTTCGATCAACAAAATCGTCAACGCAAACCGTTCGCGGATAAACGCGATCAAGTTCATCAATTCTTTCGTTTCTTGCGGGTTCATGCCGGCGGCCGGCTCGTCAAGCAAAAGCACTTTTGGCTGCGCCGCCAGCGCCCGGGCGATCTCAAGCCGGCGCTGCTGGCCGTACGGCAAGTTTTTCGCTTTCTCGTGCATGACGCCGTCAAGCTGGAAAATTTTTAAAAACTCGATCGCCTTTTCTTCCATTTCCTTTTCCCCGCGGAAATGGGACGGGAGGCGGAGAATGGAGCTCGCGATCGAATGGCGGGCGTGCGCATGGTAGGCGACTTTCACGTTGTCGAGCACCGAGAGCTCGCCGAACAGGCGAATGTTTTGAAACGTCCGGCTGATCCCTTTGCGCGTAATTTTATACGGCGGCAGTCCGTTCAACGTCTCGCCGTCAAGCATAATCCGCCCGTCAGTCGGCACATACACGCCCGTCAACAAGTTAAACAGCGTCGTTTTCCCCGCGCCGTTCGGGCCGATGAGCCCGACAAGCTCCCCTTGATATAGCTCCATCGTCACACCGGAGAGCGCCTTCAGCCCGCCAAACTGGATGCCGACGTTTTCTGCTTTAAGCAACGGTGTTTTTGCCGCCATGATTCATTCCTCCCTGCGCTGCCTTCCGCCATTTGAAGAGCGAAGATAGTTCTTTCGTCCCCATCAACCCGGTTGGACGGTACAGCATCACCAAAATCAAGACGATGCTGTAAATGATCATCCGCGTTTCCGGATAGTTTTGCAAGAACGTCGAAACGATCGTCAGCAGCACCGCCGCCACCACCGCGCCGGATAGGCTGCCGAGCCCGCCGAGCACGACGAAAATCAAGATGTCGAACGATTTCAGGAAGCCAAAGTTCGACGGCTGAATGATGTAAAAGTGATGCGCGTACAGCGCTCCGGCGATGCCGGCGAAAAACGAACCGATCGCAAACGCCGCCACTTTGTAATACGTCGTGTTGATCCCCATGGCATCGGCGGCGATTTCATCTTCGCGGATCGAGATGCACGCCCGCCCGTGCGTCGAGTTCGTGAAGTTGGCGATCACCAAAATCGTGGCAAACAAGCAGGCGAACACCCATGGCCATGTCGTCATATGCGTCACCGTCATGCCGCTCGCCCCGCCGACGTAATCGATGTTCAAGAGCGCAATGCGGACGATTTCGCCAAAGCCGAGCGTGGCGATCGCCAAATAATCGCCTTTTAAACGCAGGCTCGGCACGCCGATGATGAGGCCGGCGAGCGCCGCCGCCACCCCAGCGGTCAAGACGCCGACCGCAAACGGCAGCTCTAGCTTCATCGTCATGACGGCTGAAGCGTAAGCGCCGACGGCGAAAAAGCCGGCATGTCCAATCGAAAACTGTCCGGTGATGCCGATGATCAAGTGAAGGCTCGCCGCCAGCATGACGTTGATCGCCATGAAAAAGAGCGTGTTGACGTAAAACACATTGAGCGTCCCGCTTGCAATCAGCCACTCGACAACAGCGAAAAAGGCGAAGGCCAGTATGACGGAAACCCAAAATCCACGAGTCCGCTTCCAAGTTGCCATTGTCCCCTACCATCCTTTACACTTTTTCTCGTACGTTCTTGCCAAACAATCCGGCCGGCCGGAAAATGAGAATGAGAATTAAAATGACAAACGCCACTCCGTCGCGCCAAAGCGAGTAGCCGAGCCCGCTGACGAGCGATTCGATGACGCCAAGCAAAAGCCCCCCGACCATCGCTCCCGGAATGATGCCGATTCCGCCCAACACGGCGGCGACAAACGCTTTCAATCCGGGAAGAATGCCCATCAATGGCTCGATTTTTGTATAATAAATGCCGAAAATAACGCCTGCCGCCCCCGCGAGCGCCGAACCGATGGCGAACGTGGCCGAAATCGTATTGTCGACATTAATCCCCATCAACCGGGCCGCTTCCGCATCATGGGAAACAGCACGCATCGCCTTCCCGATTTTTGTCCGGTGAACGATGAACTGAAGAAGGACCATCAAAACGAGGGACGTGCCGAGGATGAACAGCGACTGGCTGCTGATGACAATCCCAAACAGCTCCAAGTTCCGATCCGGAAGCAATGTGCTCGGATACGCTTCCGGCTGCGCCCCGCGCAAATAAATCGTGACGTACTCAATCAAGAGCGATACGCCGATCGCCGTAATAAGCACCGCGATGCGCGCCGCATTGCGCAGCGGCTTGTAGGCAATCCGCTCGATGATCATCCCAAGCACGGCGCAAGAGGCCATCGCCAGCAACAGCGCCGGAACAAAGCCGACGTGAAGCATCGTCACAGCATAAAACCCGACGAATGAACCAATCATAAAGACGTCGCCATGGGCGAAGTTAATGAGGCGGACGATGCCGTACACCATCGTATAGCCAAGCGCGATGAGCGCATAAATGCTGCCTAGCGAAATGCCGTTGACCAGCTGTTGAATGAGTTCCATGATCGCACGCTCCTTAACGAAAACTCGTCGTTGACCAAAAGAAATGCCGGACAGGAGGGCGCCCCTTAGGGGCCTCCCCCGTCCATGCATCCATCCAGCCTTTCATTACGGATTCACTTTCGTTTTGAATTGCTGCTGCCCGTCTTTGTATTCCAAAATGGCCGCCGATTTGACCGGGTCATGGTTTTCATTGAGCGTCAGCGTGCCGGAGACGAGCTGCAAATCTTTCGTTTGCGCCAGCGCGTCTTTAATTTTCACCGGATCGGCGCTGCCGGCCCGCTTGATGGCGTCGGCCAGGAAGTAGGCTGTATCATAGCCAAGCGCGTTGAACGCATCCGGCGCTTTGTTGTATTTCGCTTTAAAGGCTTTCACAAACTCTTGAATTTTCGGATCCGGGTCGCCCGACGAATAATGGTTCGTGATGTACGTGTTGTTCAACGCGTCTTTGCCCGCGATCTCGACCAGCTTCGGCGAATCCCAGCCGTCGCCGCCCATGATCGGCACGTTCAAGCCAAGCTCGCGCGCCTGCTTGACGATGAGGCCGACTTCTTCATAATAGCCCGGCAGGAAAATGAACTCTGGATTCTTTGATTTTATGCGCGTCAGCGTCGCACGGAAATCGGTGTCTTTCGCGACATACGCCTCTTCAGCGACAATTTTGCCGCCGCCTTGCGTGAACGCGTCTTTAAACGAAGCGGCCAGCCCTTTCGAATAGTCGCTCGAGCTGTCGATCAACACCGCCGCGTTTTTCACTTTCAGTTCGTTCAAGGCGAATTTGGCCGCCACCGTCCCTTGGAACGGGTCGATAAAGCACGTCCGGAAGACGAACTCGTTCACTTTGCCGTCTTTGTTCGTGATCGTCGGGTTCGTGCCTGTCGGCGTAATGAGCGGCACTTTATTGTCGTTGGCGACTTGCACTTGAGCGAGCGTGTTCGTGCTCGTCGCCGAGCCGATGATGGCGACGACTTTATCCTGGCTGATCAACTTGATCGCGCCGTTCGTCGCTTCGGCCGCTTCCGATTTGTTGTCGACTTTCACCAACTCCAGCTTTTTGCCGTTGATTCCTTCTTTGTTGATTTCCTCAAGCGCCAAGTCGAGCCCTTCCGCAATCGACTGGCCGTATGACGCGACCCCGCCGGACAGCTCAAGGTTGGCGCCGATTTTAATCACATCGCCGCCCCCGCCTCCGCCGCTGTTTCCGCCTGAAGAACTGCCTCCTTGCTGGTTGCCGCCGCAGCCGGCCAAAAGACCCGCCGTCAGCATCAATGAGAAAAAGACACCTGCTGCTCTTTTTTTCTTCATTTCTTGTTCCCCCCATTGTTCAAAATGTTCTGTCACCAGAGCGCACACCTTTTTCTGCATACTATATCGATAGAGTCCGTCTGCCTTGTGCGCTCGTGCGCCGCGCCGGATGGCGCCGCAAACTGATGCATGCCTTCCGATGCCGGCCGTTCATTCCCCCTCTCAAACTGCTATGTAAATAATAAAACTATTTTCAATTTAATATAATATTACAAAATTCGAACCAACTCGTCTAGTTGTTTTCTATTTGAAAAACAAAAAAGCTGTTTCCTCTTGACAAACGCCAGAGAAACAGCCAAAGCCCCTTCGCCGGGAAGAACACTTTTTTTGCATAACATTTCCATGTTTCTGTCAAAACCATTCCCAACGGCTGACGCGGGCACCCGTCAACCTAACGGAACTATATAGATGCAATTTGAAGCTTTGCCATTTGCAGCTTTTACCCGAGTATTTGATCGACTGTCGGGCGACCGAACAACGCCGCTTAAAGACCCATATATGGGTCTGTGAAGCAGGCGGTTGTTCGATCCTCCGTCACGCCTTGGCTTGCCTTCGACAGTCGAACGAGAACGATCGATTTAGGAAGATGACAGTCGCCGGCCTTTTAGAGGCGCGCATTGACAGCCTTTCCCACTACCGCTTCGGAAGCTGGATGGACGGGCCGACTTGACCGCCGTTTTTGTTGTAAAATTGCGGCACTTCTCCCGGAATAAAGCGCATCACAACTGGAATATCTGTTGTCACATTGGAAATTTTCGATGCAAAAGGAATGACGACTTGGATGTCGACCGATACATGAATATCAATTTCAATAAAAAAACTGTTAATATCATACGCTCGAATTTCTTTCGTCACTTCCGAGTCGACATTGCCAACGATCTGAAACTGCACCGGAATGCGCGGGCCGAGGTTGGCCAAGAGGGCATTATCCGTGATTTTTCCAAGCGGAATGTAATAAATGATGCCGCGGCTGTTTCCAGTTCCGGACTCGACTTCGGGAAGGACCATCCGTTCAAGCCGTCCTTCTGTCGCCGCCTTTAAGCTTTCCATCACATGATCATCCGTCTCCGATAAGATGCGATTGATCACCGCGGTGTCAAAATCGACCGACACAATTTTGCCGCTTTCGTCCTTTTGAACCGTGACCAGCTGCCGAAATTCAGGGTTGTCTTTTTGAAACTGCTGCTCAATGGCGTTATTGATCACCAAGTTGGCAATCCGCTTCGTTTCCGTTTCCGCAATCTCCATGAGCACCGGCTTAATGCCTTTATTGACAATCCAAAGGCTTACCGCCGTCGAGAACATAAAAAAAACGAACGTCAATAAAAACACATAGCGGAACGGGAGCGGCCCCTTCCGCACGAATCGGGGGCGCAACAAAATGAAAATCCCTCCTTTACAAGCTATATGTATGCTTGCAAGGAGGGATTTTTTCACCGCATTTTCAACAGCGCCTCTCTTCCTTTCATTCCCTCTTCAATGCCGAGCTCCAAAGCGGCGACTGTCACCGATTCCAGCGGCGCCTCGAGCAGCTGTTCAATCGTACGCACCCCGACCGCCCGCCCGGCGATAATGCCGCGATCACGCAATTTCTCATTCAACAGCGCCACATCGAGCGCTCCGCACATAATGTACCCTTTTTCACCCGCCACCGCCAACAAATTCGTTTTCGGCAGCTGGACGGACACAGCAATAAACGGATGTCCGTCAATGATGATCGGCTTCACTTCGACCATCGCCGCAGTCACTCTCCTTTCCATACTCCAATGTATGAAGCATGGAAAAAGAAGTGCCTGCCTATTGGGCCAATTTCCAAGCGAGAAGATCGCGCAAAAACTCCGGCATGTAATACGTTTTTTCCGCCGCCCGCTGAATTTGCGGATAAAAGTGGCCGATCGCAAACATATCGGTCGTCGCCACCTCATACGTGCGCTCGGGATCGAGCGGCTCGCCGTTGATCATAATGCGGCGGATATGCCATTGACCGTCCTCCTCGAGCCCGGCCTCGATGTCCACGCCGTCGTACACCATTTCCCCCATCACTTCGCCGCGGAAGCCAAACCCTTTAAACTGCCAATGCTTCATCCGTTCCGTGTTGGCCTCAAGGATAATCTCTTTGAGCTCCGCGCCGCGCAGCTTCACCTTGCACGGGTTGAGCGGATGCGGGCAAATGCGATGCAAATCTTTTTTCGTCACCGGCCCTTTCGCAAGCGGCGCAAGCAGCACGCCGGCGTTAACCATGCCAATGTCCGCTTGGCACCACTCACGCAAAGCGGAAGCAAGCAAATTCCCAAGCGGCGACGGGGCGAACCAGTCAAGCGGCAAGTCATCATGGAGCACGGCGACTTGTTCCGCTTCAAGCCGCGCCAAACTTTCCTGCTCAAGACAAACAAGATGGCGCTCGACCGCCTCGGAGCGGGGCAATGGTTCGACATCCACGACCGTCGCGGATGCCCTGGACAGCCGGTTTTGGTCAATCTCCAGCTTGACCACCCCAACATATTTTCCGTATTTCCCCGCCGCGCAAAGCAGTGTTTGATTCAATGTTTTTCCTTCTGGAAACACATGGTGGGTGTGAGCGCCTAAAATAATGTCCACGCCTGGGATCGTCGCAGCGATTTTTTCATCCTCATTCACCCCAAGATGAGACAGCACAACGACGCAATCGGCCTTTTGCCTCACTTCCTCCACCGCCGCTGCCAACATGTCAAACGGCGGAACGATCTTCCAGCCGAGCAGCTCGTAAAAGTGAGAAAACGGAGCGGTGGCGCCAACCACCCCAATGCGAAACGTCTCCGTCGCCGGGATGACGACATACGGCAACGCCCAATGCGGCCGCACGCCATCGCGGCGAAACAAATTGGCGACAACGACCGGAAACCGAGCCTGTTCGTACAACGTATCCAGTTCATCATGATCAAGGGTGATCCCTTCGTTGTTGCCGATCGTCACCGCATCATAGTGAAGATCGTTCAATAAGTCCACATTCGCTTTTCCACGCGTCGCCTCGGTAATCGGGTGCACGCGGTCGAGAAAATCGCCCACATCAAACAAAAGCATCGCCTCGTTGCGCGCGCGATGCTCCCTTCTCCGTTCTGACAAAAAGCGGGCGATTTGCGGCCAATGTTCAAAATGGCTGTGCACGTCGTTCGTATGATAAATATAGACGGTTTGCTTCAATGCGCAAGCCTCCTTGGTTACGAAAAACTTTCGATCACAAGCCGAAGGCCAAGCAAAACGAGCACCATCCGAAGCACGACGACAAGCGTCCGGCTTGGCATCCGCTTATTGATCCACGCCCCGGTTTTCGCGCCGATCCATACGCCGGGAATGAGGGCAAGGGCAAACGACCATTGCACATTTCCCATCGCGACATGGGTGAGAGAACCGACGAGCGAGGACAAAAAAATCATCAACATCGACGTGGCGACCGCCACATGGGGCGGAAAGCGAAACAGCACGATCATCGCCGGCACCATGAGCGAGCCGCCGCCAATGCCAAACAACCCGCCGAAAAAGCCGACCACAAACGCGATGGCGATCGCGGCGAGCGGATAATAGCCGTACACGAACGTCTCCCCGTTCCGCTCCGTGTACGTGCGCATGACTTTCCGCGCCCACCACGATGCCCGTTTCAAGCGGGTTTCCGCTTTCGTCTCGGATCGGGATGACTCCCGTTCATTCTCCGTCGCCGCCGCCGTCTCGTCAGCCGAACGCTTCGTTTTCTTTTGACTCAGCGACAAAAAGAGCGACATGGCGATTAAAAACAGCCCAAAATACAATGAAAAATGAGCGGCGCTCAGCGTATTGTTCACCCAAGCGCCGATGACCGCCCCGGGAACGCTGCCAAGGCAAAAGAGCAAGCCGCTTTGATAGTCGACCATTTTGTCTTTCATATACGACAATGTGGACGATAAGCCATTGAAAATAATGACGACAAGCGACGTGCCGACCGCCACTTGCGGCGTCACCGCCGACAGCCAGCCGAGCGCGCCGAAAAACAGAAGCGACGGCACGATGATCACCCCGCCGCCAAGGCCGGCCAAACTGCCGACCGTCCCCGCGATAAAGCCGATCAAGACAAGCAACGCATACGCCATCCTCCATCCCCCTCTTCCCCGCTTCAAAACAAACCAAGCTGCCGCGGCGCAAGGCCCGTGTACTCAATGCCAAGCAAATCGATCAATTGTTTGGCGTTGTCGGCGGCATCGCCGCCGGAGTTGTTGTTAAACAGCACGTAAATCTGTTTCGTTTTTTGTTTTAATGCCTCTATATGGCGCACCCACTCGCGCAGCTCGCGCTCATTGTACCGGTATAAATAGCGGACCGCCCTCCAGTTCTCGCCGGCCGTCGCCTTGTTCCAGCCGTGAACATTCCGTCCGTGCAGGCGGATGAGCGTCTTTTCTCGATCAGTCGGATGCAAAACGGTCGGCACCGACCCTTCCCCCGCCTGCGGCTCGTCGCAAATTGTGTGAATCCACCCTTCCTCTTCCATAAAGTGAAGCGTTTTTTCATAAAAGCGCGGCGAAAACCATGATTGGTGCCGAAATTCGAGCGCCGCCGGCACCTCCCCCATCCGCGCTTTTGTCCAGCGCAAGTACGCCACATGCTCGCGCCGACAGTCAAACCACGGCGGAAACTGAAACAGCACCATCGCCAATTTCCCCGCTTCCTGAAACGGCGCGATCGATTCCAGAAACGCGGCAAACATCGCTTCCTTGCTTTCATACGGAATCGGGCCGCGCTCATGCCCGGTCATTCCTTGGTATGCCTTCACGATAAACTGAAACGACGGCGGCGTCTCGCGAATCCACTTTTCCACGTTCGAACGCGGCTGAATGGCGTAAAAGTACGAATCGACCTCGACCGTCGGAAAATGGGCCGCGTATTCCAGCAACTTGTCTTTCGCCGCAAGACCTGGCGGATAGAGGTTGTCATGATCCCCCCAACCAGTCAGTCCGATGTAAATCATCACGATCACCAATTCGTTCGATTTCCAGCTATCTTCACTATACCATAAGCGCGGGCGGCGCGAAATAAAAATGACCGCCGCACCATCAAGGGCAATGTCAGTTCATAGATTCATAACGTCCATAATTTACAATCGAGGAACGATTGCGATACAATGATACCCATCGAAACATTCTGACAATGGGAGGGCTGTCCAATGATCCATCTGTACCCGTTTCTTCTCTTATCGATATTTTTGATTGTGCTGCCCGGCCCCGACACAGCGGTGGTGACCAAAAACACCATTTCCGCAGGGAAGATCGGCGGCTTGAAAACCGCACTAGGGGTTTGCTGCGCCTTGTTTCTCCACACCGCCGCGGCGTCGCTCGGGCTTTCCGCCGTCATTATGCAATCGGCCTTGCTGTTTTCGATCCTGAAGTATGTGGGTGCTGTGTACTTAACGTATTTAGGCGTTAAGGCATTATATGGGGTCATGAAAAAAGGCGAAGCCCCCAGTGTGGAAACGGACATCAGAGGAGGAGGAGAACATACCGCCTGCTTCAAGCAAGGGTTTCTGACCGATTTCTTAAATCCGAAAGTGGCGGCCTTTTTCTTAACCTTTTTGCCGCAATTCGTAGCACCGGGCTCGCACTCCTTTGTTCCGTTTCTCCTGATGGGGGCGGCTTATACGGCGATGACCGCGATATGGTTTTTGTTTTACATTTCCTTCATCCATTATATCAGCGATTTCATGAAGCGGCCGAAAACGAAGAAATGGATCGAAGGCATCACGGGCACGGTGATGATCGGGTTCGGCATCAAATTGGCGCTTGAAAAAGTCCAGAGCTAAACAGGAAGACCGGGCGCGGCTGAACAGAGCCGCCTGGCATGTGAGATCAATGACAGGGGAGCGCCCAAAAAAGAGCGCTCCCTCGAAACAAAACATTCCATCCCGCTTCATCACGGCCGGATGGAGATTCGGATCACCGGAGACTTGAACATCACCGCGTCAGCCTTTTCATTCCAGTTATAAACATCTTGGAAAGAAAACAAATCCTTTTCTCTCCATGTCCGATTAGCATGAACATAAAATCCCTCAACATCCATATACGTTTGCGCGTGATCCGAAGGGACAATTTCAGAATACACATATCCAAAGTGGCGGTTGTTTTCCTTGTGCAGAGAATTTTTGATCATATACCCTACAACAGAAGATTGGTAAGGTTTCCTACTATGTTGTATGCTGACGTGAGACGCATCCCGATACGTCTTGTAGGAGCTATAAAGCTGATGATAATCGACAACCGCATTTTCAGTCGTCAAAATCCCGTAAAAATCCGTCTCCTTTTCTTTCGGATCGATAAGCCATTCATACGACAAGACGACGGCATATCGATGCTCTTCTCGACTTAACAAGGAAACGGATATGGTCAATTCCATGATGTTCTTTTTTTGATCGGTGTAAATCGTGGACGCGGTGCATAATTTCTGTTTCTCGATATGGCACCGGATCATTTGATGATCCGCCTGTTTCTTGAAAATCTCCTTCACCGTTTGTTCATCGAGCTCATGCCATTGATTCGCCGCACTTCTCGCGCGAAAAAAATCCATCTCCTCCCGATCCAAGTGACGAATCTCTTCTTTCGTCATCCCCAGCCGAAAGAAAGCCGCAGCCTCCTTGTTTTTGAGCTGTCGGTTGACTTTATTGGCGTTTTCCGGCTCTCTAATGAGATTTTCTATCTCTTCTTGATCAAAACCTTGTCTTTTTGCATCCAAATGATGAGCCTGTAAATTCATCTCCTGATGATCGCAGCCAGCTAGCATTGTACACAACAAAACATAACGGAGGATCCGTTTCAATGATAAGCCACCCTCTTCACCGTAAGGTATTGTCAAAAGTTTATCCTCCACACTCACGGTTTTTCCTTGAGTTTCAACGGTCGGAAGAAAAAAAGCTTGCCACCCCCATTGTTTTCGGCCATCATTGAGGTAACCACACACTCAACAGCCAAAACAAAGAAGGAGTGACAAGCTTGTTACCTCCATTATTAGCCTATTTGCTCGAAATCATGCCAGTGCCGGTTCAACCACCGGAACCGGTTCACCGAGCAAGCGGTCTTTCGTTTTTTGAACTGAAACGTTTCTTGGCTGGGAAGCTAAACAAGGGAGAGCCAAAGCCACTCATCTTCGAAGACGAGTCGGACAAGTTTCATAACTGTTGAAACCTTTTTTGTCAACAAGATAATCATGAAATGCCTCTACTTGTATCCAAGCATTCGTATAAGGTTTCAATGCGATCCATCAAACATTGAAAGATTTCGTTCAGAGCGTTGGCGAAATATTGCAAAATCAAGCAATGATGTTACTCATACTGTTATTCAATAAATAATTTGGCTATTTAACAAAAGTTGTACTTGACGATTTTAGATCATATCTTACTTGCACCCATAGGAAAAATAAGTAAATCACACATCACTGGCGGATTAAGAAAACACCTCGCTTGCCATGTACATGTTGTGTTAACACGCCAATAATTGGTTTTGGATTTATCCAAAAAATTGATAAATAGCATAATATAAAAACAATATAGTATTAATGACAAGCGTAACAAACAAGATTTTGTAGATAGTTGTTTTTCTCTCTCTAACCCCCAAAAACTTAATTTGGAAAAATAAAAGTAGAATATTAAAAAAGGTAGGCACTAAAGTATAAAAATACCTTTCATCGCTAATGGATACTACGCTTGGATTAAACCAATAAATGAACGCATCAGAATTTTGAATCATCAAGCTGAATAAAATAATAAACCATGAAATAACTAACAAGATAACCTTTATGAATATTCCACTTTTTCCAGAAAATATAAGTTTCATAAAAATAAGGCTCTTCACCACAACATGTACTTGACAAGCAATACGGTTTCCTGCACAAAGATGTGCCAAAATCACGGACTTGTTGATTTTCCCTCACAAGCGTAAATGGGGTATGTTCAGAAAAAATCAAGTACAACTTTTGGTGAAGAGCCAAAAATAAAATGCCACCTACCTTATAATGATTTGGATTAGTCATACCTTTTTCTTGTTGCTGTTGAACACCTCTTTTTTCAGGCGTGTTGATTAACCAATAATACCCATACACATCATAGAAAAAAGAGCACCTTTCCTGTAGAATGTAAGTATATACATACAACATGAAGAGTGAGTTTCTCAGTCATCCTGCACACCCCAAGCGTTGCAGCACTTCCTCCGGGCGTTCATGGATGTCATCCATAAACCGAGCAATGGCTTGGGCGATATCGTTTCGATCTTGGTGAAACACATTGGCAATGACGGTGTCTTTCAGCCATTTCCACAAGTGCTCGATCGGGTTCAGCTGTGGCGAATAGGAGGATATGACCATTGATGTAGTCAAAAAACAGTTCCGCATCGTGTAAGGGGGTCTCTGTTTGTCTCTTTTAACCATAGAAATTATTGTAGTGAAAAATGCTCATCTACAGTTTAATTGTAAAAAAAAAGAAAATTATTTGTCAATAAAAAGTTGCACTTAACTTAAACATCTCTTTCGTAGTCCCTATCGGGAAAAATGAATAAAATCATGTTTTTTATACATGGCTGTTAACTTCACGCCTAAAAAGGCTACTAAGCCGAGAGATCGTACACGGCTGAACAGAGCCGCCTGGCATGGAAAAGGAACGACAGGGGAGCGCCCAAAAAAGAGCGCTCCCCTAAAAACTGAAGGAGGAATGGCCTGCGGAGCGGCCTTGGCGCTTCCGGAGATCACCGGAAAGAATAAGCGCCGACCGCTCCCTTGCTTTGTCCTGCGTCGATCATGTGGGCGTTTTGTGGGGGAAGCACCCCCAAGCGAACGCTCCACCCTTGATTCATCAAGCTTACCCAATGCTTCCTTCCATCTCGAACTTGATCAAGCGGTTCATCTCGACCGCGTATTCCATCGGCAGCTCTCTTGTAAACGGCTCAATGAAGCCCATGACGATCATTTCCGTCGCTTCCTGCTCGGAAATGCCGCGGCTCATCAAGTAGAACAGCTGCTCTTCCGACACTTTCGACACTTTCGCTTCGTGCTCAAGCGAGATGTTGTCGTTTAAAATTTCGTTGTACGGAATCGTGTCCGATGTCGACTGGTTGTCGAGAATGAGCGTATCGCATTCGATGTTCGAGCGCGAGCCGGACGCTTTGCGGCCGAAATGGACCATGCCGCGATACGTCACCTTGCCGCCTTGTTTGGAGATCGACTTCGAGACGATCGTCGATGACGTATTCGGGGCCAAATGGATCATTTTCGCCCCGGCGTCTTGATGCTGCCCTTTGCCGGCGATGGCGATCGACAGCGTCAAGCCGCGCGCCCCTTCGCCTTTTAAGATGACGGCCGGGTATTTCATCGTCAGCTTCGAGCCGATGTTGCCGTCGATCCATTCCATCGTCGCGTTTTCTTCGCAGACGGCGCGCTTCGTCACCAAGTTGAAGACGTTGTTCGCCCAGTTTTGGATCGTCGTGTAGCGGCAGTAGGCGCCTTTTTTGACGATGATTTCCACAACCGCGCTATGAAGCGAGTTCGTCGTGTAAATCGGCGCTGTACAGCCTTCGACGTAATGGACGTGCGCCCCTTCGTCCACGATGATGAGCGTCCGTTCAAACTGCCCCATGTTTTCCGAGTTGATGCGGAAGTACGCCTGAAGCGGCGTATCGACTTTGACGCCTTTCGGGACGTAGATGAACGAACCGCCCGACCAGACGGCCGAGTTGAGCGCCGCAAATTTGTTGTCCGTCGGCGGCACGACTTTGGCGAAATACTCGCGGAACAAGTCTTCGTTTTCCTTCAGCGCCGAGTCGGTGTCTTTAAAGATGACACCGAGTTTTTCGAGGTCTTCTTTCATGTTGTGGTAGACGACTTCCGATTCGTATTGCGCCGAGACGCCGGCCAAATATTTTTGTTCCGCCTCTGGAATCCCTAATTTATCGAACGTCGCTTTGATCTCCGCCGGCACCTCATCCCACGAACGGCCCGATTTTTCCGTCGGTTTGACGTAGTACGTAATTTCATCGAAATCGAGGCTTGACAAGTCGCCGCCCCATTGCGGCATCGGTTTGCTGTAGAAGATGTCGAGCGCTTTTAAGCGGAACTCGAGCATCCATTGCGGCTCGTTTTTCATCCGCGAAATTTCTTCGACGACTTCACGCGTCAGGCCGCGCTGGGCGCGGAAGACGGAGACGTCTTTATCGACGAAGCCGTACTTGTATTCACCAATTTCCGGGGCTTTTTTCGCCATCTCGGTTCACCTTCCTTCATGTTCATGATTGTGCAGCCCTTTTTCGAGCGCTTTCCACGCCAACGTCGCGCATTTAATGCGGGCGGGAAATTTGGAAACGCCTTGAAGCGCCTCGATGTCGCCAAGATCGACCGAATCGTCGTACTCTTTCCCTTGGATCATGTCGGAAAAAATGTGGGCGAGCCGAAGCGCTTCCTCCACCGTTTTTCCTTTGATCGCCTGCGTCATCATCGACGCCGACGACATTGAAATCGAACAGCCTTCGCCTTCAAATTTGACGTCGGCGACTTTTCCGTCTTCGACTTTCATCGTCAAGTGGATGCGGTCGCCGCACGTCGGGTTGTTCATGTTGACATCGACGTTCGTTCCTTCAAGCACCCCGCGGTTTCGCGGGTTTTTATAATGATCCATAATGACTTGGCGGTAAAGCTGATCCAACGGATGGTTAGAAGACATGGCTGAAGTACTCCTTCGCTTTCTGTAATGCGGCGATGAATGCATCGATTTCCTCTTTGGTATTGTAAAGGTAAAAGCTCGCCCGGGCGGTCGCCGTCACGCCGAGCCATTTCATGAGCGGCTGGGCGCAATGGTGGCCGGCGCGGATGGCGATTCCTTCGGCGTCAAGGACAGTCGCCACATCGTGCGGATGCACCCCGTCGATGTTGAACGTGACAAGCCCCGCCCGCTCTTTCGGGCCATAGACGGTGACGCCTTCGATGTCCGCCATTCGTTCAAGCGCATATTGCGCCAGCTCATGCTCATGGGCGGCGATGGCGTCCAAGCCTACTTGTTCAAGGAAATCGATCGCTGCACCAAGGCCAATCGCCCCGGCGATGATCGGCGTGCCGCCTTCAAACTTCCACGGCAGCTCTTTCCACGTCGAGTCGTACAGCTCGACAAAATCGATCATTTCACCGCCGAACTCGATTGGCTCCATCTGCGCAAGCCATTTCTTTTTGCCATATAATACGCCGATTCCCGTCGGCCCGCACATTTTATGGCCGGAAAGGGCGAGAAAATCGCAATCAAGTTCCTGAACATCGACCTTCATATGCGGAGCGCTTTGCGCCGCATCGACGACGACGACCGCCCCGCGCTCATGGGCGATGCGGGCGATCTCCCGCACCGGGTTGATCGTCCCAAGAACGTTGGACACATGGGCGATGGCGACGATCTTCGCCGCTTTGGTGATGGCCGCCTCAACGTCGCGCAAATCGATCGTGCCGTCTTCCTGCAGCGGAATGTATTTCAGCGTTGCGCCCGTTTGTTTCGCCAGCTGCTGCCATGGGATTAAGTTGCTGTGATGCTCCATGTACGTGATGACGATCTCGTCGCCTTCTTTGACATTGGCGCGCCCGTAGCTTGCAGCGACCAAGTTGAGCGCAGCGGTCGTGCCGCGCGTAAAGATGATTTCCTGCGCCGATTGGGCGTTTAAAAACCGCCGCACTTTTTCGCGCGCGCCTTCGTACGCATCGGTCGCCTTCGTCCCGAGCGTATGGACGCCGCGGTGGACGTTCGAGTTGTACTCGCGGTAGTAGCGGTCAAGCGTCTCAATCACCGGCAGCGGCTTTTGCGACGTCGCCGCGCTGTCAAAATAGACGAGCGGATGGCCGTTCACTTGCTGATGCAAAATCGGAAACAACGCGCGAATTTCGTTCACATTCATGATTGAACTTTCCTTTCAATCACTTCAATTAATTGGTTTTTCACGCCTTCAAGGGGAATCGCCTCGACAACCGGCGCCAAAAAGCCGTGGATGATGAGCCGTTCCGCATCGCGTCTCGGAATGCCGCGGCTCATTAAGTAATACAACTGGATCGGATCGACGCGTCCCACCGATGCCGCGTGGCCCGCCATGACGTCGTCTTCATCAATGAGCAAAATCGGGTTCGCATCGCCGCGCGCTTTTTCGCTCAGCATCAAGACGCGCGACTCCTGGTCGGCGTTTGACTTCGACGCGCCGTGCTCAATTTTGCCGATGCCGTTGAAAATCGAGGTCGCGCTGTCGCGGACGACGCCATGTTTTAAAATGTAACCTTCCGTATGCCTGCCGTAATGGACGACGCTGGTCGTAAAGTTTTGCACTTGCTCGCCGCGGCTGACCGCGACTGTTTTCGTATCGCCGAACGAGCCGTCGCCGACAAGGCGGGTGATGTTCTCGGAGACCGTGTTGCCGTCATTCATCAGCCCGAGCGCCCATTCAATCCGTCCGTCGCGCCCGGCGATGCCGCGCCGATTGACATACGTCGTTGTGCCTTTGGCCAAATGGTCGACGGCGGCGAAAAAGACGCTTGCGTTCGCTTGGGCAAACACCTCGGCGGCCACATTGACGACCGCTTTTCCTTCTCGGCTTGCCGATATATAGTTTTCGACAAACACGACACGGCTGTTGTCTTCCGCGACAATGATCACGTGGTTAAACAAGGCGATGTCATCTTCGTCTTGAATATAGACCGCCTGAAGCGGCGTTTCAATCTCCACGTTTTTCGGGACATAGACAAACACGCCGCCGTTGAGCAGCGCCGCATGGAGCGCGGCAAGGCGGTGCTCATCCGGCTTGACCGCCGTCATCAAATAGTTTTTCAGCAAGTCGCCATGCTCGCGCGCTGCTGTGAAGATGTCGGTGAAAATGACGCCTTTTTCTTTTAATTCATCGGACAGCGACACGTACGCCGGCGTATGGTTGCGCTGCACGTACAAGTTTTTCGTTCCTTCGCCCGCCTCGATGAGCGCCTTGACCGCTTCCGGCAAATCGTCAAGACCATCATACGGCGCGCTGTCGACCGTGTGGCGGGCGAACTCGGTGAAATTCCATTTGTCGATTTTGGTTTTCTCCGGTTTCGGAAGCGGCAGCCGCTCCGCCAGCCGAAGCGCCTCAAGGCGCCGCGCCGTCAGCCAGTCCGGCTCGCCGCGCCCGCTTGAGAACGTGCGGATGTATGTTTCATCGAATGGGATTTTCGTTTCTGTCGCCATAATCCTCCTCCTAACGCTTACGCTTCTTGTCCGACCGTTTCGTCTTCAATGCCAAGCTCTTTTTTGATCCAGTCGTACCCTTCCGCCTCAAGCCGCTGCGCCAGTTCCGGACCGCCGGATTTGACGATGCGCCCTTGCATCATGACGTGCACGTAATCCGGCGTGATGTAGTTCAATAACCGTTGGTAGTGAGTGATGATCAAACAGCCGAATTCGCTGCTGCGCATTTCGTTGACGCCTTTGGCGACAATTTTCAGCGCGTCAATGTCCAATCCGGAGTCGATCTCGTCCAAAATGGCGATTTTCGGTTCAAGCATCATCAGCTGCAAAATTTCATTTCGCTTTTTCTCCCCGCCCGAGAATCCTTCGTTCAAGTAACGGTGCGCCATATCCGGGTTCATTTCGAGAAACGCCATTTTTTCATCGAGCTTGCGGATGAATTTCATGAGCGAAATTTCGTTGCCCTCGCCAAGCCGGGCATTGATCGCAGCGCGCAAAAAGTCGGCGTTCGTCACTCCACTGATTTCGCTTGGGTATTGCATCGCCAAAAACAGGCCGGCGCGCGCCCGTTCGTCGACTTCCATCTCAAGGACATCCTGGCCGTCGAGCGTCACCGATCCTTCTGTCACTTCATATTTTGGATGGCCCATAATGGCCGATGCCAGCGTCGACTTCCCCGTTCCGTTCGGACCCATGATGGCGTGGATTTCCCCGCCTTTGACTTCCAAGTCCACTCCTTTTAAAATTTCTTTTCCCTCCACGGCGACGTGGAGATTGCGAATCGTCAATACCGCCATGCAGCATACCTCCAATTCCCGATTGAGAGTCAGTTCGCTCGCTTGTCTTCTAGCGATCGTTCATTCTCATTTTATTCTCATTATAATTTTATAACAAATGAAAACTACCTGCAACTTTCCCGCTCTGTTTTCACTATGACCGTGTGAAAAAACAGCGCCTTTTACTATTTTACACGAAAACCTCAAGCTTGTACGAGTTTTTGCAAAAAAAAGACCCCGTTTTTTCCGGAGTCTAGTGAGCCGCCCGCAGCTCGCGGAGGCATTCTTGCACGAGCGTCACCGCCTGGCTCATCGCCGCCCCGCCGCCAAACGCGGCCGCCACCGCGCACGCTTCCAAAATTTCTTGTTCGGACGCTCCTTCATCAAGGCAGCCTTTCGCATGGTAAATCGTGCAATACTCATCTTGCGTCGCCAAGCTGATGCCAAGGGCGATCAATTGTTTTTCTTTTTTCGACAGCGCTCCCTCGGCAAAACAAGCTTCCGTAAATGCGTTAAACCGTTCCGCTACGTTCGGAAGTTTTTGGGTAAACGCCCCAAGCCCTTCCTTGTAGTGGCGAAGCGCGGATTCGACCGATGCATGTGTTTCGTTGTTCATGATCGTTGTCCTCCTTATTTTGCTTATCCGCTGTTAGTATGGATGAAGGAAAACGATATTAAACAACGAATGGTATTAAAAGCTTGTGGAAACACCACCGTTTCGCCAACATCGACGGAATGTCATGATGAAAACGAACGGTTCTGTTCCACTTCCATCATCATAGGAAAGGGGGGAATGCCATTGATTCGTTGGGTTGTCTTTGCCTTAACCGCCGCTTTCGCTTCGTTTTTGACGTGGATCATCATCGGCAACACCCTCGGTGAACAGGGAGACGGCGCCTTCAGCTTAACGGCTGTGATCGTCCTGCAAAACTGCGTCATCATCGTTATGCTCGCCGCCGTACTGGCGCGTTTGAACGGCCGATGAAGAGCGGAGAAACAGGTCGGCCGCGGCGCCCTCGGATTCAGAATCGTTTTAACCTTTGCTGCTTTCTTTTCGTTTAAGGGGAGCGGCTTTTTGGGGACAAAAAAGAAACGGAAGCGAAATGCTCCCGTTATTGGTTGTTTTCCGCCGCTGGAATGACGGCGCCGTGGTATTTTTCTTTAATGAAATCTTGGATTTCTTTCGATTGCAGCACTTCGACAAGCGTTTTGATTTCTTTCCGGTTTTCATCGCCTTTGCGCACCGCAATAATGTTCACATACGGATTGTTTTTCGGCGACTCAACGGCGATCGGGTCTTTCGCCGGGTCCAAACCGGCGTCAAGCGCATAGTTGGCGTTGATCAGCACCGCATCGCCTTCGCCGTTTTTGTAAATTTGCGGCAGAAGCCCGGCGTCGACATCGGCCTTAAATTTTAAATGCTTTGGATTTTCGATGATGTCATTGACTGTCGCTTTCGTTTTATCGACGCCCGGTTTCAATTTAATGAGCCCTTTTTCTTGCAGCATCGATAAAATGCGGCCATGGTCGGCGACCGAGTTGCTCATGATGATCGTCGCGCCGTCCGGCAGTTCTTCAATGCTTTTGTATTTTTTCGAGTATAAGCCGATCGGCTCGATATGAATGCCGCCGGCGTTGACGAAATCATAGCCGTACTCTTTCTTTTGCGATTCCAAATACGGAATGTGTTGGAAATAGTTTGCGTCGATTTGCTTCTCAGCCAGCGCTTTGTTCGGCAAGATGTAATCTTGGAACGTAATGATCTCCAAGTCGATGCCTTTTTTCTTCAAAATCGGTTTCGCTTTTTCCAAAATTTCCGCATGCGGCACGTTCGACGCACCGACTTTCAACTTCACCAATTTGCCGTCTTTGCCGCCTTCCGCGCTGTCGTTATTGTTGCCGCCGCATGCCGCCAAAGCGAGCACGAGAATGGCGGCGAGCAACACACCCAACCATTTCTTCATCAGTTGTTTCCCCCTTTATCGTTTATCGATTTTCGAAGTGACAAAGTCACCGATCAGCTGAATGATAAATACAATGACCAACACCAATACGGTTGCGACAAATGTCACATCGTTATGGTTGCGCTGGAACCCTTCCAAATACGCCAAGTTCCCAAGCCCGCCGGCGCCGATGGCTCCAGCCATCGCTGTATAGCTGACGAGCGACACCGCCGTCACCGTAATGCCGGAGACAAGCGCCGGCAATGACTCCGGCAGCAGCACTTTCCAAATGATCGTCCACGTTGAGGCGCCCATCGCTTGGGCTGCTTCGATGACGCCTTTATCAATTTCGCGAAGAGCGATTTCGACCATGCGGGCGTAAAACGGCGCGGCCCCAATGACCAAAGCCGGCAGCGCCGCATTGGCGCCAAGCATCGTCCCGACGAGCCATGTTGTAAACGGAATGAGCAAAATGATCAAAATAATAAACGGAATAGAGCGGAAAATGTTCACAAACGCAGCAATCACTGTATTGACAAACCGGTTTTCCCATAGGTTGCCCTTCGCTGTCAAAAATAGAAGCAAGCCAAGAACGATTCCGAGGACGAAAGTGGCCGCCACCGCCACTCCCGTCATATACAGCGTCTCGACCGTCGCCGCCCACATCGTCTCCCATTGCACGTTCGGCAGGAGGTTAGCGAGCATCGTGAATCACCTCCACCGCCACCTGCTGGCGTTGAATATAGTCAAGCGCCCGGTCGATTTCATCCCTCGCCCCGTCGAGGTGCACGAACAGCACCCCATAGGCGCCTTGATGGGTTTGCGAAATTTTCCCTTGCAAAATGTTGACATCGACGGCAAACTGACGCACCACTTCGGTGATGAGCGGCTTTCCGGCTGCCGCGCCGACGAACGTCAGCTGCGCGATCAGCCCGCTCGGGTATTGGCCAAACAAATGGGAAATCGCCTCTTCCGTCTCCTCAGGCTCGATCAGCTGCTTGACGAACCGTTTCGTAATCGGTTGCTGCGGGTTTCGGAACACATGCAGCACGTCGCCTTGCTCGACGATTCGGCCGTTTTCCATCACCGCAACGCGGTCGCAAATTTTGCGGATGACGTGCATTTCATGGGTGATCAGCACAATCGTCAGCCCGAGGCGCTTGTTGATGTCAACGAGCAAGTCCAAAATCGCATCGGTCGTCTGCGGGTCCAACGCCGATGTCGCCTCGTCGCACAGCAAGACTTTCGGGTTGTTGGCGAGCGCCCGGGCGATGCCGACCCGCTGCTTTTGCCCGCCGCTCAGCTGCGACGGGTAGGCATCCTCGCGCCCGGAAAGGCCGACAAGCTCGATCAATTCATCCACCCGCTTGTTCCGCTCCTCTTTCGGGACGCCGGCAATTTCAAGCGGAAAGGCAATGTTTTCCCTGACCGTGCGCGACCAAAGCAAGTTGAAATGCTGGAAAATCATCCCGATTTCTTGGCGCGCCTTGCGCAGCTCCCGACCTTTCACGCGCGTCATATCGCGCCCGGCGACGACCACCCGGCCGCTCGTCGGCTTCTCGAGCCCATTGAGCAAGCGGATGAGCGTGCTTTTCCCCGCGCCGCTGTAGCCGATAATGCCGAAAATTTCCCCTTCGCGAATCTCAAGCGACACATTGTCGACTGCCGTGACCGAACCGTTGGCCGCTTGATAGATTTTCGTCACTTGTTCGAGTGTAATCATCGTTTCACCTTCCTCCCCAAGCGGCAGAGCGCAAAAAGAAAACCTTTCTGCCCGCAGAGAACAGAAAGGTATTGTGCACCATTCCGTCTCTTATCTCTCAAAGCAGGCCGCTTTGTGTGAATTGGCACCATTTCAGCACATGCGCTGACGGTTGCCGGGCTTCATTGGGCACATCCCTCCACCTCTCTTGATAAGAGCGCAACAATCGCCTATTCAATTGACTACGAATGTGATTGTATCATTGTCTGTCGAAGCGTGTCAACATCTTTTTTATCCGACGTCCCGATAAGGCTTGGCCAAATGGAGGAGCGATTCAAGAAGCAAAAGCTGGCGGAAGCTTCCTGACACGTGCACTTCACGCAACCGGACGAGCTGCTGCAGCTTCAGTTCGCCGTTCAGCAGGGACGCGAGCGCCTCTTTGGAACCGCGCACCGTCAATGTTTTCCGTTCATCGTTTTCCATCCCTCTAGCGGCTGATTCCTTGCCGATCAACAGCAAGGCGGTTTCGTCATCGCTTTCAAACCGAACATACAGCTGCTCATCCGGCAAAATCGGCACCAAATGGCGCAACACTTGCATCCGTTCCACGAACTGCCCAACTAATTCACGCATTTCCATGGATATCCCCTCCCCCATTTTTATTTTTTTCACTTCCACCTGAAGAGGAGAAATCCTTTACAAAAATCTCGACAACCCGTTGACGAACGAGCGCCGTTTTTGTCATTTCCCAAGAAATGTGTCAAACAGCGTCAAAAAAAGGCGAATCATCGGGACGGCAAGCAGGCTTGAATCACTTCGTACAAATACGGAACGGAATGAAAGGCATACCACTTGCCTGCGATCGTTCCGTCCCTAAAAAGAAGCAGGCAAGGAACGCTTTCAATTTTCCACGCAACGGCCTGCTCAGGGATATAGTTGATGTCCGTTTCGTAAAACGGCAGCGCCGGAAACAACTGCTCCACCACCGTGAGCATCCGCCGCGCCAGCTGGCACGTGCCGCACAGCGGGGTATACAAGTAAAGGGCCAGAAGCGGCTCGACTTCCACCACTCGCATGACATCGTTTCGGTCGATCGCTTTCACTCGCCTCTTCCCCTCATGAGCGATTCGATGCGGACGTCGAAACGAGCGCGCAACAGCACTTGCGCCAAGTGCCAAGGCGGAGCAGTCGCCACTTCGCGATACGCCCGGTCAATGTAAAGATGCTCCGCCTCTGGAAACATGCGGCGAAACTGCCGGCGCAATTTTTCTCCCGCCTCATCGGCATCGGCCAAGACGTATACATCGCATCCTTCCAGCTCATCAGCCAGCTCCTCAAGGCGCGCATCACTGATCGTGCCGTTTGTGCAGACGATGACGACTGGTTCGTTCAGCACCGCCGCCACTTTTTGCTTGTCTGATCGCCCTTCGACGATGATCACTTTTTCCACGCGTCGCATGTCCGACCCACCTAACTTCAAATGAGGATACTATTATTGTATGTCTTGCGCCGGCCAAATGTTGAAAATGAAAAGCAACGGCCATCCACCGTTGCCTTTCAACACCAGCCCGCTTCCCCGTCGCAATCGACATATTTTTGGTCCGGCTCAACGGTAGCGGTCACCTGTTTGTAAATTCTTCCGTTTTGTTCGGTATACCCATTTTTCAACGGGACGGCCGCCGGAAGCGGAAGGCGCCCGATGAGCTCTCCTTCCTCGTACAACTCCAGCGAGCGGCCGTTCAGTTTGCCGATGATCCGGTCCGTGACATCTATGCGCGTCGTTTGCAGCGCCATCGCGAGCACCCCTTTTTTCAATCAAATTCCGGTATGTATAGAGTGCCCGAATCGAAGCGAAGATTGCAGGAACGTTTATCCTTCGTTGATCATCGCCTCGTATTGTTCCGCCGTCAACAAATTGTCGATTTCGCTCAAATCATTCGGTTTGACGACGATCATCCACGCTTTGTCATACGGCGATTCGTTCACGTACTCCGGATGGTCATTTAACGCCTCATTCACTTCAACGACCGTGCCGCTGATCGGCGCATACAATTCCGAGACCGTTTTCACCGATTCAACGCTGCCGAACGGCTCGTTCGCCGTAACCTCTGCGCCGACTTCCGGCAGCTCGACAAAGACGATGTCGCCAAGCTCTGATTGGGCGTAATCCGTAATGCCGATGCGCACGTTCTCTCCTTCCACGCGCACCCACTCATGCTCCTTTGTATAGCGAAGTTCTTTCGGCGTGTTCATCGTATCCCTCCATTGCGACAAAATGTATATTCCTTTTCATCATAACCGATTTTCCGCAAAAACTCACTGAATTCACCCGATTTTGCAAAAAATTTTTTATGTCCCCGCCGCGAAAAACGCCTCGTAGTCTTGTTCGCGAAAGCCCAAGACGACCCGCTCGCCGTCCGTCAAAATCGGCCGTTTGACGAGCATTCCGTCCGAGGCGAGCCAATCGAGCATCTCGTCTTCCGATGCGCGATCGAGCTTGTCCTTCAAGCCAAGCTCGCGGTATTTCATGCCGCTCGTATTAAAAAATTTTTTGAGCGGCAGCCCGCTTTGACGGTGCAAACGGGCGAGCTGCTCTTTCGTCAGCGGCTCGTCGACTAAGTTCACCGTCCGCACGTCAACGCCGTGTTCATCGAGCCAACGCTTCGCCTTCCGGCACGTTCCGCATTTTGGATACCAATAGAGCGTGAGCGCCATCTTCACTCCTCCCTTTCATTTCCGCTGTTTGGCAAACAAATAAGAAGCACCAGGCAGTCTGCCTGGCACTTCCCATTATCACACAATATACCGTTCGGCTTCAATGAGCGCGGCGGCCGCTTCGCGTTTTTTCGCGATCACATTGATCGGCGTATGGCGTGTCAGCCGGCGGAGCGCGGCGAGCATCATCCGCAGCGTGTCGCCTTGTTCGACGGCGACGAGCGTTTCTTTCGCATGGGCTTCAATTTCATTGAACGCCTCTTGGCAGAAAATTTGCGTGTACAGCAATTTTTGTTTGTTTTTCTCCTCACCGCTCGCCTGAATCGCTTTTTCCGTGCGCAAAAGCGCTGATTCCATCGCGTAAATGTTCGAGACGATGTCGGCGATGTTGACGAGCACTTCTTGCTCTTCTTCAATGCGCTGGCCGTATTTTTGCGCCGCTAAGCCGGCGACCATTAAGGCGATTTTTTTGGCGTTGCGCACCAAGTATTTCTCTTGTTCCAGCGCGCCCGTCCCCGGCTCTTCGGCGGCCATCATCATCAGTTCTTCCTGAAGCTGCTGCGCTTTTTGGAAGAGCGGCAGCTCGCCTTTTAACGCCTTTTTCAAATACATGCCCGGCACGAGAAGGCGGTTGATTTCGTTCGTCCCCTCGAAAATGCGGTTGATGCGCGAATCGCGGTAGGCGCGCTCAATTTCATATTCCTGCATAAAGCCGTACCCGCCGTGGATTTGCACGCCTTCATCCACGATGTAATCGAGCACTTCCGTGGCAAAAAACTTGTTCAATGAGCATTCGATCGCATATTCGGCGATCGATTTCGCCACTTCTTTGCCATCTTTCGCCTTTTCCGCATCAAGCAGGCCCATCCGTTCATCGAACAAGCCGACCGTGCGGTAAACCGAGCTTTCGGCGGCATACAGGCGCGACGCCATCGTCGCGAATTTTTCCTGCGTCAACGTAAACTGCGAAATCGGCCGTTTGAATTGCTGGCGCTGATTGGCGTATTTGAGCGTGATTTCAAGCGCCCGCTTCGCGCCGCCGACCGCCCCTAACCCAAGCTTGTAGCGGCCGATGTTCAAAATGTTGAAGGCGATGACATGGCCTTTTCCGATTTCACCGAGCACGTTTTCTTTCGGCACCGGCACATCTTGCAAAATGAGCGTTCTTGTCGACGAGCTTTTAATCCCCATTTTCTTTTCTTCCGGACCAGTTGAAACGCCCGGGAAGTCGCGTTCCACGATGAACGCGGTGAAATGTTCGCCGTCGACTTTTGCATAGACGACAAACACATCAGCAAAACCGGAGTTGGTGATCCATTGTTTTTCGCCGTTTAAAATGTAATGCGTGCCTTCCGCGTTTAATCTCGCCGTCGTTTTCGCGCCGAGGGCGTCCGAACCCGAGCCAGGCTCCGTCAAGGCGTAGGCGGCGATTTTTTCGCCGGTCGCTAAATACGGCAAATATTTTTGTTTTTGTTCTTCCGTGCCAAACAACACAATCGGCAGCGAGCCAATTCCGACGTGCGCCCCGTGCGAAATGGCAAAACCGCCGGCCGGCGCCATTTTTTCCGCAATGATGGCCGAACTGACTTTATCTAGGCCCAAACCGCCGTATTCTTCCGGAATGTCAGCGCTTAACAAGCCGAGCTCGCCCGCTTTGCGAAGCAATTTCACGGAACGGTCAAACTCGTGGTTTTCCAAATGCTCGAGCTGCGGGAGCACTTCATTGTTGACATACTCTTCCGTCGTTTTGGCAATCATATGATGTTCGTCGGTGAAATCTTCCGGCGTAAACACGCGCTCCGCCGGAATGTCTTCAATCAAAAAGCTGCCGCCTTTGATCGCTTCTTCCATCGTTTTGGCCATCGTTGATTTCCTCCCCCGAAAGATGATTGATGATCCGGGCGGCAACGCCGCCCGGGAAATAGACGTTCCATGCAGCCGGGCAAATGCGGATGCATGCCTCGCGCGAGCTGATGAAGCCCGCTCGCTGTCAGCTGCCGCTACAGCAGCTCAAACACGCCGGCCGCTCCCATGCCGCCGCCGATGCACATCGTGACGATGCCGAACTGCACGTTGCGGCGCCGCATTTCGTAAAGCAAAGACAAGGTCAGCTTCGCGCCCGTGCAGCCGAGCGGGTGGCCTAGAGCAATCGCCCCGCCGTTGACGTTGACAATGTCTTCATCCAACCCAAGTTCGCGGATGACTTGGATCGATTGCGAGGCGAACGCTTCGTTCAGCTCGATCAAACCGATGTCGGACAGCTCAAGGCCGGCCAGCTTCAACGCTTTCGGCACCGCAGCGACCGGGCCGATCCCCATCACTTCCGGCGGCACGCCGGCAACCGCGAACGAACGAAACTTGCCGAGCGGCTTCAAGCCGAGCGACTCCGCTTTTTCGCGGTCCATCACCATGACCGCCGCCGCCCCGTCGCTCATTTGCGACGCGTTGCCGGCGGTGACGGTGCCGTTTACCGCAAACGCCGGCCGGAGTTTCGCGAGCGTTTCCATATTCGTGTCTGGGCGCACGCCTTCATCTTGTGTAAAGACGACTTTCTCCTCAACGAGTTTGTTGCCTTCTACTTTGCGCACCGTCACCTCGACCGGCACGATTTCTTCATTGAATTTTCCTTCGGCAATCGCCTTGGCGGCGCGCTGGTGGCTGCGCACCGCGAATGCGTCTTGGTCCTCGCGGCTGACGCCGTATTTTTTCGCCACTTGCTCGGCAGTGTGCCCCATCGACATGTAGTATTCCGGCGCTTCTTCCGCCAAGCGGGCGTTCGGGCGGACGACATGCCCCATCATCGGCACCATGCTCATCGATTCGACCCCGCCGGCGATGACCGTGTCGGAATGGCCGAGCATCACCCGTTCCGCCGCATAGGCGATCGCCTGCAAACCGGACGAGCAATACCGGTTGATCGTGATCGCCGGCACGGTATATGGCAGCCCGGCGAGCGCGCCGATGTTGCGGGCGATGTTCAATCCTTGCTCCGCCTCCGGCATGGCGCACCCGATAATCAAGTCGTCAATGTTTCCTTCATAGTTCCCCGCGCGCTTGATCGTTTCTTTGACGACGAGCGCCCCTAAATCATCCGGCCGCACGTGGGCGAGCGTTCCTTTTTTCGCTTTGCCGACCGGTGTGCGCGCACCTGCGACAATGACCGCTTCTCTCACGCCAATCCCCCCTTGATCTCCTCCGCTTTAGTTGCGGAGCGGTTTTCCTTTCACAAGCATATGCTGCATGCGCGCTTGCGTCTTCGGCTCGCCGATGAGGCTCAAAAACGCCTCGCGCTCGAGATCGAGCAAATATTGCTCGTCGACTTCCGTTCCGTACGGCACTTTGCCGCCGGCTAGAACATACGCCAATTTTTTCGCGATTTTCAAATCGTGCTCGCTGATGTAGCCGGAATGGAACATCGACTGCGCCCCAAGCAGCATGGCGGCATAGCCGCTTTCGCCGGCCACCGGCACTTTCTTCCTTACAGGCGGCCGGTACCCTTCCTCATACATCGAGAGCACCGCCTGTTTCGCTTCATACAGCAGATGGTCGCCGTTCATCGTGATGCCGTCGCGGTGATTCAAGAAGCCAAGCTCGCGCGCTTCCGCCGCTGACGTCGACACTTTCGCCATGGCGATCGTTTCAAATACGCTGGCCGCGATTTTGACGTAGTCGACGTCCACGCCGCGCGGCAGGCTGTTCAACCGTTTGATGTACAGCTCCTTGTTGCCGCCGCCGCCCGGAATCAAGCCGACGCCGACTTCGACGAGCCCGATGTACGTCTCGGCCGCCGCTTGGATGCGCGAAGCCGCCAAGCTCACTTCCGCCCCGCCGCCTAACGTCATGGCAAACGGCGCGACGACGACCGGCTTCGGGTTGTATTTCATTTTGAGAAGCGCTTGCTGGAACTGGCGAACGGCAAGTTCCAATTCAAAAAAGTTTTCGTCTTGCGCCTCCATGAGCATCATCGCCAAGTTCGCGCCGACGCAGAAGTTTTTCCCTTGGTTGCCGATGACGAGCCCTTTGTAGTTGCGGTTGACTTCCTCAAGCGCCTCGTTGATCATTTGGACAATATCGGCGCCAATCGCGTTGTTCGGCGAATGGAACTCCAGAAGCGCCACGTCGTCGCCGAGGTCAATGAGGCTGGCGCCGGCATTTTTCTTGATGACGCCGCGCGCCTCTTTCAGCCGGCGGATGTGGATGACTTTTTCGTTTTCTTCTACTGTTTTATACCCGCCCGGCGCATAATAGAACAGCCGGCCGTTTTCCGTTTTATAGAACGATGTGGCTCCGTCGGCGAGCATGTCCGTGATCCACGACGGGATGTCGCGCCCTTCCGCCTGCATTTTGCGCACCGACTTCTCGAGGCCGATCGCATCCCACAGTTCAAACGGACCTTGCTCCCAGCCGAACCCCCACTTCATCGCCTGATCGATCGCCACGATGTCGTCGGCGATCTCCCCGACAAGGCGGGCGGTGTACAGCAATGTCGGCGCGATGATGTTCCAAAGGAGCGTTCCCGCGCGGTCGCCATCGGCATACACGAGCGTTTGCAGCTTGGCGGCCGCTCCTTTCGCCTGCTTCGCCATCTCCACCGCCGGGGTGACAAGCTTTTTGCGCGGCTCGTATTGCATCGTGACGTAGTTCAGCTCGAGAATGTCTTTTCCTTGCTTGAGGAAAAAGCCTTGTCCGGATTTGCTGCCGAGCCAGCCGTTTTCAAGCATCGTTTTCATAAACTCCGGCACGCGGAACGCCTCTTTTTCTTCCCCTTCGACGTTTTCATACACGTTGTTGGCGACATGCACGAACGTATCGAGCCCGACGACGTCAAGCGTGCGGAACGTCGCGCTTTTCGGCCGGCCGATGAGCGGCCCCGTCACCGAATCGACCTCGCCGACGCTGTAGCCGCCTTGCATCATCTCGCGGACGGTGACGAGCAAGCCATACGTGCCGATCCGGTTGGCGATGAAGTTCGGCGTATCTTTCGCCATGACGACGCCTTTGCCGAGCACGTCTTCGCCGAACGATTTCATATAGGCGACCACATCCGGATCCGTATGCTCCGTCGGGATGATCTCAAGCAGCTTCAAATAGCGCGGCGGGTTGAAGAAATGCGTGCCTAAAAAGTGTTTTTTGAAATCGTCGGAACGCCCCTCCGCCATTGCGGCGATCGAGATGCCGGATGTGTTCGAGCTGACGATCGTCCCCGGCGTCCGCACCTCGTCGACGCGAGCGAAGACTTCTTTTTTCACTTCCAGCTTTTCAACGACCGCTTCAATGATCCAATCGACTTCCGCGAGCCGGTGGAAGTCATCCTCGAAGTTGCCCGTTTCAATCAAAGCGATGTTGTCTTTGGACATGAGCGGCGCCGGTTTTTGCTTGAGCAGCCGCTCGAGCGCCTGATTGGCGAGGCGGTTGCGCACTTGTTTATGCTCGAGCGTCCAACCTTTTGCTTCTTCCTCTTTCGTCAATTCCCGCGGCACGATATCCAACAGCAGCGTCGGAATGCCGACGTTCGCCAAATGGGCGGCAATGCCCGAACCCATGACGCCGGACCCGAGCACCGCGGCGCGCCGAATGCGTTTTACCATTTCGGTTCCCCCTCACACCATTGAATGAATGGTCATTCATTTTTTGATGAAAAAAATATCGTTGAAACCGCTCTCTATAACTAAATATATAGTATGTTGATAATTTTCGCAATATATTTGCGCATATTTTTCCCGACATCGCACTCCGAAATGTTGCTCATACTAACGATCAGGAGGTGAACCACCGATGGCCCGGTTGAAAAAAAATCCATCTGAACGCGGCGTCAGCGCCGCAAGCGTCAAAGGAAACGCCGGCCCGACGGTCGAAGCCGACGGCGGCGGCAAGCGGACAAGCCAAAACCAGCAGTACAAAAAACACAACATGCAAGGGGACTGACGCCCATGGCGTCAGCTCCCGCCTGTCATAGCTGCAAATAAAGAGAGGCCGCACGATCTGAACGGCGTTTACCTCAAATGACCGCCCGACGCCCCGTGACATGCAACGGCGTTTGTCTGAAATCCAAAAAGGCTTGATGGCCGTTGCCGCTGGATGCCTGTCCTCTTCTGCGCCCGAACGCTCAGCGGCCGCCGGCGTTTTCCTCTGTTTTGCGCCCCTACTTGCGGAAGATGCCTTTTAAAACAAACGCCACGTTGGCCGGCCGTTCGGCGAGCCGGCGCATAAAATAGCCATACCAGTCCGTGCCGTACGGAACGTACACGCGCATCGTATATCCTTCGCGCGCCAGCTCGAGTTGGCGCTCCGGGCGGATGCCGTACAGCATTTGGAATTCAAACTGGCTGTTGGGAATGTTGTATTCTTTGACGAGCTGCTTCGTATATTCGATGATGGCGTCGTCATGCGTCGCCACCGCCGTGTAGTTGCCGTTTAGCAAATGCATTTTGATGATCTTCTTAAAGTTCTCATCGACATCTTTTTTATCCGGAAACGCCACTTCGGGCGGTTCTTTGTACGCTCCTTTGACGAGACGCAAGTTCGGGCGGTACGGCTTTAAGTCTTCAATGTCTTGTTCCGTCCGGTACAAATACGCCTGCAGCACCGTGCCGACGTTGTCGTATTCTTTTTTCAACGTTTTAAAAATGTCCAGCGTCTTTTGGCAGCGCGAATAGTCTTCCATATCGATCGTCACAAACACACCGCGCTGTTTTGCCGCATCCAAAATGCGGCGCATGTTGCGCATGACAAGCTCATCGGAAATATCAAGCCCCATCGATGTCATTTTCAGCGACAGCTGCGAGTTCAATTTCTCCCGGCTGATCGCCTCAATCGCCTCCAAGCAATGGCGCGCCATCTCATTCGCTTCCTGCTCATTGTCGACAAACTCACCCAAATAGTCGACCGTGACCGCCAATCCTTTTTCGTTCAGCTGGCGGATGACGCGCACCGCTTCCTCGATCGTTTCGCCGGCGACAAACCGTGAAGCGCCGAAGCGGAGGCCGTATCGTTTCGCCCATTTCGTCAATGTTTTATTTTTCGATAAGAACAGGAAAAAATCGCGCATCAACTGCTCCACTGTTGCAAGCCTCCTTGTATGGAAACGCATTCACCATTCTTATTGTACCATGTTTCAATTCAATTGAATATGTTTTTTCCCCACGGTTTATTTTTTATATGCGCATAATTTTCCACTCTCTGCACAATCTACAAGCGAACAACCGACGAAAGGAGCGAACAACGATGCAACAGCAACCGCAAACGAACCCGCAGGCGGCGATGCCTGAGCCGCCGCAAATGGTGTCCACCAAAGACGCCATGTATTTTTCCGATATGATGTCATGGAACTTGCTGGCGGCGAAAAAGGCGCACTTTTTCGCCTCGCAATGCCGCGATCCTGAAGTAGTGCAGGCGATCGAGCGCGCTGGACAGATGCATCAGCGCCATTACGACATGATTTTGCGCCATTTGCAAAACCCGCCGCAGCCGCCGGTGATGTGAAAGGAGGAACGATGCATGAACACGAAACAAGTGCAAAATCCGGAGACACAAGTGCCGAAAACGCCGCAAATGAACGAGCGCGATTTTCTCAATGACATGCTGGCGACGGAAAAATACATGACGTTGTCATACAGCGTGTACTTGCATGAAGCGAGCAACCAACCGTTATATCAAGATATGATGAATATTTTCACCGAAACGCAAAACTGTCAGCGCGACTTGTACAACTTGATGTTCAAAAAAGGATGGTACAAGCTTGAAGCCGCCGATCCACAAAAGCTTCAGCAAACGTACCAGCAGTTCCAAGGGTATACGAATCAGCTCCCTTATCAACGAAATGCCATGCAATAACAAAACGAGGGGATGTCCGAACGGCAGAAGGACATCCTCTTTCTCAATCCGTTAAGAAGACAGGGCGCAGAAAGGGGAGAAAGGGATGACAGCGCCATCCGAATCGGTATGGAGCATGCTGCAAACAGCGGACGTCCGCATCCGCGACACCGGGATCATTGAATAAGCATCCCTTCTTGTTCCACAGGGATGCTTATTCTTTCATGAATAGACGATTAATACCACCAGCCTGGATACGGCGGGTACGGCGGATACGGCGGGTACGGG